>CAMWLC010000050.1 GCA_947174995.1 uncultured Porphyromonadaceae bacterium
TTTTTAAATTCTAGCGCTACACCCGATATCACACCCTATTTATTCGCCGGCCGGGTAATTTTTTTATATGTGCCTGGAGCGGGGGATTGGGGCAGGTCTTGCGGGCGGGCGCCGGGGATGGCACTCGCAGCGAAACCGGCTGCAAGGAGGGTGAGCAGCGCTATGTAGAGGAAAAACCGCCTCAAGTGTTTATGGAAAACTTGGTTCTGAACCGCAAAGTTAGTAAAAAAAATCTTATAGCGGGATAAAAAATATGTTAATGGGGTCAGGGGGCGAATTCTTCGTGGAGGGCGAGGAAGCGGGCGAGGGTATCGGGGCCGTGGGCCTCCATGGAGGCTATGACGCGGTCGAGGGGCTTTTCGGCGGTGAGGTTGCCTGATTTGCTGAAGAATTTGTCGGCATAGCACACGAGGCGCTCCTCCACTGTGCGGGGTGTCATGTCGCGCCGGGGAAGGGGGAAATTCTGCGCGATGATATCGTCTACAGTGAGGCCGGCGCCGGTGTGGCGCTCGCAGACGAGGGCATGGCGGTGGAGCGCGAGGTCGTCGAGCATTTTGCGACCCTCGATGCCGTGGCAGATGTAGGGGAGGGGGCCTGTGCAGTGGATCGAGGGGGCGTGGGTGTGTATAATGCCGATGTCGTGGAGCATGGCGGCTTCATAGATGAAGTCGGCGTCGGCGTGTATGCGCCGGGCCTCAAGGCAATGCAGGGCTTTGCGGGCGACAGCCTCGCTGTGGAGCACGAGGGTGTCGTAAAGGGGGGTGCCGGGGGTGTAGAAACGGGTGAGTATATCTGCTATTTTAAGAGTCATGGCCGGGATTGGGAAGGGGGATATGGAGACGGGATGCGCCTGGGCGCATCCCGTCGGGGGTATGTGTGTGGGAGGGGTAATCGATCAGATGTCGAGCACCTCGCACCATCCGTGCACGTCCTCCTCCTCGCCATACTGTATGCCTCGGAGTTTGTTGTAGAGGGCGGTGGACTTGGGTCCGGCCACGCCTTCGGTGCCGAAGGTGTAGTGGTTGCCGTTGTCGATGTCGTCGATGACGCCGATGGGGGAGATGACGGCTGCGGTGCCGCATGCGCCCACTTCATCGAATGTGGAGATCTCCTCCACGGGGATGTGGCGGCGCTCCACGGTCATGCCGAGGTCTTCGGCGAGCTGCGTGAGGCTCATGTTGGTTATGGAGGGGAGGATGGAGTCGGAGGCGGGGGTGATGTAGGAGTTACCCTTGATGCCGAAGAAGTTTGCGGCTCCGCACTCGTCGAGGTATTTCTTCTCCTTGGGGTCGATGTAGAGCATCACGGAGTAGCCGAGGTCATGGGCCTTCTCGCCGGCGTTGAGGGAGGCGGCGTAGTTTCCGCCGACCTTGATGGAGCCGGTGCCCTTGGGGGCCACGCGGTCATACTCGCGGGACATGCAGACCTTGGTGGGCTTGAAGCCATCCTTGAAGTAGGGGCCTACGGGGGATACGAGCATGATTACCATGTATTCCGTGGCGGGCTTCACGCCGACGCGGGCGGAGATGCCGATTTCGAGGGGACGGATGTAGAGGGAGGCACCGGTGCCGTAGGGGGGGATGAAGCGCTCGTTGAGCTTCACGACCTTGCGCACCATCTCGCAGAAGAGTTCCACGGGCATCGGCTGCATGGAGATGCCCTCGGCGGAGCGGATGAAGCGCTTGGCGTTCTCTTCCATGCGGAAGATGCGGACCTTGCCGTCCTTGCCGCGGAAGGCCTTGAGGCCCTCGAAGGATTCCTGACCGTAGTGGAGGCAGGAGGCGGCTATGTGGAGGGGCACGTATTCGGAATCGCTTACCTGGATCTCACCCCATTTGCCGTCTTTGTAGACGCAGCGCACGTTGTAGTCAGTGGGCATGTAGGAGAATGTGAGATTGGCCCAGTCGATTTCAGTCTCTTTCATCGTTTATCAGATTTAAGTTTGGTATGTTTGAGTGTATTTTGGGGTCGGGTTTATGGAGCGGGGTCGGGTCAGACAGCCACCTTGCATGTGAGGTCTCCGACCTTGACTATGTAGATGCCGTGGGCGGGGAGCTGGAGCTGGTGAGTGCCGGGCTGGAGGGTGGCCTGGGCGATGGGCTGTCCGAGGATGGTGAAGACCTTGACGGAGACCTGCGAGGAAGTGGCCACGAGGATCACGCCTTTGGCGGCGAGGATCTCGATTTCGGAAGTCCTGACCACCGATCTGGTGTCGGAGCGTTCCGTCTTGACCGGCTCCCAACCTTTGGCTCCGGCGTGGGCCGGGAGGGCGAGGAGCAAGCAGCAGATGGCTGTGGTAATGATGAAACGTCGTGTCATATCGGGGGTGTGGTGAAAATTTGGTGTAAAAGTAGTAAAAATGTTTGGAACCGTCTATATCGCGGGGCGGAAAAGTGAGTGTCAGGGTGCAAAAAAAGCGCCGGAGGCCCCGAAGAGGGGGCATCCGGCAGGATATTCGGTGTAAAAGGGGGGTTGATCAGGAGTTCTTCTCGGCCTGTGCGAGCTGCTCCTTAAGGGCCTGGAGGGCGCTGAGGTCGCCGAGAGTGGTCTTCTCGATGGCGGGAGCGACAACGGGCTCTTCCTCCTTGCGGGGAGCGCGGCGCGAAGCGGCGCGGGCGGCGCGGGCCTCTGCCTTGGTGGCGTCTTCAGCGATGCGGCTGTGGGAGAGGATGATGCGCTTGGAGTCCTTGTTGAACTCGATGACCTTGAAGTTGAGCTTGTCGCCGAGCTTGGCCTGGGAGCCATCCTCCTTGACGAGGTGCTTGGGAGTCGCGAAGCCTTCCACGCCACCTTCGAGGGCGATGACTGCGCCCTTGTCCATAACCTCGATGACAGTGCCCTCGTGGATGGAGCCGACGGTGAATGTGCCGGCGAAAGCCTCCCAGGGGTTGTCCTCAAGCTGCTTGTGGCCGAGGCTGAGGCGACGGTTGTCCTTGTCGATTTCGAGCACCTGCACCTCGATGTCGCTTCCTACGGAAGTGAACTCGGAGGGGTGCTTGATCTTCTTGGTCCAGCTCAGGTCGGAGATGTGGATGAGACCGTCCACGCCCTCTTCGATTTCCACGAAGACGCCGAAGTTGGTGAAGTTACGCACCTTGGCGGTGTGGCGGGAGCCGATGGCATACTTGGTCTCGATGTTCTCCCAGGGGTCGTTCTTGAGCTGCTTGATGCCGAGGCTCATCTTGCGGTCCTCGCGGTCGAGGGTGAGGATTACGGCTTCCACCTCGTCGCCCACCTTGAGGAAGTCCTGGGCGCTGCGCAGGTGCTGGCTCCAGCTCATTTCGGAGACGTGGATAAGACCCTCCACACCGGGCTGCACCTCAACGAATGCGCCGTAGTCAGCCATAACGACTACGCGGCCCTTGATGTGGTCGCCGACCTTGATGTTGGGGTCGAGGCTATCCCAGGGATGGGGCATGAGCTGCTTGAGGCCGAGGGCGATGCGCTTCTTCTCGTCGTCGAAGTCAATGATGACGACCTTGATGTCCTGGTCGAGCTCCACGACTTCGCGGGGATCGGAGACGCGGCCCCAGCTCAGGTCGGTGATGTGGACGAGGCCGTCTACGCCGCCCAGGTCGACGAATACGCCGTAGGGGGTGATGTTCTTGACCTTGCCCTCGAGCACCTGACCCTTCTCGAGCTTGGAGATGATTTCTTTCTTCTGTGCCTCCAGTTCGGCCTCGATGAGGGCCTTGTGGGAGACAACCACGTTCTTGTATTCCTGGTTGATCTTCACAACCTTGAATTCCATGGTCTTGTCAACGAATACGTCATAGTCGCGGATGGGGCGCACGTCGATCTGCGAGCCGGGGAGGAAAGCCTCGATGCCGAAGATGTCGACGATCATGCCGCCTTTGGTGCGGCTCTTGACATATCCCTTGATGATTTCGTCGTTTTCGAGGGCCTGGTTGACGCGGTCCCAGCTGCGGGTCTGGCAGGCTTTCTTGTGGGAAAGGCGGAGCTGACCGTTCTTGTCCTCAAGGGCCTCGATGAAGACCTCCACCTCGTCGCCGACCTTGAGGTCGGGATTGTAGCGGAACTCGCTTACGGGGATGATGGCGTCCGATTTCATGCCGATGTCTACGCGCACCTCACGCTTGGAGATGGACTTCACGACGCCGGTCACTACTTCGTTGTCTTTAGCTGTGGTAAGAGTGCGGTCGTAGGTCTTTTCGATCTCCTCGCGGCTCTTCGAACCAGCTGTTTCGCCTGATTCATAGGCTGCCCAGTCGAAATCTTCGATGGGTGATTGAACTTTTGATTCAGTCATTAAAAAAAGGGTTAATAAATAGGGTTAATTGTGCTTCCGGGGCCACTTCGTGCCCACGGCGCGGCAAAGTTAGTGAAAACTTTCGGAATTTTCACTAACTCAACCGATTATTTTGCTCAATAATATGATTTTTTAAGCATATCGGCCCCTCCCGGGGATTTTTGCCGCCGCGGCAGGGATGTCAGCGGGGGCGCACGAGGCTCTGGCGGGCGTTCTCGGCGGCGAGGTTTGCGCGGTATGACTCGCGGTCCTCGTCCACCATCTCGTCGAATCTCGCGGCCTCGACGGGGATGCGGTCCTGGCGCTCGCGCCACCACTCCCCGAATCGGGAGGCTATCCAGCGCAGTTCCCTCTCCTCGTATTGGGCGAAGGCCGTGGACAGGATTTCCTCCATGCGGGCCACGCTGTCAGCCGCGCACACCTCGTCGAGGGTCTCGCGCTCGATGAGCTGGCCGCCGAGGTCAAGCCAAAGGGCCGGGGGAAGGGGTTCGCCCGCATCGTCGACCGGAGGGGCGGGGATGAGGCCTGAGCCCAGACGCGTGTGGAGATACTTGAAGATGGCCAGTATGTAGATCATGCGTGCCCGCTCCAGGGAGGCGCGGCTGATTTTCATACCCTTGTATCGCAGGTAGCGGTCGTCGTCGGCGGGGCGGGTCAGAAGCTCGGCTATCACGTCGATGGCCAGGAGCATACGGTGTACGGTCACGGGGTTGAGCACCGGGAAATTGATGCGGTCCAGCAGCGGGAGGCGTCGCTTGAGGCGGCGGTCACGCGTGGGCCACTTCTTCTCGTCGCGCAGCAGGCCGCAGGAGCGGAGCATCATGGCGGGCACCACCACCGTGGCCCCCTTGTCGTCGCCGAAGAGGTAGGAGAAGGGAAACTCGGAGGAATCGGGGTGGGTCTTGTGGTCGCCCATGAGCAGGGAGAAGGCCCCTATGGTGGCGCCGAGCATCAGATAGGAATTGGAGGAGGTCTTGACCCCGCGCTCCAGTATCCCCCAGTGCACGGGGCCGAGCTTGTACATGTGGTTGGACTGGTTGGTGGCCGACCCGGCGTTCATGAACGAGGTCTGGCATCCTATGAGGAGCGTGGACTTGTGCATCGACACCGAATAGGGTCCGGCCAGCACGGCGCAGGCTTCGCCGTTCTCCATCGAGCAGTTGGCGAAGAAGAGGGAATCGTGGGCCGTGAATCCCTTGTCGATTTCGGCTCCCTGCCCCACGTAGCAGTTGCGCAGGATGGCGCCGGCCGTCACGCGACCATCCTCTATGATGAAATTCTCGGCGTCCACGCCGTGGCCCACGTAGGCCAGAGAGCGCGAGGATGCGGCATTGTTGACCACGCAGCCGTTGCGCAGCGAGGAGGATCCCTCGATTATGGCTCCGGGCCATACGCTCACATCGATGAGAGGGCCGCAGTCGCGTATCACGGCCCCGGCTCCTATCGTCCCGAGGGGGAGTTCCATCGACTCGATGGCCTCCTCCACCAGGGGTATGAATTTCTCCTCGGCCTCGCGGGGCATACGGGCCATGAGCACGGCCATCTGGGCCGAGAGTCCGGGATATATCTTCACCGGGCGCGAGCCGGTCTCGTCGAGCACGGCCACCATCGTGCCCACGCCGCAGGGGGACTCGCGTTCGAAAGAGACGCGGGCCGTATTCTCGATCACGGCGCCCTCGCCCACGCGGCAGCGGGCCACGCCTCCCGGCACCTCGCGCACCGTCGCGCCGTCGGCTATCTCCACATCCGTCAGGCGCGTGGAGGAGAGGCTTCCGGCTCCCGGGGCCAAGGCGCCGAGCGACACGCTGCCCGCGAACACCACATTGCGTATGCGGGTCAGATCGGTAGTGTCCCTCACCGTCACGCGCTGCCAGTCATCTGCGGTGCACCCCTGCTTTTCGAGCTGCTGTATCTCCCACCATTCGAGTGTACGGCGCCCCGTGCCGGAGACAGGGGAGGCGGGAGCGGCGCTTATCTTCGAGAAATCATTCATGGTCGTTGTCGCTGATGTCGGTGACGTTGCCGGTGATGTCGGTCGCTCCCTCATTCTCCGGGAGGTCCTGGTCATACTTCTGGAAGAGGAAATCATTGTAGGGGAAGCGCTCGGTGTGAATCTCCTTGGCTTTCTGATAGAGGATTTCCTTCAGCTCGTCGATATTGATTTTCTCCTTGGCCGAGATGAAGACGCAATTGTTGTCCATGCGGGCCATCCATGTGTCGCGAAACTCCTCGAGGGGTATGTTCTCGCGAGTGCGCGGCGTGAGGTCGTCGGGCTCCTTGGGGGTGTATTGGAAAGCGTCTATCTTGTTGAAGACCATTATCATGGGCTTCTTGTCGGGACCGCAGACATCGGCCAGGGTGCGGTTGACCACCTCGATCTGTTCCTCAAACTGCGGATGCGACACATCCACCACATGGACCAGCAGGTCGGCGTCGCGCACCTCGTCGAGCGTTGACTTGAACGACTCCACCAGGTGCGTGGGGAGCTTGCGGATGAAGCCCACGGTGTCGGTGAGCAGGAAGGGGAGATTGTCAATGATGACCTTGCGCACGGTGGTGTCGAGCGTGGCGAAGAGCTTGTTTTCGGCGAAGACCTCGGACTTGCTCAGGAGATTCATGAGCGTGGACTTTCCGGCGTTGGTGTATCCCACCAGGGCCACGCGCGTGAGCTTTCCGCGGTTCTTGCGCTGTATGCTCTTCTGGCGGTCGATGGCCTTGAGTTCCTCCTTGAGCCGGGAGATCTTGTCGAGGATTATGCGTCGGTCGGTCTCAATCTGGGTCTCGCCGGGGCCTCTCATGCCGATGCCGCCGCGCTGGCGCTCCAGGTGGGTCCACATGCGGGTGAGGCGCGGCAGGAGATACTGATACTGCGCCAGTTCCACCTGGGTGCGTGCCGTGGCGGTCTGGGCGCGGTTGGCGAAGATGTCGAGGATGAGGCTCGTGCGGTCGAGGATCTTGACCTTCAGCTCCTTCTCGATGTTGGCCACCTGTTTGGGGGAGAGGTCGTCGTCGAAAATCACCAGACCGATGTCCTCCGCCTCCACATACTGGCGTATCTCCTCGAGCTTTCCTTTGCCCACGTAGGTGCGCGGATTAGGCCAGTCGGTCTTCTGGATGAATCGCTTCACCGTCTGCGCCCCGGCGGTGTGGGCGAGAAACTCGAGTTCGTCAAGATATTCGTCGACCTTCGCCGCCGACTGCTGCTGGGTGACGAGGCCCACGAGGACGGTGCGCTCGTTGGTCTCCTTATTGATTATATTGTCTTCAATCATTTTATGGTGTACTTGAACTCCGTCCTGCCGCAGCCGGATGAAGAGGGTGTTTTCATGAAATAGAACGCGCTCCGGGCGAAAAGTGTTTTTCCCGGAGCGTGTATGGCCGTGCAGGGGGTGTCGAATTATTTCTTCACCTTATTATAGCGGGCGTTGAGACCCTCCACCACTTCATCGGTGATGTCGAGCTCGGGATCTATATAGAGGGTGGCCGCCTTGAAGAAGATGGCGTCATATCCCTTTGAGGCGTTATACTCCTTGATGTAGTTCTCGATGGAGTCATTGACCGTCTGCTGGGCCTTCAGGGCCGTGGCCTGGAAATTCTGCTGGAGCGTACCCACGGATTTCTCGGCATTGGCCTGCATGGAGGCGAGTTTCTTCTGGTCGGCGTCATAGCTCTCGCGCGAGAGGTATGTGTTGTTCTGCATCTTGTTCTGCATCTGCGTGGCGAGGCTCTGGATGGAGCTTTCGTGGCGCTTCACCTCAGACTCCATGCTGGTCTGCATACGGAGAATCTCCTCGTTGTAGTCCTTGGCGAGGTTGTAGCGGCTCAGCACGCTGTCGAGATCGACATAGCGGTAGTTGGGGAGCTGGCGGGAGGGGTCGGCCTTCTTCTCGACCTTCTTGGGGGCGGGTTTGGCCTCCTCCTTCTTTTCGGAGCAGGATGTCACGCCGATGCCTAACGAAAGAGCCGTGAATATGGCAAGAGCGGAAAAGAAATTTCTTTTCATGATATGTATGAGAGTGTTTTTGATATTATGCGCGGGTAAGCACCTCCTTTTGCGGGAGGGGAAAACGGCGCAAAAATAACATAAATATCCCGAATATACGCCTTTTGCGTCCCTAATTTCACGTTTTTTAATACTTCGCGTGTCTTCGGGACGATAAAACGGGATGAAATTTGGTGGCTTGATGAAAAAATTGTATCTTTGAAGCGCAAGACGTTTGGGGGATCGGTCCCCGACACAGAAGAATACATTAAGCTGAGAAGAATACATTAACCTCAAATCAATACAAGTACAGACCAATGGAAGTAAAAGATCTGAAGCCGGAGCTTATCTGGCGCTGCTTCGATGAGATAACCAAAGTGCCCCGCCCCTCGTGTCACGAGGAGCAGATACGCGCCTATCTGCTTGACTTCGCCAAGAAGCACGGCATCAAGGCCAAGACCGATGACTGCGGCAACGTGGTGATGAGCAAGGAGGCTACTCCCGGCCTGGAGGGAGCGCCCGTAGTGGTGCTTCAGGCCCACATGGACATGGTGGCCGAGAAGAACGGCGACGTGGAGCATGACTTCATGAAGGATCCCATCGAGACCTACGTGGACGGCGACTGGGTTAAGGCCAAGGGCACCACCCTGGGCGCCGACAACGGCATTGGCATGGCGGCCGCGCTGGCCGTGATGATCGACCCCGACCTCAAGCACGGTCCCGTAGAGGCCCTCTTCACCATCAACGAGGAGATCGGCCTGGAGGGAGCGCAGAATCTCGGCGACGACATGCTCTCGGGCAAAATCCTCATCAACCTCGACTCCGAGGATGACGGCGAGATATTCGTGGGCTGCGCCGGCGGCATCGACACCACAGCCATCTTCAAATACAGCCGCAGCCTCTCGCCCGAGCATTTCATCTACCTGCGCGTCAGCGTGAACGGCCTTTTGGGCGGCCACAGCGGCGGCGACATCCATCTGGGACGCGCCAACGCCAACAAGGTCATCGCCCGCTTCATCTGGGAATGTTCGCAGCAGTGGGATATCGAGGTGGCCTCCTTCAACGGCGGCAACCTGCGCAACGCCATCCCGCGCGAGGCCGAGGCCGTGTTCGGCATCAACTCCGAACACCATCAGGCCGTGGTGCGTCATCTCAACCGCTATGCCGAGGAGATACGCAACGAATACAAGGGCGTGGAGCCGAACATGAATCTCGTCATCGAGCAGGTGGAGCGTCCCGAATACTGCATCGACTCGAAGACCTCCCTCGCCTTGGTGCGCGCCCTTTACAGTGCCCCTCACGGCGTATACAGCATGAGCCGTGACCTGGAGGGTCTCGTGGAGACCTCCACCAACCTGGCCGCCGTCAAGATGATCGACGACGACAAGATCCGCGTCACCACCTCGCAGCGCAGCTCCGTGGAGTCGCGCAAGGCCGACATCGCCGGCCAGGTGGAGGCTCACTTCCAGCTTGCCGGCGCCGAGATCAGCCACTCCGACGGCTATCCCGGATGGGCACCCAACATGGAGTCTCCGATCATGAAGATTTCCGCCGAGGCCTACGAGGAACTCTTCGGCGTGAAGCCCGCCATCAAGGCCATCCATGCCGGACTTGAGTGCGGACTCTTCCTGACGCGCTACCCGCACCTCGACATGGTGAGCTTCGGCCCGACCATGACCGGAGTTCACTCCCCGGACGAGAAGCTCAACATCCCGACCACGGAGAAATTCTGGAAGCACCTCTGCCGCGTGCTTGAAAAGGTGGCCGGCGTATGAGGCGCATGGTGTGGCTCGGAGCAGCGGCCTGGGTCGCTGTGGCCGCCGCGCTAGTATGCGGGGCGGGGCGGTGTGACGCTACGTCGCCCGCCCCCTCCTCCCCGCGTATGCACGCCCCCCTTGACAGTGTGCAGGCCCAGGAGGAGCCGGACACGCGCTACACCGGACTCACCGATGCCGATTTCCGCAAGGTGGCCGATGAGTTAGGCGTGGAGGTGGCCGCCATCCGCGCCGTGGTGGACATCGAGGCAGGGAAATCCATGAAGGGCTTCTGGGCCCCCGGAGTGCCGGTCATCAATTTCGACAGCAAGATGTATGCCCGCTTCAAAGCCCGCAAAGGGGGCGGAGGCGCGGCGGACACCGTGCCCGCGGGACTCAAGGGATATGCCCTGCAGGAGTGGACGCAACTCGTCAAGGCGCGCAAGAGCAACGCCGAGGCCGCCAACCTCGGCACATTCTGGGGAATGTTTCAGATAGGAGGCTTCAACTACAGCAAGTGCGGATGCAACAGCATCGGGGAGTTTGTCGACCTGATGTCCTATTCCGAACTCGAGCAGCTCGAGCTCTTCGCCGCCTTCATCACCAACACCGGAATGCTCCCCGACCTCAAGGCCCGCGACTGGGCCTCCTTCTCTCGCAAATACAACGGTGCCTCCTACGCCCGCAAGGGGTATCACAGGCGCATGGCCGAAGCCTACGCCAAATACAAGAAGCTGGAAAAAGAATCAGAAGCAAAGCAATAATCAGAAGCAATATATCTATATCATGAAAATCACAGATCTTCAACCCCGCCTCGTGTGGGAGTGTTTTGATGAAATCACCAAGGTGCCGCGTCCCACCCATCATCTGGACAAGATGCTCCGCTTTCTGGTGGAGTGGGCCGAGCGCCACAACATACCCGTCAAGACGGATGAGGTGGGCAATGTGGCCATGACCAAGCCCGCCACTCCGGGCCATGAGAATGCCCCGGCCGTGATTCTCCAGGGCCATCAGGACATGGTGGCCGAGAAGCGCGGCGACAAGAAGCATGACTTCCTCACCGACCCCATCACCACCATCGTGGACGGCGACTGGGTTAAGGCCGACGGCACCACCCTCGGAGCCGACAACGGCATGGGATGCGCAACGGCCATGGCCGTGCTGCTTGACGATTCGCTCGTGCACGGCCCGCTGACGGCCCTCTTCACCGTAGATGAGGAGCAGGGTCTGATCGGAGCCAACGGTCTGCAGCCCGGATTCGTGGAGGGTGACATCCTGCTCAATCTCGACAGCGAGGAGCACGGACAGCTCGTCATCGGTTGCGCCGGAGGAAAGGTGACCATAGCCCGCGTGCCTTACACCACGGAGGCCGCTCCCGCCGGACTCGTCTGGCGCCGCGTGCATATCGACCATCTCAAGGGTGGCCACTCCGGAATGGAGATCAATCTCGGACGCGGCAACGCCAACCAGCAGCTGTGCCGCTTCCTCTGGGAGGCCTCGCGCAAGTGGGATCTCAGCCTCGGAGCCATCGACGGCGGCAACCTCGCCAATGCTATCCCCCGCGAGGCATGGGCCATTGTGGGCGTGAAGCCGGAAGACGCGGCGGCGTTTGACAAGTATGTGGAGGAATTCAGCGACATGATTCATGCCGAATACCTTCTCGCCGAGGGTAAGGACTTCACCTTCGATGCTCCCGAGACGGAGGCGCCGGCTACGGTCATCGCCCCGGAGAAGGCCATGCAGATAATCAGCGCCGTCTTCGCCTGCCCCAACGGCGTGCAGGGAATGTCGCTCGCCGTGGAGGGCCTTGTGGAGACCTCCTGCAATCTCGCCTCCATCAAGATGGAGGGTGAGGATATAGTCGTGACCGTCCACCAGCGTTCATCCGTTGACTCCCGCCGCGATGAGATCGCCGACCGCGTCAAGGCCCTCTTCACGATGATCGGGGGCAGCGTGGAATTTGACGACACCTACACCGGGTGGGCTCCCAACCCTGATTCGCACGTGCTGAAAGTGGCCGAATCGAGCTTCGAGGATCTCTTCGGCCACAAGCCCCGCATCGAGGCCCTTCACGCCGGACTGGAGTGCGGCCTCTTCCTGGAGAAGATGCCCGGTCTCGACATGATCAGTTTCGGTCCCACGCTGAAGGATATACACTCTCCGAGCGAGAAGTGCAACATCCCCTCCGTGGCTGAATACTGGAAGCTCGTCTGCGAGATTCTCCGCCGCCTGGCGTGATGCCGGACGTGGCACGCCACGTCCCTACATACAGCAAGGCGTGGATGCCCGGAGGCATCCACGCCTTGCTGTATGTAAAATGGGAACCCATATCTTTTTCGCCGATTTTTTGATTTTTTGTGCGAAAATTTGGATTAATAGATTTCAATTTGTAAATTTGCAAACGAAAGAGCAAGCTAATTGAGTAAATGCCGTTATCTGCTTTGGAATTGATTTAATCGGGAAAATGTCCTTGTTATTTAGGAACATATCCTTGTTAAATAATACTAACCTCAAATCTAAGAATTATGAACAGATTCTTTGGACTTCTCGGGCTTGGCCTCCTGACGTTAGGAGCCTGTAGCCAAAACGAGACACCCCCTCAGAAGGATGTGCCGATACCTTCGAACAAGGTGATCGTCGCTCCTCCCGTACTCACACCGGATATGAAAACGGCAGTCGAGGCACAATACTCTATGGCGGCCTCCTTCCTGTCAAGGATGGTGAAGGGGAACTATTCCTCAAACGTGGCCTTCTCCCCGTACAGTTTCCACACCGCTCTCTCGATGCTGGCCAACGGTGCGTCCGAAGATGTGGCGATGGAACTTAAGAATCTGCTTGAAATCGATGATTTCGCACTTCTGAACTCCACCGCCTCCACGCTGGCCCACAGCGTTGACGCGCTTGACGCGGAAGTGACCCTCGACATCGCCAACGCACTGTGGTCTGACATCTCCCTCAATGTGCGGGATGACTACAAGTCGATGCTGACCGGCTTTTACAATGCCGATTACTTTGCGGTAGATTACCTTCAGTCCGGCACCACCGACAAAATCAATGAGTGGGTGGAGGTAAAGACGGGGGGGAAAATCCGTAATTTCTACGATGAGCCCGAAGTCGGTCCCGTCACGCTGGTCAACGCCCTCTATTTCAAGGGGGACTGGAGCGTGCCCTTCAGTCCTGACAAAGATAAGGTGCGTTTCCGGTTGCCCGGCAAATCCGAAGATGTGGAGGCGATGTATGGCGCCGCGATGCCCGCGCGTTACTCCGTTTCGGAACTCGGACGCACGCTTACGCTGCCTTTCGGTAGCGGCTCCTATCGCATGACCGTCGTGCTCCCCCCTGAAGAGGTGTTTTTCCCCGAGGATTATGTGGAATACGTCAGCACGCTTGACGGCCCGAAACTCGCCCGCCTCGCCACTCCCGGCGATGCCGTGAAGATAGACGTGAAGTTGCCCAAATTCACGGTGGACGTCAAAACCCAATTCCGCTCCATGATGAAAGACATGGGGTGTGGCAAGCTCTTTGAGACATCCCGTTGGCCAGGTATCAGCAGCGATGAGCGGCCGATCCATTTTGATGACGTGCAGCAGGCAGTGTCATTCGGTATCAACTACAAAGGTGGCGAAGGCGCGGCTGCCACGGGAAGCGTGGCAGTTACGTCACCGGGTCCGGGGGCTCCCGAGCCGGAGAAACTCAGGTTCGTGGTGGACCGTCCGTTCATATTCATCGTGACGGAATGTGGTTGCAATACGCCCCTGTTCATGGGCTTCATACGCAATCCGAGTTTTTGAGGATTGAATATTTTATGAGGAAGCAGGGATGCCTCCTCTGCTAAAAGCTATCAGGTCGCCGCTTTCACAAGCGGCGACCTGAAAATGTTTTCCATAATACTTATCAAACTAACCTAACATCATGAAACGAATTTTTTCATCATTCTACTTATTAAACACCTATCCCTCGTAAAAGTTTTTGAGTGCAGTGATTTTTTGGATTGAACCATACCCCTTCACAGATGCAATGCTTCCCGGGGTATGAACATCCTCGGGCCTTTGGAAGTTAGTATTATGGGGTATGTAGGAGATATACATTAAGTAGTTCTCAAAAATTAATGAATACATAAAACTTGGATGTTTTTGAGGCGATTCGGGTGCGGAATGAGGGAGAATACGTATGTATTCGACTGAATGACAAATCCGAAGCGGCCAAAAACAGCAAGTTTTATGATTCAAGATTTTTCTTGAAATACTTTGAAATATATATCGTTTAATTTTTGAGAACTACTTATCTATTATACAGTCATTATTTGAATCAGTCATTATATAATAGCGACAGCTGCAAAATAAATCAAAGGCCATGAAAGGATATATCAGCGTCGGCGTCTTTATCGACGGCGGCTATTATGCGAAAGTCAACCGCGCCCTCAAGGGAATCGAGAAAAGCATCATACGCGTGCGCTCTCTCTTCGACTTCATCTCCTCGCGTCTCGCCAGTGAGGAGGGTGTCAACCCCTCCGACTGCCAGATTACGGAGGCGCATTACTTCCGCGGACGTTACCGCGTCAAGGAGGCGTATGACAAGCACCTCCTATATAATGAGCGCAAGTTTGAGGATACACTCATTGAAAACGACGTCATATTCCATTACAAGCATCTGCGCGAGACCGAGAAGGATGGTGTGGTGCAGGTGATAGAGAAGGGTGTGGACGTATGGTTCGCACTCGAGGCATACGAACTCGCCACGTTCCGTAAATTCGACTACGTGGTGCTCATCACCGGAGACGCCGACCACGAGATGCTCGTGCGCAAGCTCAAGGCCCTGAAGATAAAGACCGTGCTGCTGACCTGGAATCTCACCGATGTGGACGCGACCTCTCCGCTGCTGCGCGAGGAAGCCGGCCACCACTGGGAACTCTCGCAGATACTGGCCGACAATCCCCGGCTGCGCAAAGAGCTGCTCTACCGTCTGAGAGAGCCCGCCGTCAACCCTTTGGGCGATGAATTTTGATGTTTTATAACACCGTTTGTGTTCCATCGGCATTATGTAGAATGGCAAAATGTCAGTAATGCGGGCTAAAACCGGGGTTTGTATGACTGATTGGAATAGAAAACGGTATTTGCGATAGATGGATGACACTCTGTGCAAAACATTCCGCCACAGGGAAATTTGCAAAATTATACATAAAGCATTAACTTTGCATCGTCGAAACGGAGGTTTCGGCATGAGATGACACAAAGATATACAATAATACTTTTCATACTCTATACTGACATCATGATAACTCACCGGCGTCCCCCCGCCCTCTGGCGGGGGGAGAGGCGAAAGGCTTGAAACGGCGTTGGGAATGGCACCTTATATTGACCTCTGCCTTAAAACCTGATACCTGAAAACCGAAATCTGACTTTAAATCCGATACCTGTTGACACGAAGCCATCAAATTTCTTTACCGCCTTTCAAGATACGAAGACTGAAATGTCCGCCCCTCACCGGGCCTTTCGCCTCGCCGCCGGGCAATACCTTAAAACAATACATCGGCAGCAACCAATGGCCGACCTTCGCATGATTTGCGCGGGTCGGTCCGTTTTTTTTACAATATTATCGGCTGAGGAAGCGTTATATAGTCATTCTTACAATCTGTCGGGTTTGAATTATTCATGATTTGAATCCGGACGGACTTTTATCTCAACTGACAGAAACTAATACTAACAGGAAATAATATGTGCGGAATCGTAGGATATCTCGGAGACAACAACGTCTATGACGTGTTGATCAAAGGCCTTCACCGACTTGAGTATCGCGGATATGACAGCGCCGGTGTGGCCCTTGAATCCTCCGACGGAAATCTTAATGTATATAAGGCCAAAGGCAAGGTGCAGAACCTTGAAGACTACTGCAACGATAAGAAACTTGATGCCAGCGTAGGCATCGCCCACACCCGCTGGGCCACCCACGGAGAGCCTTCCGACCACAACGCGCACCCCCATTTCAGCGAAGACCGCAATCTCGCCATAGTGCACAACGGCACCATCGAGAACTACAAGGTGCTCAAGGACGCCCTCATGGAGCATGGCTGCACCTTCAAGTCGGAGACCGACACCGAGGTGCTCGTGCAGCTCATAGAGTATATCCGCCTGACCAACAACTGCTCTCTTCTCGACGCTGTGCGCGAGGCCCTGAACCAGGTGGTGGGCGCTTATGCCATAGCCGTAATTGAGAAGAACAATCCCGATCAGATAATCGCTGCCCGCAAGAGCAGTCCCCTGGTGATCGGTATAGGCGACGGCGACTTCTTCCTGGCCTCCGACGCCACGCCGATAGTGGAATACACCGACAATGTGGTGTATCTCAACGACGGCGAAATCGCCATCATCCGTCGCGGCGAACCATTGAAGGTGGTAACGCTCGAAAACAAGGAGGCCAAAATCGACGTGAAGAAGCTCGAGCTCAGCATATCCCAGCTCGAGAAGGGGGGATATGACCATTTCATGCTCAAGGAGATCTTCGAGCAGCCTGAGACCCTGCGCGACTGCATCCGCGGCCGCGTGGTGGAGGGTGGAAAGCGCGTGGTCATCAACGGCGTGCTTGACAACCAGAAGAAATTCCTCGAAGCCAAGCGCATCGTCATCGTGGCCTGCGGCACATCATGGCACGCCGCCCTTCTCGGCAAATACCTTATACAAGACATGACGCGAATCCCGGTCGAGGTGGAGTATGCCAGCGAGTTCCGCTACTCCAACCCCGTGCTTGATGACAAGGACATCGTCATAGCCATCTCGCAGAGCGGCGAGACGGCCGACACCCTGGCAGCAATCCAGATCGCCCGCAATATGGGTGCCTTCGTCTACGGCATCAGCAACGTGGTGGGTTCCTCCATCCCGCGCGAGACCGAAAGCGGCACATATATCCATGTGGGTCCCGAGATCGGCGTGGCCTCCACCAAGGCCTTCACCGGCCAAGTGATGGTGCTCACCATGCTCTCCATAGCTATCGGGCAGCTGCGCGGCACGCTCTCCGACGAGCACGCCGCCCAGTTGGGTGAATACATACTCCGCATACCCGACCTGGTGAAGGAGGTGCTCAAGCTTGACGACAAGATCCGCAATATGTCGCTCATCTACACCTACGCCCGAAACTTCCTCTACCTGGGACGCGGATACAGCTATCCCGTGGCTCTCGAGGGGGCCCTGAAGCTCAAGGAGATCTCGTATATACACGCCGAGGGATATCCCGCCGCCGAGATGAAGCACGGCCCCATCGCGCTCATCGACGCCGACATGCCCACGGTCATCATCGCCCCCAACGACCATCTGTATGAAAAGATCGTCAACAACGTCCAGCAGGTGAAGGCGCGCCACGGCAGCGTCATAGCCATCGTCACGGAGGGAGACCGCGAGATACGCAACATAGCCGACCATGTGCTGGAAGTGCCCGAAGTGCCGGAATGTCTGACCCCCATCATCACGAGCATACCCCTACAGCTGCTGAGCTATTACATAGCCATCAACAAGGGCAAGAATGTCGACATGCCGCGCAATCTGGCCAAATCAGTGACCGTGGAGTGAAGAATGAGCATTAATATCACGAGGAGAGCGGGAGACGTAAACTCCCGACTTTCCGCGAGATACGCGCAAAGCTGAAAAATTCTTGAATTTTTTTTGCTGAAAAATTTGCAGGATTCAAAATAAGGCATTAACTTTGCACTCGAATTTCAGAGGGACTTTCCTCCGGAGATAAACGGGGGAGGCGATCTGAGAAGAGAGAACAATTAAATGTCGGGCGAATACCAGAGTGGCCAAATGGGGCAGACTGTAAATCTGCTGGTTTATACCTTCGGTGGTTCGAATCCATCTTCGCCCACGATTTTTTTACGGCGGTCAGACATGACGTCGAATGCGGAAGTAGCTCAGTTGGTAGAGCATTAGCCTTCCAAGCTAAGGGTCGCGA
>CAMWLC010000051.1 GCA_947174995.1 uncultured Porphyromonadaceae bacterium
GCAGACCCTCTGTTTGTAAGACAGACGCTCTAAACCAGCTGAGCTAATCGCCCGATTGCGAGTGCAAAGTTAAGGCTAAAATTCGGTCTGTGCAAATTTTTTTTGCTATTTTTGTAAAAAATTTTTCACTGAAGACTTGCTATTGTTGGCAATATCCTGAATTTCAGTGACATAAACAGAACAGTAGCGGAATCACTATTTTTGAGATTCCGATAGAATTCTATGGTCAAGGACATAAAGATAGCAGATTTCACATATCCTCTCCCCGATGACCGCATAGCGCGTCATCCCCGGGCCGAGCGAGACAAGTGCCGCCTGGCGGTCAGTCTTCCCGATGGCACGATACGCCACTGCCGATTCAGCGACCTGCCGGAGCTTCTGCGCCCCGACACGCTTATGGTGTGTAATGAGACGCGCGTCATCAACGCCCGGATGGAGTTTCACAAGAGCACAGGAGCGCGGATAGAGATTTTTCTCCTCTCGCCCGTGGAGCCGGAAGACTATGTGCTCACCTTCCAGACGCGGGAACGCTGCGTCTGGAGCTGCATGGTGGGTAATCTCAAGAAATGGAAGGATGAGCCGGTGGCCAAGCTCCTCTCCATACCCGGTGTCGACGGCGAGGTGACGCTCACCGCCAGGCGGCTCAGGGCCACAGAAGGAAATTCCCATGAGGTGGAGTTTACCTGGGACCGTCCCGAGATCACATTCGCCTCCATAGTGGAGGCTGCGGGCTATATCCCTATTCCTCCCTATCTTCAGAGAAAGTCGGAGGCGAGCGATGCCGATGACTACCAGACGGTCTACAGTCGCGTCAAGGGGTCAGTGGCCGCTCCTACGGCCGGACTGCATTTTACCGATGCCCTCTTCGATGCTCTCAGGAAACGCGGCGTGGGTGTGGAGAAGGTCACGCTTCACGTGGGTGCCGGTACCTTCCAGCCTGTGAAGAGCGAGGTCATCGGCGACCACCCGATGCACACCGAGACTTTCAGTGTGGAGCGCAGCGTGATCTACGATGTGGCGTGTGCTTTGAAACAAGGGCGCACGGTGTGTGCAGTAGGCACCACCTCCGTGCGCACATTGGAGTCTCTCGCCGTCCTTGGTGCCATGCTGATGCTTGACGGGGAGTCCCTTGACGGGGGTGTGCACGTGGATCAGTGGAAAGCGTATAACTCCGCCGTGGCAGCCATACGCGGCCCGCAGGCCCTGGAGGCTCTTCTCTCCTGGATGGACAGCCGTCACACGGAGACGCTCACCGGCTCCACGGCCATCATGATAGCTCCCGGATTCACCTGGAAAGTAGTGAGCCGCATGGTGACTAATTTCCATCAGCCCGAATCCACACTGCTACTGCTCGTGTCATCGTTTCTTGATGGGGAAGCAGACCCGCAGCGTCCCGACTTGCAATGGAAAAGAATCTATTCCGAGGCGTTGGAGCGCGACTATATGTTTCTCTCCTACGGTGACGCCTGTCTGCTGTCACCTCTGGAGCCGCAAGTCACCCTTCCAGGCTCGAAGAGTATTTCCGCGCGTGCTCTGATCGCCGATTGTGCCGGAGGAGGTGGCTGTCATCTTGAGGGGCTGTCCGATTGCGCGGATACAAAGGATATGAAGCGTGTGCTTGATGCTGTACGGGAGTCGGTGGAGCATGGCGTTAGTGTGGAAGTGTATGCCGGGGAGGGAGGCACCACACTCCGTTTCGCCCTGGCGTTGGCGGCCTCGATGCCCGGTGCCGATGTGGTGCTCAGCGGCAGCCCCCGCCTTATGGAGAGACCCCTGGCCCCCCTCGTGGATGCATTACGAAAGTCTGGGGCTGACATAGAGGTTCGATACTCCGGTCATGGTGAGCCGGCCCTCCATGTCAGGGGACGCGCTTTGGCCGGGGGCAGGCTTGCCGTAGACTCATCGGTCAGCTCCCAGTTTGCAAGCGCATTGCTCCTCAGCGCTCCATTGCGTGCAGAGGACTTTACGCTTTCCCTGCCCGAAATACCTGTGTCAGCGCCCTATATCGACATGACGGTCGAGGTGATGCGCCGGATGGGCGCTTCCGTGACGGGATCGGTGGCGCAGGGTGAGATTGCCGTAAGTGCGCGGGGGTATTCACTGCCGGATAGATTCGTCATAGAACCCGACTGGAGCGCAGCCTCCTATTTCATGGAAGTCATGGCTCTGAATCCCTCTGTCAACAACCGCATACGTTTCTCTCCCCCCTTGGTGGAGGATTCGCTTCAGGGGGATTCGGCCTTGAGGGAACTGATGGAATCCTTCAGAAAGGCGATGATGTGCGCCGGGGAGTGGAAAGTGGACTTCACCCGTACCCCTGACCTCGTGCCAGCCATGGTCGCCATGGCTTGCGGATGCGGCGTACCTTTCCGGTTCGGCGGGGTGGCCAACCTTAGGATCAAGGAATCGGATCGTCTGTCGGTGCTTGCCGAGGGCCTTGGAAAGTTGGGATATATGCTCGGTATCGGCGATGACGAGCTGTCATGGGATGGAGCGCGTACGGAATCCCTTGCCGTCCGCGAACTCGATCCTCACGGCGACCATCGCATGGCCATGGCCTTTGCTCCGCTGGTCCGCACGGTCGGCAAGCTTGCCATAAAAGATGCCCGGTGTGTCAACAAATCATTTCCGGATTTCTGGACCCGACTCTCCCGTTGCGGCTATCGTGTGGAGATAGTTGGGGAGATTGCAAATGTGGAATACTGATGTTGGAGCTTCTGAAATATGAATTTTTCCGCAATGCCTTGATAGGTATTGTGATAGTGTCACTCATTTCCGCTGTGATAGGCACGTATATAGTGACTCGCCGCATGGTGTTCATCTCCGGTGGCATCACCCACGCCTGTTTCGGAGGCCTGGGTATGGGATACTGGCTCGGAGTGAGTCCGCTGGCCACCGCCGCCCTCTTCGCTGTCGGGGGTGCCTTGGGGGTGGACTGGCTCTCGCGGCGAAGCGTCCGCAAGGACTCGGCCATAGCAGTGATATGGGCGCTCGGCATGGCGCTGGGAATACTGTTCATATTCCTAACCTCGGGGTATGTGCCGGAGTTGAATACGTTCCTTTTTGGAAACGTACTGACCATAACGGTGCCTGACCTGTGGATATTCGGCGGTTTCACGGCGGTAGCCTTACTGCTGTTCGGATTGATGCACAGGGCCGTGATAGCTGTCAGCTTCGACGAGGACTTTGCCCGCACCCGCCATTTGCCCGTGCGGGTGGTAAATACGCTTATGACAGTGCTGGTGGCCGTGTCGATTGTACTGACCATCCGCATGATAGGCATAATGCTGCTGATGTCACTGATGTCATTGCCGCAGATGACCGCCGAGCTTTACACGCGCCGATACGGAACCCTTTTGGGATGGTCGGCCCTGATTTCCCTCGCCGGATGTATCGGAGGGCTTACCGCCGCCTACTACCTCGGGGTCCCTGCCTCGGCCGCCATAGTGCTCCTTCTCGTGCTGCTCTACGGCCTCGGAGCGCTCCTGCGCCGTCTGCGCGGCGCCTGAAAACGATACCCCTGCGTAAGATTCTCAGGGGATGAGGTCGAGTCCGTATATGCGCAGGGTGCGTGCGGAGTCGGGGGCAAGGGGAAGGGTTAGGGTGATGTATTCGATGTCCGAGGCCTTGAATGACTCCGGGAGCGAGGCGGCTCCGGTGTCGGCGAGGCGAGGCAGGAAGGTAGGGTAGGGGGCTGGAATTATACGTGTCGGTGCGCCGTTGAAGTATCCGGGGGCGATAGGGAAGGTGACACTGATTTCGTTCCAGGCGGTGTCAGATACCGGTACAAGCGATGATATGGGTACTTCCGCTTCGTAGGTCATGCCGTCGCGCCCCACTATCCCGAGCATGGGATTCACATTCCCCTTTTTCAGCGATGCGATGGTAGCCGGATCGGCGGCCATGGCAAGGCGCAGGGTCTTACGCGTATCGTCTGCGGGGAGGGCGGCCGTGAGGTCGCCGACATACCGGCGCAGCGTCACATCGCTTGCCTCGCGTGCCGGACCCTCGATGGTATAGGATGAGGTGGACGTAGATGAGGCCGGGGTAAAATCCAGTTTCCAGGCATATTCTTCCGGCACCATGGCCACATCCACCGCGGCGTCTCTTTTTGCCGGAGGAAGCAGAGCCACAGCCTCACGGCGGTCCACCACCGGGATGGAATAATATTGATATTCCGTATAATCCCAGTCGAGGGGTGTTCCCTCGGAGTCGGCCGGGAATGTGCGGCTGTTTCCCTGATTGTCAGTCACTACAATATTATACTCCATCTCCCGGCCATGTTCAGGAGCGGGAATCGTTGCGGTGTACACCCCTCCCGGAGCGGGAGACATGACTGTTATGGGATTGTCTTCTCGCCAGAATGACACGTGCGAGGGATATATCTCTACTTTGGCCGGGGCTACGGGGGAGAACACCCGGGCCGACAAGGTGATTTCCTCTCCCGGCATCGCGATGGCCGGAGGAGTGTGGGCCACGACGGGATGAGCCAGTGTCTGCGGGGGAGCCGCATACTCGTCCAGGGCGAAGTTGGCCTTGAAGTCAGAGGGCCCGGCAGCAGCCACGGCTCCCGCATCCTTGCCTATGATATACACCCCGGGTGTGACGTTGATTTCTCCACCCGCGGCCCTTTGCGGGGCCTTGGCGCCCTCGGTCAGCGGTCTGACGGCATATTCTTCGCCGAGTCCGGGCAGGTTGATTGTCATGCGGTTGGCATTATACGCTATCTCTCCCACACGCTTGGATAGGGAGGGCTTGGCAAAGGGATCGGAGGTCAGCATCACGTCGGGCATCACTTCGAGGCGCCACACTCCCGGGCGCTCGGTGAGGTCGAGGAAATAGGCCCCGGTGCCGTCATAGCTCACTACCGGGCTGGACCCCACGCCGGCTATATGCCGAAGGTCGCCGGGAGATATAGGAGGCACTGTCACGGAGTTGGTGTAGCGGTAAGACTCGCCGTCGTTCTGGAGGCTGAAATCATTCTCCGCGCTCAGAGAGAAGTCGGCAAATATGGTGTCGGCGGGAAATGTGCCGTAATCTGCCCCGCGCTTCACGTTGCGGGCCACTTCTCCGGCTATCAGCATACTCAACGCCTTCGAGGGGGTGTAGGCCAGATTGAGATAGTGGGTCTGATATTCGGTATTGTAGGGGGCGAGGGGAGTGGGGTCGTAGGCGAATTGGGTGATCCACTGGAAACCCTCCTTGCGGAATGTACGCGCTATGGCCGGATAGAGATATGACACCAGCACATCCCCCGGGTCGAACTCATACACCACGCGGGCCATCCGGTCATAATTCTTCATCGTCTCTTTCCAGGGGATGGGGTAGGAATCCACATACGGCAGGAAATTACCCTTGCGCTCATGGCCCGCCACAAGCCCTGTCGGATACCACTGGTAGGTGGTGCCCTGTATGTCCGCGTCATAGTAGGCGGGGGTCACTTGGCCGTTGTGTGACACATTATATAATATAGGCTTGTCAAATCCGCCGCTTCTCAGGGCCTTGGCCATGCGGTTGATGTATTCCGTCACCTGCTTCTGCGTCCCACTGTGGCAGGGTTCGTTGTTGATTTCCATGGCGATGATGGCATTGTCGCCGCCGTAGGATCGCCCGGTATAGCGGTTGACATGAGAAGCGAGCTGGCGCAGGTAATTCTCCTGGATTTTCTGTGCCTTCGGGTTCTCGTGGATGTCGCATTTGTCGAAATCGTATGTGAAAGCTCCGGTGTCCACATTCTTTTCCGGATAGCCGTTGCCGAAATTGGTCTGGGCTGTCAGGATGATGTCTATTCCCCGTTCCTCAAGTCGGGCGATGAGGTAATCGAGGAGGTCGAGGTGCTCGTTGTCGAGCAGGTTTCCTGCGGCATCGGCCAGTTCCGCATCCCAAAGATGAAGGCGGAACCCGTTGAAGCCCAGGCGGGCCATCTGGTAGACATCGCGGTCAATGGTCTTGCGGCGGTCCTCGCCGAGATAGCCGAGGGCCCGGTATGCGTGGGCGAAAGGCACGGTGTAGTTCGTGCCGTAATAACTCACCTCCTCATTATTGTCGGAGCGGCGCATCACCCCCTCGTCGTCCACATATATCTTGTAGCTCTGCCTGTCGGCTGCGGAGACCGGAGAGCATTGTAACATGGCAGCGACCGCGATTCCGGCCGTGAGCAGGAGTCTTGAAGCGTTCATACATACAAATGTTAAATACCACTCAAAATTAATCAAAATAAGTCAAACTCCCAATTTTTAATGAGCTTTCACGTTTAAGAAATCGCAATTGGATGACTCAAATGTTAAAAAGAGGATTGGAAAAATACGTTTTTGATTTATGTTCAGTAGATGACACGACTTCTTTGCTTATTTTGAAACCATAATACTAACAATTGGATAAATGACTAAATCTTTCCGCAACATCCTGATAGGTTCCTTGCTGCTTACCGCTCCCGGTCTGGGGGCCGTGAGGGCTAATCCCAATCCGCGCCCGGTGAGGCAGCCCGACGGCACCACCGTCATGACCCGGCTGCTCGGCGACGAGCATTTCCATTATGCCGTGACCGAGGATCTCATTCCCGTCATGGAGGGTGAGGACGGTTTTCTGTACTACGCCGTGGCCGATGGTGACGATGCCCTGCGTCCCGGCTCCCTTCGGGCTGCCGATGCCGCTCTCCGCACATCCTCGGATATGGCCTGGCTTCAGACCAACGCTCCCCTCGGTGCCATACGGGGCATCATCGACCGTCAGTCTCAGCCGGCTTTGAAAAAGGCCCGCCGGCAGAGCGAGAGGCGCCGCGCCGCCACATATCCTACCCTCGGCAATCAGCGTGGACTGGTGATACTGGTGGAATATAAGGACGTGCACTTCACGGTGCCTGACGCTCATGATGAATTTGAGAGAATGCTCAACGAGCCGGGATACTCCAACCTCGGAGGTACAGGTTCCGCCCGTGACTGGTTTATCGACAATTCCATGGGGCAGTTCACTCCCGAGTTCGATGTCTACGGTCCGGTGCGCCTGGCCAACAACCGCGCCTACTACGGAGCCAACAAGGGTGGCGACGACGTGCGCCCGGAATACATGGTCATCGAGGCCTGCGCCCAGCTTGACGATGAGGTGGACTTCACGAAATATGACTGCGACAACGACGGCATAATCGACAATGTGTTCGTGTTCTACGCCGGATATGGCGAGAATCTCGGTATGGAGGCCGGCACGGAGTGCGTGTGGCCCCATTCATACGACATCATGGAGGCCACAAGTCTCCCTTATATCCACGACGGCGTACGCCTCAACCACTACGCATGCACCAATGAAATAGACCTTGACAACGTGATGGACGGCATCGGCACGTTCTGCCATGAGTTCTCTCACGTGATGGGTCTTCCGGATCTCTACGCCACGAACTATTCGTATGCCTTCACTCCCGGCACATGGTCGGTGATGGACGAGGGGCCTTACAACAACAACAGTCGCACCCCCCCGTATTACTCGGCTTTCGAGCGATATTCCCTCGGTTGGCTCACTCCGAAAGAGCTCGGAGCCCCGGCCAACGTGAAACTCGCCTCCATCGACACCAACCAGGCGTGCCGCATATCCACGGCCAAGGAAAACGAGTATTTCCTGTTTGAAAACCGCCAGCAGAAGGGATGGGACACCTATATCCCGCATCACGGTATGCTCGTATGGCACATCGATTACAACGAAAATATCTGGAAATACAACACCGTCAACGACCGTCAGTCACACCAGTATGTCGACATCGAGGAGGCCGACGGCACGCAGCATGAGTCTTCCGTGGCGGGCGACTGCTTCCCCGGAATTGCCAACGTCACATCCTTTACCGACGACACCACACCCTCCATGCGCTCCTGGGACGGTTCCGCCCAGGGCAAGCCTGTCACTGACATACGCGAAAGCAACGGCTACATATATTTCAGCGTAAGCGGCGGCAAGGCGAAGGTTGATCCCGTGACAGCACTCCCTGCCGAGGAAGTGCACGCCGAGGGTTTCACCGCCCGATGGACGGCGGCTGAGGAGGGGTGTGAATATCGCCTTTCTGTCTACACCGTGGCCGATGACGGTACGGGGCGTCCCACTGTCAGCTATGCCGACGGATACCGTGATCTTGGCACGGGAGCCGAAACTTCCTGGAAAGTCACCGGTCTGCGCCCCGGCACCGAATACCGTTACAGCGTGCGTGCGGTCGATCCTTTCAGCTCGCTTGAGAGCGTGGCCTCCAACGAGATGATCGTAACCACTCTTCCTCCCGAGTTCCGCCATCTGAGTCCGGAACCGGAGGCTCCCCATGCGGTGGGCGACACATCCTTCACCGCCCGCTGGAAACCTGTCGAGGGGGCTGCCACATATCTGCTCAGTGTCTACACCAAGCAGTTCGGCGCTTCGGAGACCGAGACCGTGGACTTCACCGGAGGCTACTCCGCTATGCCTCAGGGGTGGACTTCCACTTCGCGTCAGACCTACGGATCAGCCCTTTACAGCGGGGAGTCCGCTCCCTCCATGCGCATCAACGTATCCGGACAGTATCTGGAGAGTCCCGTCTACGGTGACGAGGTGCGCGGCCTCTCCTTCTGGCACCGCGGAGCCACCGCGAGCGAGGGAAGCCTGATACGTATCTACGGCGGTGACGGCGTGCAGTGGTCAGAGATAGCCGTGCTTGATGTCGACAATGCTGCCGGCGGGACGGTATGGGATTCCGCGCAGGCCTTGGCTGCATGGCCCTCCGCCGTCTCTGCGGTGCGTATCGTCGGCGAACTTTCCGACAAAGGCTCCATAGCCATCGATGATGTGACGCTCTATCATGGCGGCGAAATGACCATGGATTATGCGTCCGGATATGAGGAGCGCGACACCAAAGGAGCTGTCGAATGTCGGGTGGAAGGACTGCAGCCGGGCTGTGACTACTGGTTTACGGTACGCGGCGTCGCGGCCGACGGAAAGCGTTCCGCCCTTTCCAAAGAGGGATTTGTCACCACGATCAATAACAGCGGCGTGGATTCCGCTGCAGCCGATACCCGGATAAGCGTTGACGGCCTGACTGTCAGGATTGCCTCCGCTTCAGGTGTCTACGCAAGTCTGTGCGACCTCTGGGGGCGCGTAGTGGCCTCCGGATCAGACATCCTCGTGGCACCCATGCCCGGAGTCTATGTGGTACGCCTCGGATCGCGTGCCGTCAAGGTAATCCTTAAATGAAAATAATATTTACCAAAACAATACCTCTACTTATGAATCTGACCTCATTAAAACGGTTCTCGCTCTCGGCTTTCGGCCTGCTGCTTATGGCCGGTGGCGCCGGAGCGGCCGTTACGCACGAAAGAGTGCATCCCCACGATGCCGGCAAGCATAAGCCGGTGTCGCGCAAGGCCCGTGCAGCGGAGGACCCCGTCGCATCCCTGATGGCTCCCCGCGTGAAAACCCAAAACGGAGATTTCCGCACATTCCCCTCACGACGTGCTCCCGGCTCGCTCGGACAGACGAGCTGGAAGCCGGCCAATATGCTTCCCCTCCCCTCGAAGGTGACTTCGGCTGAGGCCGCCCGCATCTACGGAGGCGCCATCTTCTCCGACGCATGGACTGCCGAAAACCAGGCCGTGGGCATCTATTCCTTTGAGAAAAACGATGGCTCCACGCTCCGTGGCGAGGCCGTGGGCGACGACTGGGTGGTCACCGGCGGCGGTGTGTATGCCAACGGAAAGTATCATTTCGTCAGCTACATGAATTTCATGGGAATGGTGCTGGCCAATATGTACACCTGTGACATCTCCGACTGGCAGATAGAGCGGGCCCTTCCCGTCAAGGCCGGCGCTATAGCCCAGGATATGGCCTACGACCCCACCACGGGCAACGTCTACGGATGCTTCATGAACGATGACGCCGACGGATGGGTGATGGGCGTGCTCGACATCGAGTCCGGCACACGCCGCAAGCTCGTGGATCTCGACATGATCATCCTCACTGTGGCCGTCAACTCCAAGGGTGAGGTCTACGGCATAGGCCTTGACGGAAATCTCTACCGCTTCGACAAGGAGACGGGTGCCCGTACCCTCATAGGCCACACCGGACGTCAGCCGATGTATTCCGCCTCGGGATGTTTCGACCTTGAGACAGACATCTTCTATTGGGAATGTATCGAGGCCAACGCCAAGGGGTGCATATACACCGTAGACACCACTACGGGCGAGACCACCTATCTCACCACCGTGGCGCAGAACATGGAGATGACCGGAATGTTCATCCCCGTGGCCGAGGCCGCCGATGCGGCACCTGCCGCCGTGACGGTGCTCGACACCGAGTTCGAGGGGGACAACCTGGAGGGATATGTGGTGTTCACGATGCCCGAGAAGCGCTTTGACGGAGAGGGCCGACTTGACGGCACGCTCTCATACACCCTATCGGTCAACGAGATCGAGCGTGGAAGCGGCGAGGCCGCTCCCGGCGAGATTGTGAAGGTGCCTGTGACGGTGGCCGCTCCCGGCACATATCGTGTGTCCGTGGTGGTCTCCAACGAGGCCGGCGCTTCTCCCATCAGGATGAGCCAGTTCTGGATCGGCGAGGACCTTCCCGTTTCTCCCGCTTCCGCACGTCTTGTAAAGGGTGAGTTCGAGGGACAGATGGTGCTGAGCTGGGATGCTCCCTCCGAGACAGTCCACGGAGGATATGTGGATGCGGATGCCATCACCTACGACGTGGTGCGTATGCCCGACGGCGAAGTCAAGGCGGAGGGCACATCCGCCACGGTGCTGACCGATGAGGTGGACCCCCTCGCCGAACTCACTTCCTATTGGTATGAAATCACTCCCCGCTACAAGGAAATTGCTCTCGACACCTTCACCTCCAACCGTGTAGGTATGGGCGTGGCACGTCTTCCTTACTACAACGGTCTCGACACGGAGGATAACTTCCGTCTCTTCACCGTGGTCGACGCCAACGGCGACGGCGAGACCTGGGTGTTCGACCCCATCTCCAGCTCGGCCCGCATGAAATACAGCAGCGCCAACAACTGGAATGAGCCGATGGACGACTGGCTGATGTCTCCCGCCTTCACTCTTGAGCCGGGCCGTATGTACCGCTTCACGATGCGTGCCCGCAGCTATGACACCACTTATCCCGAGCGCATCGAGGTCAAGGCCGGTGCCGCTCCCACGCCCGAGGGAATGACCATGACCGTGGTCGAGCCACTCACCGTGGCAGGATGGGAAACCCCCATGCTCGAGGGCTATGTATGCGTGGAGACTCCCGGACTCTACTATTTCGGAATACACGCCTGCAGCAAGGCCGACACCTTCTATCTCTATGCCGACGAGGTGATGGTGGAGGAGGGGCCCCGTCTCGGTGCTCCCGCAGTCGCCTCCAATCTCAAGGCTGAAGCCGGTGCCAATGGTGCGCTTGAGGCCACCCTCACATTCACTCTCCCCTCTACGGATGTCACAGGCAATCCCATCGAGACTCTCGACAATGTGGAAATCTACCGTGACGACCGCCTCATAGCCACGGAGAAGGCCGGGACTCCCGGTCAGCAGATGAGCTATACCGATACTCATGCCCGCAACGGCGACAACACATACGCCGTGGTCTGCACCAACGCCAACGGCGGTGGCTTCGAAGCCAAGACCACGATATATGTGGGCCATGACCGTCCCGGTCTTCCCGTAAACGTTCATGCCGCCATCAGCGGCAACGATGTCGTGCTGACCTGGGAGGCTCCCGAAGGAAGCGAGAACGGCGGTTACTATGACCCGGCAGCGCTCACCTACACCGTGCTCCGCGCCAACGACGAGGTGGAACTCGCCACAGGTCTCACCGAGCTGACCTTCACCGACCACAATCCCCCGCTCAACGGCTTCCGCCAGGAATTCTACGGATACTATATCTACGCCGAGTCACCCGGCGGATACGGCTACGGCCAGATCTCCAACATCGTGGCGGTGGGCGAACCCTTCCCCATGCCCTTCGTCGAGACGTTTGCCGGAGGCGAGATCGTCAACGACCCCTGGGATGTGCAGAAGCCCGACTATGTGGAGGGCAACTGGGTGCTCAGACTTGAAGGTCAGTATCCCGACGTGCAGTCGCAGGATCCCGACGGCGGCCTCGTGTCGTTCGTGCCCGAGGAGGGTGAGGACAACGCCACCCTGACAAGCGGCATGATTGACTTCACCGGCGCCACGGCTCCCTTCGCCGAGTTCTGGTGGTATGACACCGAAAACGCTTTCGACACTATCACGCTCTACGTCATCCCCGACGGCGGCGCTCCCGTACGCATGGCAGCGGCCGCACTCTCCACACTCCCCGACGGGCCCTGCTGGCGCAAGACCTCGGTAGACCTCAGCCGCTTCATCGGATGCAAGTTCATCCAACTCTGCTTCGAGGCCCGTTCCGCCTTCGGCTACACCAACATCCATCTTGACAATATCCGCGTCAAGAACCGCTACGAGGACAACGTCACCGTAGGCACTCTCACCGCACCCGAGCGTATGCGTGCCTACACCGAATATGAGGTGAAGGTAAACGTCGAGAACAGCGGTGTCAACCCCAGCGCACCCTTCGAGGTATGCCTCCTTTGCGACGGCAAGGTGATCGCCTCCGAGAGTGTGGCCGCCATGCAGCCCGACGAGGTGCGCCCCGTAGTCTTCAGCGTCACCCCTGACTTCAAGTGGAGCGAGGACGTCGTGCTCCAGGCACGCGCCGACTATGAGGCCGACAAGTTCGTCGGTGACAACCTCTCCAACGAGGTGCCCGTCAACATCATCCTTCCCTCGCTGCCATACGTCGAATCACTCGACGGCCGTCTTGACGAGGAGGGCAACGTGGTGCTCGAATGGGACGAACCGGTGATGCCCGACGTCAAGGAGGGCCCCGTGACTGATGACGTGGAGAACTACGCCACCTTCTCCATCCGCAACTTCGGCGAATGGCTCACCGTCGACGTCGACAAGCAGAACACCTACGGCATAGCAGGTCCCGGCGGGGGCATGCTTGGCTATCCCAACGCCGGCACTCCCATGGCCTTCATGGTCTTCAATCCCGCAGCAGTCGGAATCGATGTGGAGGACGGCGCCGGTGAACCCACAGCATGGGCTCCCCACAGCGGCGACCAGGTATTCGCATCCTTCGCGGCTGAGAACACCTCCAACGACGACTGGCTCATCTCCCCGATGCTCCCCGGCATCGCGCAGACCGTAAGCTTCTACGTCAAGTCGCTCACCGCCGAATATGGCTTCGAGAAATATGAGGTATACTACTCCACCGGCGGCACCTCCGTCAGCGACTTCATCAGAATCGGCGATCTCCGTTCCGCCCCCATCGTCTGGGACGAAGTGAAGATTGACCTTCCCGAAGGAGCCCGTTACTTCGCTATCCGTTGCGTATCTGACGACTGCTATATCTTCATGGTCGATGACCTCACATTCGTCAGCGTCTCCAACTATCCCGAGGAACTCTCGCTGGTGGGCTACAATGTCTATCGTGACGGCGAACTCCTGAACGTTGACGAGCCCGTGGCCGATCCGATGTATGTCGACAAGGCCGCTCCCGCAGGTAAGCACATCTACACCGTGACCGCCGTATACGATAAGGGCGAATCCCGCTTCTCCAAGGGCGTGAGTGTTGCCGTAAGCGGCATCGGCGGCATCGAGGGTCTCAGAGTCCTCACCGAGCCGGGCACAATCGTCGTGAGCGGAGCCGAGGGCCTGCGCCTCCGCGTAGCCGACACCGCCGGCCGCGTAATCGCCGACCTGACGGCTGCTCCTACCGAGCGCATCGAAGTCGCCCCCGGAGTCTACACCCTCACCGTAGGCCGCGACACAGTGAAAGTAATCGTAAGATAACATTCCCCCCTTCATCATAAGAGAGGAGGCGCTCCGACCGGAGTGCCTCCTCTCTGCTATATTCTTATATTTCGGCGTGTTTGTTTGGAGGATGAATGGAAAAATTATTACTTTTGTGTCTTGGATCCAATAAGACCGCTTATGACACTTGCCGAAATCATACGTGAGGTGGCTCCGATGAGCGATGAGGGCCTCTCTCTTCTCGAACCTCTCCTCACCGAGGAGTCTGTGCCCGCAGGCTCCATGATAATAAAGGAGGGGGCCACTTCAAAATATCTCTATTTCATACGCTCGGGATGCCTGCGCAATTTCGCGCTGGAGGAGGATGGACACGAGACTACCCGATGGTTTGCCACCGATGGGGATCTCGTGGCGTCGATGTATTCCTTCGCAGCCGGGGAGCCGGCTATCGCTTCAGTGGAGGCGCTGACGGACGTCGTGCTATACAAGGCAAGGATTCAGGATATAAAGCGGCTTATCGAGGAGAGCCATGAATGGGCGCTCTGGGGATGCCGCTATCTTTGCGACGGACTCTATGTGCTTGAGCGTCGGTACACCTTCCTGGGCCACGGCGATGCGATGACCCGTTATCTCAACCTTCAGCGTATGCGCACGTTTGAAATCCTCAACAAGATTCCTCTTCAATATATCGCGTCCTATCTCGGGATAACGCCACAGACCCTCAGCCGCGTCCGGCGGCGTCTGGCCGAGGGGTGACGAGTAATTGATGGGGTCTAAGAGAGCGCGTCACCCGCATGAAATTGCTCCGGGCGACGCGCTTGCCTGATGTTATTGAAATACGATGTGGAGTATGGCTCTCCCTTGGTTTACATACGCACTTTTAGCGTGGATACATTGCCGTGTGTATCCGTCATGCGGCGGATTACAATCTGACCCTTCGCGGGATTTTCGAGGCGTATGCCCTGGAGACTGTAGTATTCCACGGAGGCGGCGTCAGCAGGAAGGGTGTTGACGTTTACGGACTGTGTGCCCTCCATATTTATATAGTCAACCATTACGGGTACATACCAGCCGTTGGCGGGAGTGTCCTGCGTGGCGCGCAGACGGAGCTGGAGCATATCGACATCTTGAAGACCGTTGAAGGACACGCTCTTTTCCACCCATCCCTCTTCATCGCCCCGGGTCGTACCTTCCCAGAGAGTCATCGGCTCGCGGCTGTCGAAGAATGTGAGGTCTACACCTAATACTCCTGAAGCCTCGGGATGCGCGAAATACCGGAAAGTGAGTTTGCCGGATTCATAGCCCGCGAAGTCAAGACGGGAGCTGACATATGCGATTGTGCCCGGTTTTTCGTATGCGCTGAAGGAGGTGTAGGCCATACCGTGTTTTGAATCGGGATAGCCCTCGGGATGGAACTGTATCCACGATGATTCCGGGCTGCTGCCGTAGGCGCTGTCTGAGATATACCAGACGGCATCGGTATCCGTGATGCGTTCCACGCTCCAGAGATTGTCGGCTGCATATCCGTAGGAGTATCGGCTGAAGGTCTCTGTGAAGGGCATTCCGGGAGCCGGACCGACGGGAATGGGTGAGGTGGTTCCGCCGTAGACGGAGCTGCCGAGATCGTTCTTGGCGATGACACGCCAGGTCATGAGCTGGAGCGATTCGATGTCATCCAGCGAATCGGTGCAGGAAGTTTCGGTTATGTTTTCGGCCACGAGCACGGTCTCCGAATAGTTTTCATAGCGGTATACGTCATAGCGCAGAGTGGCGGGGTCAAGGAATCCCGGAGGATAGCCGGCACCGAGTGTGGGGGCATCCCAGGAGATGAGTGCGCCTTGATCGGTGAGCGTGGCGCGGCAATTGGTCGGAGATGTGGGCTTGTCCTCAAAAAGACCGATGGTGACGGGGTCGTAGGGAGCGGAGCTGGTACCCCATTCCCAAGAGGTGTATGCCAGATATGTGTATGTGCCTCGGAGCATCGGTTTGCCGCCGTTGTCATCTACGACGGTGTATTTCTGACCCGGTGTGGGATTTTCCGCGCTCCAGATCACCTCCGGGACGGCGGTCGGTCCGAAATCAATGTCATCGTCGTCGCCGGATTCGTCATCCAGCGGGGAATAGGTGCGTGTCACCCACACGGAAGTGGGTACAAACGGTATGTCAGCCTCGTCTGCCAGACCGGCCGAAGCGGTGAATGTCAGCGTCACGGGACCTGTGATGGAGGCCGCCGCACCCTTCATGTCATTGATTGCCTCCGGGCGGTATCCGGCAACGATGGTGAGACATCCCTGTCCCCAGTCATTGGATGACCGGAGGTCGCCGAGCCATGCCGTGGCGCGGTAGCTCCAGGTCTCGCCGGCAGAAATGTCGGTGTCCTTAAAGGTATACTTGCTTCCGGGAGCCACGTTGGAATACTCCAGAACCACCTTTTCGGGTATGTCGGGATTATTCTCGGAATAGCGCACTACGGTGAGGCGTGTGATGGGAGTGGTGATTTCCTGGGAGGGGAGATCGTCATACCAGTCGCCGGTCGTGCGCGCCGGTGCGGTTATGGTGCCCGAAATGACCGGGGAGCCGTTCTCCACGAGAAAAGTTCCGGTTATATCAACCACTTCGGGAGCGGTCAGGTAATCCACGGCTGCATTGACCGATGCCGTTAGGGCATCGGCGTATGCGGTCGCAGCATAGCCCGCCGAGGTCAGCAGAAGGCCTGCGAGCAAAAGAGATGTGTAGGTTTTGTTCATAGGTCGAAAAGTTTATAGATTTTGGGCAAAATTAGAAAGTAAAAAGCCGAATACACTGAACATAAATCAAAAAAATGCAAGCGTCGGGCCCCCGTAGGGACATGGCGTGGAATGTCCCTCCAAGGCTCTGCGCTCCGCGGACAAGCCATGCCATGTCTCTACAATTAACATATCGAAATACATTTTAACATTTATTGATTCAACTGATACTCAGTATATTACTGCAAAAATATGCTGCAAAACACATTTTTCTGTCCAAAAAACTTGCACAGGAGCGAAA
>CAMWLC010000052.1 GCA_947174995.1 uncultured Porphyromonadaceae bacterium
ACTTAAATCAGTAAACATACAAAACCGAGTCAACCTTTTTCAGGAACAGACATTTGTTTATTTTGATCCATCCGCGTTTTCCGCACATCTTTGGATATGTGCGGAGTTTTTTGTAATTTTGTATTCTCAATCAACTGACCCAAGCGGGAAGAGGGACGCGTATCAACTGTTGGAAAACAGAATATAACTATTAATATAACATCATGGTAAAACAATCGTTTTTGTTTTTTTCCTTGATTTTCACAGCTATCGGCGGACTGTTCGCATACGCGAAGTCAGCTCCGGAAGCCAGAAAGGCACCGGCCGGCAAGCCGGACCTGGAGGCTCAGGTGAGGCAGCTTCCCGATTCGGTGTTCCGGCCTGTGGAGATGGAGGATTTGCTTGACGATAAGGTTTATCTCGATCTGGTTCGTGAGGGCTGGACGGGCACCGAGATTGTCAAGGTAATGGACAAGGTCGTGGGTGACAAGAAGACTGCCCGCTACAAGGACGGCTATGTACATTACGCTAAGGAAATCATGCCCATGATCCGCCGTATGGTGGGTGGCGACACGCTCGCCATGATCATGGACACAGTATTCACTCCCAAGATGCGTCGCAGCGTGGAGGCTACCGTGCCTTCTGACCTGCTCAACGCATACTGGCCCCCGAAGGAGTATATGCCCCCATTGATCCGGTGGACCAACTCCGGATCGACTAATCGCGATCCGGGATACTTTAAGCAGCCGAAGTTCAATCCGAGCTGCGGACGTATTTGCTGGATGACCCTCCACCCTGAGGATCCCGACAAGCTCTATGTAGGCCCGGACGGCGGCGGTATCTTCAAGACTGATGACGCGGGCAAGCACTGGGAGTGCATCACGGACCGTATTCCCGTGCGTGCCGACCGCAGCTGTGTCAATGGCTATGCCATACCTGTCGATCCCGATGACTGGGACCACGTGTTCGCTTTCATGAACAATTCCTCCGTATACGAGACCTGTGACGGCGGCGGGAGCTGGCGAAAGATACAGGGTGCCACCCACAAGGGTTTCAAGCGCGGCGATTGCTTCCGCGATGCCGAGGGAAACCTGAAGTTCATCGGCTGCACCACCACCAACTGGTACAGTACGCTGTGGATAAGCGAAGATACCTGCAAGTCCTGGACGGCGGTGCAGGTGCCCAATGAACTCAAGGACATTCATCCGCGCGACGGATACCGTGGCTTGTGGTTCCAGTATATCGTGACCGATCCCTCTGATCGCAATAAGATATACCTGCCCACATCGCGCTCCATACTCTACTTCGATGATGGAGCCAAGAGCGAGATAGTCAATGGCAAACGCGTCTACAACATCAAGAAGATGAGTTTCGAGGTGTATGACGAAGCCGGCAACCGCCGCTACGCCAACCATCCCAGCGACCGTGGCGCCGATGTCAACAACAATTGCATCTTCCCCTGCCCGGCCAACCAGGTGGGCGATCTGGTGATCAACCCCAACAAGCCGACGCAATGGTGGTTTGCCACCGGCGGCAACAACTTCGGACAGGGCGACTGCTCGGCTGTCTACCGTTCCGAAGACGGCGGCAAGACGTGGATCACGCTTCAGGACCTTGCCTTCGGTATAGGCCGTGGCAATGTGTTCGGCAACGAGCTCGCCAGCGTATGGCTCGGCGGCTTCGGCGTTAACTTCGCCGACACCACCAAACTCTATGGATGCTCCATGAGTTCGGCCAAGTCAAACGACGGCGGCCGCACGTTCAACAACTACCACTGGGCCATTCCCCTGGCCGCGCAGCATGAGGACGGACGCTTCATCACCGTCTCTGCTTCGCGCCATAATGCCGACAACCACTGCATCCGCTCCCACAAGTCGGGTCGTGTGTTCCGCGGCTCGGACGGCGGTATGCTTATGCTCGACCCCAACATCAATAACGGCGAGTGGACACAGATCGGCAGCGACATGGGCCAGATGCTGTTCTATCACGTTGCGGTCAACGAGTTTGGCGACCAGTGTATAGCGGGCAATACCCAGGACATCGACGGCCAGACCTACCGCTATGGCCGCTGGGGCAGCTGGCGTGGCTACGAGGGGAGTGAATCATTCGTCAATCCCTACACGAGCGCCGTCTACTTCGCGGGCATGGGCTCCGTGGGCTGGGACTCCTCCCATATGCCGGTCGACTCCTGGTATAACGCCCAGACCAAGGCCGACGTTGTGAGCGGCTCGTGGTTCCTGACACGCTCGGGCCTGGGCGGCAAGTCCTTCCTGCGCTGCGACGACCTCGGAAAGACCATCGTAAGGCTTGAGCCGGCCATCGGTTCCAATGTGGGATGGCTCGGCAAGTTCGGCCTCTGCCGTGATAAAGGACGCACCACAGTGTACGTAATCACGGGAGCAAACCAGATAAAGCGCTCCATTGACTGCGGCGAAACCTTCGAGAACGTCATGTACGGAGGTGCACCCCTCACGTTCTCCAACACCGTAATCGCCACAGACCCCAACAACAGCGATATTTTCTATTTCGGACAGACCGGTAAGGTCTATCGCTACTATCTCAATGAGGAGCGCTGGGAGCAGATCGGCACCGGACTCCCCAGCATTCCCTGTACGCAGCTTCTCTATCACGAGGGCTCGGGCGACCTTTATTTCTACCACTCCGGCAGTGCCGGCATCTACCTGCTCGAATGTCTTGACAAGGAGCGCGGCGAGTATGCACCCGAATGGCGCTACTGGACCAAGGGCTATAACAGCGGCAAGTCCACCAATGTCGAGATTAACTACACCACCCAGGAGATGGTCATCTGTGACTTCGGTCGCGGCGTGTGGGTGGCGGACCTGGAGCATCCCGCGGACCGCTACTTCGACAATGGTTTCGGTCTCAAGGAATATTCTTTCAAGGATGGCCGACGCACCATAGGTATCGACACCGACTGGACAATACCCTTGTATTACTACTTCAAGTGGACCGTAAACGGCGAGGAAATCGACAATCCCTATCAGTATCTGCGTGCCCCCCTCAATCCGGGCGATCGCGTGCAGCTTGAGCTGACCCTGCGGGAATCCCCGGACGTGACGACCCTTTCGAGTGTGTTCACAGTGCCCGAAGTGGCCACCGCACCGGACAACGAGGACAACAACTCGCAGGCGGGTGCCTCCTTCGACACTCAGGTGGTCAAGGTTCCCGGACATGCGCTCTACTCCAACGGACAGGGACGTGTTGATCTCGGTTACTACGACTATTTCTTCAATGACTTCACCATCGACTTCTGGCTCAAGCCCAACAGCGACGGCACCATCCTCGCCAACCGTACCCGCGACGGTGACCCCAAGGGTTGGGAACTCTGGGTAGAGTCCGGAGCTCTGAAATTCGAATATTCACCCCGCAACACCGTCAACCTGCCCCGTTACGAGCAGGGCTTCACGCAGACCACCAGCATACGCGGAGGCTCCCTCTCCTACGGCAATTGGAACCACGTGGCCCTGGTGCACGAGCGCAGGGGTAATGTGGCACTCTATATCAACGGCCAGCGCGTGGCCAGCGGCAGACGCATCATCCCCGAGGCTACTCTCAACAGCTCCATGATTCTCTCGCTCTTCGGCGACGGCATCGAGCGACGCACTATCGAGGCCTCCGTGGATGAGCTCAAGATATGGACCAAGGCTCTCACCGAAGAGGATATACGCCACGAGATGTATTCCACCAACGCCGATGGTAAGGACGGCCTCGTGGCCTACTGGCCCTTTAACAGCGGCACGCTTGAAACGGACCTCGAGACCTTCACCCGCAAGGCACCCAAGTCCCGCGTACTCGCCAAGACCGCACACAGTCTGATGAACGTGCCCATCTGCGCCCGTTACGTCAGCTACGACACGGCCACGGCCGGTGACTTCACCTTCAGCTCGGGCGAGAAGGAGATCCTCAGCTTCACTGCTCCCGTCTCCGAAGCAGCGCGTGTGTCTGCCGCCGCTGAAGGCACTGCTCGCGCCGCCATGGGAAAATTCGGCGTCTATGCTTTCGACGCCTCCCAGTGGCAGAATGAAGAGGACAACCTCAACACCGATTATTTCGACTATCATCCGATGGGCTACCTTATCCATCCCTTTGACGGAATAGCGGAGACCGACCTGGAGTTTGATTTCCATCCCGTCGAGGGAGAATTCAATCCCCACGGCCACTACCGTCTTTATGTGGCGGATGTCAACCGTGACAAGCAGGTGTGGGAGAAGATCGGCACAGCCGTTTATAACGCTGACCGACAGAGTGTGCGCGTTTCAGGCATTTCACTCTCCGACATAGCCGACAAGAAGTTGCTTCTCGTCACCACCAGACCCTCCATCGAGCTTACCATCGAAGGCATCGGCCCCGATGGAGTACTCCCGATCTATGATGAGACGGAGTCCACTTTCCCGCTTTCGGCCAATATTCTTGATAATCTTATCGAGCCGGCCGGCGTCTACGAGATCGAATCCGACGGCATCCTCAAGCCGAGCGGCCTCTACTTCGCCGAAGGAAAGGCCGTGGGAGAGCTCCGTCTCGACCTGACGAAACTCGGCGAGTTCAACACGAGCGTGCATACCACGCTGCGTGGCACCAATAATGTCAAGACTGACGTCGCCGATTCAATTCCCCCGTCGTTGATTCCTCTCGCCCTCGAGGTGCGCAACCGCATCGCCCCGCGCAAGTTTGGCGATGGCGTGAAACTCGACAACGGCTTCGTGAGTGTCGGTAGCCAGGCCACCTTCCGCAATCTTATGGGTAGCCGCAATATGACCATGATGGGTTGGGTGCGCATAGACTCGCTCAAGGTCATCAACTCGGGTGACTTCAACCTCATGATCATCCGTGACAACAATGACCATACAAACGGCATCAAACTCATCAACGGCAAGCCCCGTCTCGCCCACAACGGTGAATTTGCGGGACCCGAACCCGATGCCAACTTCCGCTTCACAGCCGACGACCTCGGTCGCTGGATGCACCTGGCACTTGTGATTTCTCAGGAGCGCGGTCTGGTATTCTATCTCAACGGACAGGAATATCCTTATCTCTACGGAAACGGGGGTAAGTACAATCCGCCTGCCATATCTCGTGGCATAAACACCCTTTTCCTGGGCAAGAACTCATCTTTCAACTCCACCTGCGACAACAGCGACAACTTCTGCGGCGCGTTTGACCAGGTAAGTGTCTGGAGCAAGGCCCTCACGAGCGAGGAGATTCTGAAATACATGTACAGCACCCCGTTGCTCAACGATGACACCCTGCTGGCATACGCCGACATGGACTACACCGACTCCAACGACACACGGCGCGACATCAAGAGCGACGGAGAGATCAAGTCCATTCCCACGACACAGCTTCGAGGATCTGTCACTTTCGGCGAGACCACTCCGCTGCCCTGTGACCCGCGTGCCGGAGTCTTCTCCACTGACGAGCAGTCTCCGATCTCACTGAGCTTCCCGGCAGGCAAGAACCGCACCACCTACGTGACGACCTTCCGCGGCACTCCCTACTGCTACCTCAACCATGAGTTCCAGAACTACACCGCTCTCAATCAGGATTTCTACGGATTGACTTTCCTGTCGCGCATCACGGGTGCCAACCGTCCGGCCGAAGGTGAGACCGTGACGTTGACCTACCGCCACAAGATGATCGCGGGAGACGAGCATCTGGCAGTGGCTATGCGCCGTACCGGCACGCTTGACCACCTGGCAGGCTTCATACAAGCCTCCTCCGTAGAGCCGGGCGTGGCCACCTTTGAGGTGCCCGCCACCTATCTGAGCGATCCTTCCGAGGTGATGTTCTTCACCTATCCCGACGAGGGTGGCGAAGTGCCCCAGCGTCCCGCCACGTTGCAGCTGTCGTTCCCGCTCAATGTGACCTCTAAGCTCACCGGCACCGAGGAGGAAGTCCCCACCCTCGTTATCACGGGCGAAGAGACCTCCATTCCCGTGGTGGCCGACGTGATGGCCCTGAGCCGCAACTATGACGTACCCGTCCGCGTGAGGGTCAATGAGACCGGCTACGCTTCTCCCTCACAGGAGACCATTGACTTCTCAGCGACGGAAAACCGCTTCAGTATTAACATCGACACCGAGCGCATGGACAAGTTCGGCATCAACCCGATCACCCTCAATCTCGAGGGTGCCACGGCCAACGAACTCAAGCTCAATGTCCGTTTCGAACCCTACGTGGAGCTCACGCTCCTCAACGGCGACCACCGCGATGTCGTGTCTCCGGGTGCCTCGAAAGCCAAGCGCCGCTCCAAGGCACGCAAGGCTGCCGATGCCGCAGGCAAAGAGAACAACACCTTCCGCACAACGTCGCCCGTGGCCAACCTTGAGGTGGAGGCCGAGCTCGTCCAGGGCTATCTTCCCGAAGGGGAGCAAATCAAGCTCGAGGTGATCTCCGAGCTCAGCAACTCGCTGACTATCGGCAACGGTAATCTGCTCAAGAACGAGGCCGTGACCTACGACCCGCTGTCACATCACGCCTCCGCCGAAGGCTCCATACACGAGGGCTGGAACATGGTGGGCAACCCCTACATGACCAATATCAACCTCACCAAGAGCCAGAACGTGGACTACGACCCCGAATCCGTGACCAAGTATCTGTATCAGTGTGATCCGGCGACGGGTAACTACAAGGTGTATGACATGACCGAATATGACGCCTCCAACCAGATTCATCCCTTCCAGTCCTACTTCGTGCAGGTGATGGAGGATGAAGCCGAGTTTACCATCACTCCCGTGGCCAAGGAGGTAGAGCCCACCAAGCGCACGCGCTCTTACAAGGTAGTCGAGAAGCAGTCCCTGGTTCTGGGTCTGGACGACGCGGGCAAGGAGATTGACCGCGTGGCCATCAACAGTGATCCGGACGGTGATAGAAACTTCGTCACAAATCAGGATGCCCCCAAGATGTGGAACATCACCGGCTCCACTCCCGAACTCTATGCCATGACCGGGGACGGCAAGGAGACGGCAGTCATCACGACCCCGGCCGACACCCTCGACCTCGGTGTGAAGGCACCCTCCGATCCCAGGACGCTGCGTCTGAAGCTGCTCTCTCAGGAGGGTCTCGCCTCGAAGATAATCACCGTGCATGACAATGTCACCGGTGCCGATTGGGTAGTCTCCGATGAGCACCCCGAGTACGAGTTCACGGCCTCCGGCACGGACAACCACCGCTTCACCCTGGAGATGAAGGATGACATCACGACTTCCGTGAAGGACCTCAGTTCCGACTACGGTGTTCATGTCGACGGCAACACCTGCACCGTCACCGGACTGCACGGCGACGCCATCGTGAGCGTAGTCACTCCCAACGGCTTGAGCATCATGTCTCAGCACACCCAGACCCCGACGCTGAGCGTCTATCTGGAGGATGGTGTCTACATCGTGACAATCCAGGAAAACAGAAAGAAATATTCGTCTAAAATCCTCGTACAATGAGTACTCCCAAATATATCCTATCGGCTCTGTCGGCAATAATATTGCCGGCAGCAGCCGCTGCACAGGATTCCGCACCGGTGGTGGAATATCTCTACAACAACGCTCATGCCGCGTATTTCCAGGTTGATCCGCCCGCCGATGAACTCGAAGAGCTCACGCTCGACATCTATGATAACGTGCGCTCGTTTACGAAAATCCTGAGCATAGACATTCTCAACACCGATCTGGAGCAGTATGCCGTGAGCGGTCTTGAAAATGTGTACGCCTTCCCCGTCAACACCGGCGACAGAGATGTCGTGGTGAATCAGCTGAAGTACAAATATCCGGATCAGCCCCGTGTCGTCGGCCGTCTCAAAGATGGTGACGACCCCTTCATCTACATGACCGACATCCCGGGGTGCAACCCTCTGCCCAACGCCAACTATGGCGTGGGCTGGGGCAACCGTTACTACAACACGTCTTACAATAACAACGGCCCGCTTCAGACTGTGAAGTCCACCTATGCCAAGGGTTATGGTGCCCACGGCGGGGGATGGGTGGAGACCCCCGCGAGTGTAGATCTCTCGAAGTACAGCCGCTTCTGCGTCGAGCTCGGTGGACAACCTATCAGCAATCCCACCCGAGGAAAACTCGGATATCAGCTCTACAATGGCGAACCGCAGGCTTTTCTCAACAGCGGAAATGTGGCGTGGCAGAATGTGGTGGAGTGGGATTTCCCTTTGGTGCACACCGAGGCCGGAAAGACACTCAAGGTGGTGTTTTCTGACGGAGGTGATGGCAACACCAATGACGTAGTTTGCATCGGCGCTCCCCGTTTCTATTACAACGAGAGCGAGTCGGACAATCGTAAGCAGCCGCAGACCATCACGTTTGACACTCCCGGATGCACCATCTTCGAGGATAATCCGGAAGTGACACTGAGCGCTTATTCTTCCGGAGGCACGAAGATATTTTACGCCATCGTGTCCGGCAATGAACTGGCCACCCTCGAGGGAAATGTGCTCCGTCCCGTCGACGGATGCAACGGTGAGGTCGTGGTGGAAGCCATGACGTTCGGCGACAAGAATAACGAGGCTGCTTCCGCGACGCAGACCTACACATTCCGTTTCGGTCCCGTGGTGGAATATCTCTACACCCACAAGAGCGGCGGTGACAACACGTCGCAGACTCTGTATGTATATGCCGACAGCAAGGGTAAGACGCTTGAGAAACTTCGCGTGGACATATACGATGACGTGCGCTCCTTCACGCAGCTCAAGAGCGTGGATCTCGCGGCGGAGGGTCTCTCCGCGTATGCCGTGCCCAATATGAAGAACGTGTATGCCGTCCCCTTCGAAAATCCCGGCGGGGGAACGGCCGTGCACAGGCTTACGTATAAGTACAGCGGTGAGGATGAGGTCGTCGGCCACCTTTTCGACGGACGTGAACCCTTCATCTACATGACCGACATCCCCGGGTGTAACCCGCTGCCCAACGCCAACTACGGTGTGGGCTGGGGCTCGCGCTTCTACAACACGTCCTACGACAACAACGGCCCGCTCCGCACCTCCAAATATACCTACGCCAAGGGGTACGGCGCGCACGGTGGCGGACATGTCGAGACACCCTCCACGGTCGATTTGACACCCTACACGCGTTTCTGTGTCGATGTGGGCGGACAGGTGATCTCCAATCCTACGCGCGGACGTCTTAATTTCGCCCTCTATAACGGTATATCCCAACCCTATCTCAACACCGGTAACGTGAACTGGGACAATGTCTACGAATGGGATTTCCCGTTGCAGAACACCTCTACCGGCAAGACCGTGAAGGTGGTGTTCGGAGTCGGCGGCGACGGCAATACCAACGACATCGTATGTGTGGGTGCCCCCCGCTTTTATTACAGTTACGATACCCGTCTGCCGCAGACCATGGAATGGGTGGATGAGGAGATCATCAACAACTACCGCCCCTTCACCATGCCGCTCGCGGCCACGGCCTCATCGGGCCTCCCGGTGATATATAATGTGGTGCAGGGGGGTGAATATGCCCGTGTGGACAGCAACGGCGCGCTCACATTCTACAATATCCCCTCCGAGGGTGAAGTGGTAGTGGAGGCCTATCAGCCCGGCAGCAAGGACTACGAGCCCTCCGACATCACCCGTTGCTCTTTCCATATCCGCAGGGCCCTGGTCATCCGTGCGGACGAGCGCCTTGACATCCAGGGCGGTCATGACATCGACGAGCTGGTGGTCTATGCCAACGCCAATTCGGCCGGTCAGGCCGTGGTGAAGGATGGAGTCGTGAACGTCAAGAAGCTCACCCTGCGCTACACCTTCGTGCCCGGCGAGTGGAACCACATCTCCTTCCCCTCCGATCTTGACCTGAACCTGGTCAGCAACCTCGCGGCCAAGGGCTTCCGCCCCGCGACCGAAGAGGGACAGTCAGGCACATACCTCCTGTGCGAGTATGACGGCCGAGTGCGTGCCGAGAATCCGGGAGAATCTCCTTGGGTAAATGTAACTTCCGGCCGTGTCACGGGCATGAAGGGATATATCATGAAGCTCGAGAACGACAACCCCGATCCGGTGGAGATCACTTTTGAGATAGACAACGTGGCCCTCTGTTTCGATAACACCATCCGCGCCCTCAATCTCCAGGTGGACATGTCGGGCTGCGAGCCCGAGACGCGCCATGTGGTGTATATACGTCCGGCCAATGTCAAGGGTAACACCCTGCGTGTGGACATGCGCTACGTGCCCCCGACACGCGAGGATATGCCCCTCAATCATGCCCGCGCCCTTGAGGCGATGCGCGTGACACGCACTCCCGACGGCAAGGCGATACGCCTCACGCTCCCGGAACAGACTCCGGCCAAAGTGGCGTTCTTCGACCGCAAAGGAAAGAAACTGCTCAAGACAGTAAGCTATATCTCACCCATGAAGATCGATGTTTCTGATCTCAAGCATGGCACATATCGCATGGTAGTCATCTACGGCCCGGCCAGCACCGAGCAGACACTTGAATTATAAGATACCATCCTTTTTCAAATTAATGAAAATCTACATTACATCAGCAGTGATGGCCACACTGGCCATCACTGCTTCAGCAAATGACACTATCCCCGGCAATCCGGTGGATCTTCGTGAGATCAATGTTGTGGCTCCCCGGAGCATCGCCTCGTTCATGCACTCCTCCCTGCCGGTGTATACGGTGGACGCTACCCGCATAACGGAGACCAATCCACAGACCTCTGCGGATCTCCTGACCGCTGACGGGCGGCTGACAGTACAGAAGAGCCAGTTCGGCGGCGGCAGTCCCTCCATACGCGGATTCGAGAGTTCGCGCGTGTTGCTCGTCATAGACGGCGTGAGAATGAACAACCTCATCTATCGCGGCGGCCATCTGCAGAATGTCATCACCATAGACCCCTCGGTGGTCAGCAAGGTGGACATCCTCTACGGTCCCTCGTCGGTGGTCTACGGCTCCGACGCGCTGGGAGGCACCATCGCGTTCCAGACCAAGAGTCCCGAGCTGGCTCCGGAGGGCTTCCTCTTCAAGGGGTCGGCCTACTCGCGCTACGGCACGGCATGCAACGAGTCGACATGGCATCTCGACTTCAACCTCGCCGGAGAGAAATTCGCATCCTTCACGTCTCTTTCGTTCAGCCGGTTCGGAGACCTCAAGTCCGGCCGCAATTCGAACCCCTTCATGAAGGACGACTCGTATATCTACCGCAAGTATGACGTGGTGCACGATGCTTCCGGTAAGGATGTGCTTGTGCCCAATCCCCATTTCTACGATGAGATCGGTAGCGGTTATAATCAGTATGACCTGCTCCAGAAATTCCTCATAAAGCAGAACGAGCATGTACGCCATCTCGTCAACTTCCAGTTTTCCAACACGGGCGACGTGCCCCGTTATGACCGCCTGACGGACATGAAGGGTGACAAGCCCAAGTTCGCGCAGTGGTATTACGGTCCGCAGACGCGTCTGATGGGAGCCTACACCCTCACGGCCGACAATGCCTTAGGGGCCGATGTGGCATCCGTGACTGTGGCTTACCAGCTCGTGAAGGAGAGCCGCCACAACCGCAAGCTCAACGACCCCTGGCTCGGCAACCGCCGCGAGCGCGTAAACATCGTATCCCTCAATTCGGATTGGATAAAGGTCATCGGACGCCACAGCATCACGGCCGGAATAGATGGCTCGCTCCAGTTCCTCAAATCCACCGCCGACCGTGTGGATATCAACACCGGGGCCATAAAGACCCTTGACACGCGCTATCCCGACGGGGCCGACCATCTGCACAACATCGACATCTTCGGCGTACACCGCTGGAATATTACCCCGCAGTGGATCATGAACGAGGGAATACGTCTCGGATATTCCTCGCTGCGTGCCAATTTTATCAGCGACGAGTTCTACCCTTTCTTCACGAAGCACACTCCCCATATCCGTCAGGACAATCCCACCTACTGCGCCAACGTCGGCATCAATTATCTTCCGACTCAGGAGTGGAAACTCGGATTCGATCTCTCGACGGCCTATCGTGTGCCCAACATCGACGATGTGGCCAAGGTGTTTGACTCGCAGCCCGGCATGGTGGTGATGCCAAATCCCGACGTGCGTCCCGAGAAGACAATCACGGCCAATCTCACTGCCTCCTTCATGCGAAACAATGTGGTGGAATGGGACGCCTCGGTGTTCGGCACATATCTGTTTGACGCCATCGCCCTCTCCCGCTCCACATTCGACGGCAAGGACCGGGTGGAGTATGACGGCGAACTCAGCGATGTTTATTCCAACCGCAATAACCGTCTGGCCTATATATTAGGATTCACGACCGGAGTCCTCTGGCATATAGACCGCAACTTCAAGGCGGACGGCACCGTGAGCTATGCCTACGGCAATATCGTGGCCCACAAGGGGGAGGCTCGCCAGCCCCTTGACCATGTGGCTCCTGTCTTCGGCCGCGTCGGCGTGAGCTACAACACCACGGACAATAAGGTGAAGGCCGAGGTATACTCCCTCTTCAACGGCAAGAAGCCCCTGAGCCGCTATAATCTCAATGGCGAGGACAATATAGGCTACGCCACGGTCAAGGGCCTCGAGGGCGACGGGCTCCCGGCATGGTTCACCCTTAATTTGCGTGTGAGCTACAACCCCGTGCCGGCCGTGACGCTGCAGGGAGGCATAGAGAATCTCCTCGACACCGAATACCGCACCTTCGGCTCAGGCATCAACGCACCCGGGCGCAACTTCTTCATCGCCCTGCGCACCACGTTCTGAGCGCGTAGATGAACAATCCGTTTGACTATATCCCTGACCCCGCGTGTGACGGGGCTTTCCGGACCCTGGAGAGCGAGATTCTCGCTCTCCGGGGGAGCGGGAAGCCCGGAGACGCCATACTGTGCCGCGAGCTTGCTGCCGGGAAAATGTTGGGTGTGCTTATCGCAGGCGACTCAGCGGGTGTGCGCCATACGCTTTATGCTTTTTCCGGCCAGATAGGTGAGGCGGGGTTTCATCATCCATTGTTTGTGGAGCCGGTGTTCGACTATTTGTCCCCTGACGGATATTTCAGGACGCATGAGAGGGAAATATCGCGGCAGAGCGAGGTCATAGAGGCTTTCGAGCGCGGGTCTCTCGCAGAGGCGACCGAGGCTTTCGGGGAGATGCAGAAGAGGGGAGAGGAGGAAATAGGGGCTGCACGCGAGCAGTACATGAAGGGGAAACTTATTAGGGAGGAGAGGAGGAAATTAGGGAAGGTGGATGCCACGGAGCATGCCGCGATGGTGGCCCGCAGCCAGTTTGATAAAGCAGAGTTGCGACGTATCAGAAAGCGTGTGGCCGAGGCTTTGGAACCATACGCCATGCGTCTTGCCGGAGCACGGGCACATCTTGAGGAATTGAAGCGAAAGCGTCACGCCGACTCCGAGGCCCTCCAGCAGTGGCTCTTCTCCAACTTCAAGGTGCTCAACGCGCGTGGCGAAAGCCGGAGCCTGAGCGAGATTTTTGCCGGGACTCCCATGAGGATTCCACCCTCGGGAGCGGGCGAATGTTGCGCTCCCAAGTTGCTCCAGGCCGCATACCTGCGTGGGTGGCATCCCGAGGCAATGGCCGAATACTGGTATGGAGCGCCGGGCAGGAGAGAGGTGCGCCGGCATGGCGCCCATTATCCGGCGTGCCGGGGCAAATGCCTTCCCGTGCTGGGATGGATGTTGCGGGGACTCGATGTTGACCGCAGGGCGGAAGAGGGAATGACAGGGCATGATGTCGGAGTCCCGGATATGGTGTATGAAGGGGAGGGATTCTGCGTGGTGGACAAACCCTCCGGAATGTTATCGGTCCCGGGGAAGGGGGAGACCCTGTCGGTTGAGCGATGGCTCCGGGAGAAGCACGGCCCGGGAAGATTCGTGAAGATGGTGCACAGGCTTGACCGCGATACCTCCGGCCTTATCATAGCAGCCTTCAGCCCGGGACTTCACAGGGAGTTACAGGCGCTGTTCGCGAGGCGTGAGGTGAAGAAGACATACGTGGCGGAGCTTGCCGGGGACTATATCGCCAGAGGAATACCCCGCCGCGGACGCATAGAACTGCCTCTGTCACCCGACTGGCTTGACCGTCCCCGTCAGCGTGTGGACAGGGAGGAGGGTAAACCGGCCGTCACGGATTACGAGTTCGTGTCAAGCGATGGAGAGAAGAGCCGCGTGCTGTTTCATCCGCGCACTGGGCGCACCCATCAACTGCGCGTCCACGCCGCCTCCGCCGAGGGGCTTGGACTGCCCATCATCGGAGACCCGCTGTATGCCACGGAGCAAAGGGGGAGCGGACGTCTCCGGCTTCACGCCCGGCGGATAGAGTTTACCCTTCCCCATGACGGGCACCATTACGTTTTTGAATCCCCCGTACCCTTCTGACACTCCTCCCGGGTGAGCGGGGTATCCCCTGCCGGAGTCTTGAGTCTTTCGCCGAAATGTGAATGGCGCACAGTGGCGGGAGAATTGCCGACGGCATAACGGAGAGCCTCCTCCTCGCCGACGAGCACGCAGAGATTTGTCGCACGGCTCACTGCGGTGTACAGGAGATTACGATACAGCATCGGTTTATGCGCCATGGTGACCGGAATTATGATGTTGGGGGCTTCAGAACCCTGGAGTTTGTGGACCGTAGTGGCGTATGCCAGTGTAAGCTCGCTCAATTCGCTGCGCTGATATGTGGAGCTGCGACCGTCCGAAAATGTCACCGTAAGGTTCTGTGCCCCGGTATTCACATCCGTAATCACCCCTATCTCACCGTTGTAAACATTTCTTTCACGGGAATTTGCAGTCTGCATCACCGGGTCGTCGAGACGCATCACCGTGCTCCCTCGCACCAGCGCGGGACCCTCCGGATTGAGGTGGCTCTGGAGATCCACATTCAGCTGCCTGGCTCCGAGTGGGCCAATCTGCTGAGGAGTGACCACAAGAATATCGGCAGGGGAGATACTCCTTGACGAGGGTAGTTCTTCGGCCACAAGGGAGAGGATGCGGTCATGTATCATCTGCACAGAAGCCTCGGGAATAATCATGAAATCGCTTCCGGGTTTGGACCTCGGCATTTCTCCCGCGTTGATTGCCCTCGCCCCGGAGGCTATGAGGCTTCCCTCCGACTGGCGGAAGTTGCCGTCAAGCCTTGCTGTCGGCACTGTGCCTGACTCCATCATCGAGCGCAGTACATCGCCTGCCCCGATGGCAGGGAGCTGGTCGGGATCACCCGCCATGACGACTCTCGTGCCGGGGCGCAGGGCCTGGAGCAAGTGATTGAATAGCACCTGCTCCATCATGGAGGTTTCATCAATCACCAGGGTGTCGGCGTCAATCAGCCGGGTATTGTATCCCCGGCCCGAAGTGTAGCCGAGCAGACGGTGTATGGTCATGGCCTCGTGGTCGGTGAGCATAGCCATACGTTTGGCCGCTCTCCCGGTGGGAGCGCACAGCACTACCTTCTCGCCCTGCTTCTCTATGGCTTTTATCACTCCTCGGAGTACCGTGGTCTTTCCCGAACCGGGTCCGCCTGTCAGGATGCTGACAGGATTGTCAAGCACCATCCGTATCGCCTCCTTCTGTTCGGCGGTATAGGGACACCCTTTGCCTGTACAGGAGGGTATGTCCTCTTTCGGCACGGGCTTTGGGTGCGCTGCCGCCAATTGTACCAGTTTCTCGGCTCCCTCGGTCTCGGCTTTGTGAAATACCGGCAAGTAGAGTCCGCCCCGGCTGCTCACGAGTCTGCCGCTCTTGACGGCATCAGGGAGCACGCGGCGGATGTCGGCTTCCCCGACTCCGGTGATGTCTGCCGCCCGCGTCAAGGCCTCTTCAGGCGTTGCGAACAGATGCCCCTCCTCGGCATACTGTTTCACGGCAGTCACCAGAGACCCTTGCAGACGGTGGGGATCATCGACAGGAATACCGAGCGCACGTCCGGCCTTGTCGGCTGTAAAGAATGAAAGTTGCCACACATCCTCCACCATTGAATATGGATCCGAGATTATGACCTCTGGTGTGCGGTCGCCATAACGGTCGATTATCCGCTCGATCAGTGTGTCGCCGATGTGGCAAGATGATAGAAACGCGAGCACTTCGGGGGAGCAGGGAAGGGCGAGCAGGCTTTCTGAGGCCCGGGCCACGCGGGAGGCTCCGAGGCCCGGTATGTTTTCAGCCAAGGCAGGTGTCTCCGTCAGCACGCGGAGGGCACCCGTGCCAAAACGCTCCACAATCTTCCGCGCGTATGCAGGGCCGACACCCTCTACATTGGGACCGGCCAGAAACGCCTCGACACCGTCAGGAGTGAGCGGTAACTCCGGAATGTATATCTGTGTGTTTTTCATAATCGCTTTCATCTTTAAATCAGTATAATGCAGGGACGTGGCGTACCATGTCAGAATGTGACAACGACAGTAAGCGGCATAGGCTATTCTGGACGGATGTCGTTGCGGTTGACCGGAATCCCAATTGATAGCGGGCATTGTAAGAACCGTATGAACATTCTTGCAAGTGCACCAAACTGAAGATATGGCACCTTGCGCCCGAAAGCCATCCTGAATACAGTCATCCATTGCATATATAGGTATAATGACCGGACAGAAGACGTTGCGTCCGACAGTGGTGGGAATGTATAATTATGTGCAGCCTATAGTAGCCACGGTCACGGGAGTTATTCTCGGACTCGACTCGTTTACCTGGATAAGTAAGTATTCAAATTTAAACGATAAGTAAGTCGTAAAAATTAATTTATACTAAGCCGCATGGGCAAAATTGATAT
>CAMWLC010000053.1 GCA_947174995.1 uncultured Porphyromonadaceae bacterium
CAGGACCGCGGCCGCTTCTTCATCTTCCCGCAGGAGGAGGTGTATGCCGGCCAGGTGGTGGGCGAGAATGCCAAGGATAACGACATCGTGGTCAATGTCACCAAGTCGAAGAAACTTACCAATATGCGTGCCAGCGGAGCCGACGACAAGGCCCGTATCGTCCCCCCGGTGGTATTCTCCCTGGAGGAGGCTCTGGAGTATATCAAGGAGGATGAGTATGTGGAGGTGACGCCCAACCATCTGCGCATACGCAAGATAATCCTCGACGAGCTGGAGCGCAAGCGCCAGAACCGCCAGAACTGATCATGCCGAAGCTGAGCATGAATGAGTGCGGCGGCCGCCGTGTGGCGGTGGCTATGGACAAATTCAAGGGGACGCTCACGGCCCGCGAGGCCGTGGACGTCACGTCTGACAGAATCGAAGCACGGTGGCCCGGCGTCACTGTGCTTCGTCTCCCTTTGGCCGACGGGGGAGAGGGGACGGCCCGCGTGATCGGAGATCTCATGGGCCTGGAGAGAGGGTACCCGGCAGGACGCGATGCCTTGGGGCGAGACATCGGGGAGGTGGAATACCGTTACGGCCCGGAGTGCGTGGTGGCCGACGTGGCGGCCCTCCTCTCCCTTGATCATCTGTCTCCCGGGGAGCGGGACGTGTTCCGGACATCCTCGGCCCCTGTCGGGGATATGTTGGCTGCACTCATGGAGCGTCATCCGGGAGTGCCCGTATGGCTCGGAGTCGGGGGGACGGCCACGTGTGACGCCGGACTTCCGGCTGCCGAAAGGCTCCTTGCCCTGAGCCGCGAACGCGGATTCACGCTAAGCCCGATAACGCTTCTCACTGATGTCGATGTGCCGCTGTTGGCCCCGGAGGGTGAGCCTTCGGCCATGAGTTTCGTGGAGCAGAAGGGGTGTCCCGGCCCGCGCCGCCCCGAGATGCGCCGCCGCCTCGAAGCGGCCCTGCGCAGACTTGAGCCGGATAGGAAACAGTATCCCGGCGACGGAGCGGGAGGGGGCATACCGTTCGCCTTCCGACGGCTTTTGGGGGCGAGTGTGACTGACGGAGCGAAATTCATACTGAAACTGTCGGGACTCTTCTCCGACCCCCTTCCCGACATCGTAATCACGGGCGAGGGGAGTCTTGATGAGCAGTCGGCCATGGGGAAGCTGACGGGACGCATAGCGCGTGAGGGGAGGAGACTTGGCATACCGGTGACGGCCCTGTGCGGAAGGGTGAAGGAGGATTTCGTCAATGAGGATGCGGAGGGCCCGCTTTTCTCCCGCGTCATATCCTCGGAGCGGTATGCCCTTCCCGGCGAGCGGCTTGACGCGGTCACGGCGGCCCGCAGGCTTGAGCGGGCCGTGGATGCCCTGCCCTTCTGCGGCGGAGGCACTCAACCATTTGAGGATTAAAGGCGTTATATAGGCAAAGACGGGATACCGATGATGCAGACGGCAGCTCATCATAAGGACCGCTTCCCTTTGGCGCGAGGCCAATAGCTGAAGCATACTGAGCCGGATGTATCGCGCCATAGTATCGGCCGTCAGAGATGGATATTTCCGAAATTATGAAAAACAGAACCGGAGCCACCCGACAGATTCGGGCGGCTCCGGTTCTGCTGTGCGGGGGCTTTACAGGCAAGGTCAGCGGCGTACAGGCACCGTGTCGCCCAAGGGGTCGCGGGGGCTGAGCGCGGGCGTTTCCTTTCTCGCGCTGCTCCGGGCCCTCTTGCGTCGAGAGGTGACTCTCTTCTCCCCGGCAGCCCCGGTGTCTGTGGCGGCGGAATCTGTTGCCGCCGTGATGACCCGCGGGGATGGCGCGGGCGGGAGGGCCTCGATGCGCGAGGAGTGGCATTGCCTGAGAGCCACTCCCGCCCCGGTGCATATCAGGGCTGCCAGAGCCACACCGAGTATCCCCCGGCGCTCGGCAGAAGTCATGGAGGGAATCTTCACGGGTGGGAGACGTCAGAAGGGATAGCCGATGGCGAGGTGGAAGGCGAAGGCATCCTTGAACGCCACATTGAAATAATGGGGCGTACCGTTGGTGTAGGGGGTGTGGAGCCCGTAGCCCAAATCGCCGCGTATCACCATCATACCCATGTCCACGCGAAGGCCAACGCCTGTGCCCAAGGCGATATCGCGCAGGAAAGTCGAGGCCTTGAGCTGACCTCCCGGACGCTGGGGATCGTTTTTGAGAAGCCAGATGTTTCCGGCGTCGAGAAACACCGCCCCGTGGAGGATGCTGACTATCGGGAAACGGTATTCCGTATTCAGCTCCAGCTTGAACGTGCCGGTCTGGTCGAAGTAGCCGTTCACCTGGTCGCGCGGCGAGCGGTAGGAGCCGGGTCCGATGGAACGCACCGTGAAGGCGCGGATGGAGTTGGCGCCTCCTATGTAGAATTGTTCGGAATAGGGCACCTCGCGCGAATTGCCGTAGGCATGTTCGGCTCCTATCAGCGCACGCGACACGAGCCACTGGTCGGACCCCCTGACGAGACGGCGGTTGTAGACGAGCTGCAGCTGCCCCTTGATGAACTGCGAGAAGGGGGTACCGAAGAGCTTCTTCTCCCCCTTGACGCCGCAGGCCTTGTAGAGGACATCGAAGAGATTTCCCGCCTCGGTGAAGGAGGCCGTGAAGTTGATGCCGTTGATGCGCTCGCGCTCCAGCCACTTGTCGAGCGTGTAGGTGTAGCTCAACTGCGGTATGAAGCGGCTCTTGAAGCTCTCGGCAATGGCGGGGTTGAGGGCCATCACGGAGTCGAAGGCCTCGGTGGTGTGCAGGAGCTTGTTGTATGTGAGCTTGAAGGGTGTGAACTGATGCAGGGTGTTGCGCGTGGCCCTCCACTCGTAGGTGATTCCCATGCTGTATTCGGCCATCTTGAAGTAGTGGGGGCGGTTGAGTATGCTTCCCGAGAGGGTGATGGTGGTCCAGTTGATGTCGCGGCGCGTGCGGGGTATGAACTTCGGGGCCAGAAGGCGCGGGAAGGCCAGGGAGGCGTTCAGGCCGAACTCGTATGAATTGAAGATGCTGGAACGGTTGCGGCCCGTCTGCCATTCATAGCTGCCGTAGAGCTGGAGATTGAATTTCTCGGCGCCCCCGAAAATGTTGTGGTGGGTAAAGTTGGCCACGAGTCCCGGGCCGATGTAGCTGTTGGACTTCGACGTGGCGTTGACTTCGAGGCTCACCTCTATCGGGCGGTCGAAGCGGCAGGTGATATAGGTGTCGAGCGTGGGATTGGCCGCCGAGGTGTCGGCCGGGATTGGCTGGATGGAGATGTCGCTGAAGATACCCAGTCGGGAGAGGCGTGTCTGGGTGAGGTCCATGCCGCGCACGGTGTAGAGTCTCCCCTCGCGCATGGTGATGCACTCCGGTATAAGCCCATTGCGCAGACGCGCGGGACGCATCACTATGAGTTCGCCGCGATTGGTCTGAATGGTGTCGGGCGTGCCGGGATTGCGCTTGCTGCGGCGCTCTATGGTGGTGATTATCTTTCCGACCCTGAACTGTCTCAAGGCCATCGGGGGCACATTGTCGGCCAGGGTGATCTTGAGGGCCACCTTACCGGGATTGAGGAAAGTATCAGCCAGAAACTCGATAAATTCGGGGCGCATGTAGTAATATCCCCGGTTGCGCAGGCTGTTGACTATCCTGACGCGCGAGGCCGATAGGGAGTCCACGCAGAACACCTCCCCCGTGTGCAGATAGGGATTCCTGCGGGCGAGGGAGTCGATGGCGCGGCACACCGGCACGGAGTCACGGTCCAGATAGATGATGGAGTCTATCGGATTTCCCGGGGCCACATCGATGGTGTAGTTGATGCGGGCCTTCTTGGGATTGCGCTTGTCGTAGACGATGTCGTAGGTGGCTGTCGAGCCGAAATATCCGTTGTCGGCCAGGGTCTGCTCCACGAGCTTGGTGCGCAGCTGCGGGCGCACATCCCCCACGAGCACCGGGGGCTTGGCCAGCCACTTGTAGAGCAGGTGAGAGAGGCCACCCGTGGAATCCGAGAGATTGTTCCATGCCCAGAGTCCGATGGGGAAGGGGGTGCGCACGTACGGACTTAAAAGCGGCATCGGATTGTTGGGCTTGACGCTGACATCCGACTTTACAGCCGAAATCAGCTCCGAGGGTACCTTCTCCCCATCGGGGAGATTGATCTTTATGTATTTGACACCCGTATAGAGCGTCTGGTCGGGACCGAGCCGTTTCGTGGTGCTGCACGCTCCGGCTATTATCAGGAGGAGCAGCGGAAGCATAAGGGCGCGGAGCCGCGCAGGGGTCTGACAGCGGGAATACTTCATTTTTCGGAAGATTTATGACGGGTGATGTCTACGGGTTCGCTCTGTGTGGAGTCGGGCTGCTCCCCGGGGAGGGGAGTCCCGGCGGGGAGGGCCGTGGAGTCGGTGGGGAGGGCATTGTTGTTGTCGCGCCGCTTCCTGCCCCAGAGGCGGAAGAGGGAGCGGAGATTGGAGAGACGGCGTTTCATCACGAGACCCACGCCCGTCTCCGTCACCTCCCCTTCGAGGATGTTCTCATATCCGATGTGGCGGAAGAGGCGTGCCGCGAGACTCGCCGTGGAGGTCTGGCGCAGCATATACTCGAAGCTGATGTCGCTGATGAGGTTTTCGGCGAAGTTTTCGTCGGCCGAGGGATTGGTGGAGTAGTTGCCCCCGACGAGGATCTTGAAGCGGTTGTTGAAGAGGGACTTCGACACCTGGTAGGAGTAGCTCGTCGTCGTGGTGGTCTCGCCGTTGGTGCCCGATTCATACTGGTCAACGCCGAAGGAGAGATCCACTCCCTTGATAGTCTTGGCGGCCAGGGCGTTGAGCTGCGATGCAAGCATACTGTACAGGCTGCCCTGCACGAAGTTGGAGCTCACCATCCTTGCGCCGGGTCCGGTATACTGGCCCGTGATGAGCATGTTCATGGCCTGCGTGGAGCGCTGGTCGGCACTCATGGACTGCAGGGCGTTCTGAATGGAGGTGTCGTCTTCCGTGGTGAGGTCAAACAGCACATTGGGGGCGCTCAGGGTGCCCGTCACTCCCAACTCCACGTTGAAGTTGACGAGCTGCGTGTTGGAACCTTGGGCCACGTTGGCCTTCACTTCGTTCACGGCGTGGATGTTGAGTATCGGGTTCATCATCTGGCCGTTCCAGTGGATGGTACTGTTGGGCTCGAAGTCGAAACTCTTCTCCACCATGTTGAGGATCTTGTATCTCACGTATCCGGAATTGAGCGCCAGGGTGCCGTTGAGGGTCTGGTCGCCCATGTAGTTCTGATAGAAAGTGAGGGTGCCGGAGGGGGCCACCTGCACGCGGCCGCTGCCGGCGCTGCTGTTGGGGATGATGACCTTCACCACGGCTCCGGGCGTGATGGTGGCCGTGGCGTTGATGCGCATGAGCATCGAGGGGGGCACGGAGTCGGCCTTTGCCACGTTGGTGGTGTCGGAGAAGTTGACAAAATGCACCACATTGCCGTTCTGCTGGGCGCTGAGCTGGTCGGCCGTCATGGGCATGGCGTAGGTCACGTCGGAAGATCCGAGCAGATTCACGTTGGCATTGACGTTGAGCAGACTCATCGTTCCCTTAGCGGTGGCGTCCAGGTCAAGGAAGAGCTTGCCGTAAAGGTCGCCCCCCGACGACTGGTTGTTGTTGAGCAACTGGAAGTTCTGACCCGAGAGAGAGAGGTCGAGTCCGATGTTGGTAAACTTCGTGGCATCTACCGTGCCGTTGATGGTCAGCGGGTTGGCGTTGGCGCCGTGGATGGTGAAGCGGTCGAAGCGCAGGATGTTGTCGCGCACCGTGATGGGGTCCTCGTCAAATTTGAGCGGGCTGCCGAGCATGGCTACGAACACGCCCACGTTGTCGCAGGCTATCTGGCCGTTGAGCACCGGGTTGGCGAAGGTGCCCGTCAGGTCCATGCGACCGCTGACGGTGCCCGAGAGGCGTCCCACGTCGGCTCCCATGAAGGGATTGGCCACGGACAGCGGGAAGTCCATGAGCGAGAGGAAGGTGTTGCGCGGCTGGAGGGCCTGCCCCACGGAGTCGGGTATAAGCTCTGTGTGGAGCGCGAGCACGGAATTGTCGTCCACCTTCATGCCCACCGTGGCGCGGGTGTCGCCGTTGTTATCGCGTCCGGCGTCGAGTGTCAGGTTGAAGTCTCCCACCCGACTCTTGGCGTAGGTGAGGTTCTTGAGCGTCAGGTCGCCGTTGCCTTCCAGCGATTTGCCGTCATACTGGAGGTGCAGGTCGGTATTTAGCACGCCCGCCAACGGCGGCGCGTCGATGACCATGTTGAGAAACTGCTCTATCTTGATGTTGTCGAGATTCAGGTGCACGCGGATTCCGTCGCTCCCCTGCATATCCTCCGTGGCGAGGAGTATGGAACTCTCGTTGCTCTTGGCCTGCAGATTGGCGTCTATGCGGTGTGATTTGAAATAATAGTCCACATGGTTGTCCATGTTGAAGCGCCAGGGCATGTATCCTATCGTGGCGCTCAGCGGAGTGAAGTGGAGCGTGGCCAGGCTGTCGGTGACGGCGGCTGTCAGACCGAGGCGATAGCCCTGCTCCCCCTTGAGATTGTGTTGGGTGAGCGAGAGGGCGAGACGGTTGGTGGCCAGGTAGCCGTTGAGGTTGACATCCGCAAACTCATCCATCGTGCCGGGGCGGTTGCCGATATGGAGCTTGTAGTCGAGCATCTCGCTGCGCTGCGAGAGGCGCAGTCCGATGGTGTCCAGTGCCAGGGAGGCTGTCTTGAGATTGACCAGTTCGGCGCGTCCCTTCACTATGGTGTCCTTGCCGAGGTCGAGCCATACGCTGTCCATCGACACTCCCGAGGGTCCGAGAAGTCCGGCCAGGAGACCCTTGTCGTTGGCCGAGGCGCGGAGGCGGAACTGCGGGAGAGAGTCCTGGAGGGCCTTCATGTCCACTCGGCGCGTCGCTATCTGACCCGGTATGCGGGAGGCTATCTGTGAGAAAGTTCCCACCACATATTTCATGTTGTAGGGGCTCTCGAAGAGGAGGGCTACCCGGTCGCCGTCAAGACTGACGTAGGTGTCTATCGGAGTGGAGCGCACCTTGGCTTTAATCCCTCCCGGGATGTCGTAGCGCGTCTCCGCCATATCCCAGTCGAGAGACTCCAGGTCAAGATCCACGTCATAAAGCCAGCGCGCCGGGGAGGCGGTGCCGGAAATGGTGAACGCCCCGGAGCCCTTGCTCTCCGTGGGGGAGAGGCCGAGGGCCATTAGATCCACGTGGCGCAGGTCTCCCTTCATGTCGAAGCGGTAATCGTCCGGAGCTACCGTGCCGCGTCCCGAGAGGGCGAAATCGCACGCCGGGTTGGGGGAGGAGGCGTCAAGGGTGAACACACCCTTTTCGAGCGTCACAGCCGCGTGGAGGTCGCGCAGGAGATGACGGTTGTATTCCGCGCTCTTCAGGTCGATCACCACATCGGTGGCCGCTCCCGCTTTTTCGGGATTGAATCCCGCACCGTGGGCCGTGAGGCGGGCCGTGACGTGGCCCACGCCCATGGCCGGGGCGAAGGGGGCCACGTTGAAGTTGTCTATGTCTACATTGGCGTCATATCTCTCGGAGTTCATGGCCACCTTTCCCTTGGCCGCCACATTTCCCGCCGAGGTCACGAGCCGGAACTCGGCTCCGTAGTTCTCGCGCAGTGCCGAGGCCTTTCCCTTTATGCTCAGGGAGGGCACATACATATCGAGTCCTGCTATCCTCTTGGCCAACGAGGGGTCTGACAGCTCCCCCTCGAAATCGAGGGCTGCGTCGAGGGCCTTTATGTCGAGGGCATTGGCTGCGCGGCCCGAAGCCCTCAGTGATATGGCTCCCGGCACGGCGGCGTCGAAGCGCTCTATGCGTGCGTTGCCCAACTCTCCCGAGGCGAGCAAACGCAGGTTGAGGGGCTGCCGCTGCGGCATCATGCGCGTGTAGGTGGCCAGGGCGGGCATGAAGGCCTCGATGTCCGGCCAGCCTATGGAGGCGTTGGCCTCCACATTGAGGGGAGCCGAGGGCTGCATCTGCATCAGGGCGAATGGGAGCCCCGCCGTGGCCTCGATGCGCGACCAGGGGGTCTGCACGTGCAGACCCTCCAGGGCCAGGCCCGTGGAGTCGATGTCAACTTCGCCGTATCCTTCGGTAATGCGCAGGCCGCTTCGTTCCGTGCCCTCGAGGCGACGTATGGGCACGCGCAGCGTGGCAGCCGCGTTGTAGAAATCCCTCACCCCCGCCGACAGTCCGCTCAGACTGATGTATGACGGGTCGAAACCGGGCAGGGGCTTCGCCCCCTTGACGGCGTAGAGCACGTTGAAATTGTCAAGACTCACGCTGTCACCCCTGATCACCATAGGGGGAGAGGGGAGCGACACAGTGTCGACGGGAGCAGGATGCGCGGCCACATATTCGGGCGTGGGAGTGAGATACACCACATTACCCCGGGCCGCCGCCAGACGCGAGGCCGTGATGACGCTGTTGGTCAGGTCGATGCGGCCGTTGTCGATGGCGAGTGATTTGGTCGTGAAGGTGAGCGTGTCGATTGTCGGGAGCATGGACATGGCGAAAGTGAAATTGTCGAGGCGCAGCTTGCGTGCCTCTATGAGCATCTGCGTCGAGGTGGTGTCGGGCGAGGGTTGCTTCTTCCAGACGTCCATGTAGAGATTTACCGTGCCGTCGCTCAGCGTAGCCTCGTTGAGGAGGATGTGCATGTTCTTGAGGTTGACCGACGATTTGTCGTCCGCCTCGAGATGCCGGGCCTTTATGCGGAGTATCATCGAGGAGTCCGGCGAGACCATGCGGTATGAGCCCTCGGAGAGGCGCAGTCTCTCCAGTTGCAGATCGAGTTTCAGCAGGGGGAGGAGCTTCACGTCGATCTCGGCCTTTCCGGCGGTTGCCATCGTGTCACCCGTGGCCTCGATTACCTTCACCCCCTCCAGAGTGAGGTCGAGGGGGAATCGGAGGCGCAGACGGTCGATGGAGATGTCCATGCCCGACTTGTCGCGCACCATGTGGCAGGCGATGTTCTTCACCAGTGTCTGCACCGGAGGCACGTATAGCAGCACCGGGACAAGCAGAATCACAATGACGATCCACATCAGCGTCTTGAGGGGGATGCGGAGCCAGGCGGGACGTATTAGATGATGCATGAGGTCAGGGTTGTGTGGTCTGGTGAAATCAGAATGGCTTGCGGTATTTGTCGGCTCCGGCCTCCTCGCGGGCCTCTTCGAGGATGGAGAGATAGGAGGCGTAGCGGCTTTCGGAGATCTCGTGGCGCTCCACGGCGGGAATCACGGCGCATCCCGGCTCTCCGGTGTGCAGGCAGTCGCCGTAACGGCAGTCGCGCCCGATGCGGAATATCTCGGGGAAGAAATGCGACACCTCCTCCGGGGCGAAGTCTATGGTGCCGAATCCGCGCACGCCCGGGATGTCGATAATGTCACCTCCGTAGGGGAGGGGTATCATCTCGGAGAAGGTGGTGGTGTGCATCCCCGTGTGGTGGATGGCCGAGATGCGCCCCGTGCGCAGGTCGGCGCCGGGAACGAGGGCGTTGATGAGTGACGACTTCCCCACGCCGCTGTTTCCGGCGAGTAGGGAGATTTTCTCCTTCGTGGCCTCGCGGAGCTCATCCAGCCCCGCGCCGGTGCGGGCTGAGAGGATCAGCACTCCGTATCCTACGGAGCGGTAGAGCGTGGCGACGGCCTCGCCGAGTAGCCGGTCGTCGTCATCCCAGGTGTCGGCCTTGTTGAGCACGAGCATCGGGGTGACGTTGTATGCCTCGGCTGTGGCCAGGAAGCGGTCGATGAACTGCAGCGGGGTCTCCGGCTCGCGCAACGTGGCCACGAGGATGGCCAGGTCGAGGTTGGCGGCCAGGATGTGGCTCTCCTTGGAGAGGTTGGAGGCGCGGCGTATGATGTAGTTGCGGCGCGGAGAGACGGCCGTGATGTAGTCGGCGTCATCGGCGGCGGCGCGTACGGTCACATGATCGCCCACCGCCACGGGGTTGGTGGTGCGTATTCCCTTTATGCGGAAATTCCCCTTGATGCGGCAGTTGGCCGTGGAGCCGTCCCCGAAGCGCACGGTGTAGGCGCTCCCGGTGTTGCGCGTCACGATGCCGTGGCGCTCGTCGCCCGTGAGAGGAGCGGCGGGGGATGTGGAAGTTTTCTTTTTCTTTGCCATCTTATAACAGTTCGCCGATGTTCATGGCCACGTTCAGCATCAGGCTCGTCCCTCCCCTATGGGGCTGGGCGTAGGCCACTCCGATACGGAAAGCCTTGACGTTGAGTCCGATACCGGCTGACCATCCCGAGAGGAACGACCGGCTATATGACGCCATGTCGGTGCGGGTCTTGTAATTATAACCGATGGCGGCGTAAAATCGTTCCGAAGGCGCATACTGGAGCCCGAAAATAAGGTGTCTGAAGAGGTCGGAGGCGAACCCGTGCTTCTCCTCGGGAGCGGCCTCGGTCTCCTGTGAATTGTAGCTCATGTAGGGGAGTTTCCACTTGGTGAGGTGAGTGGCGGTGATGGCCAGGCTGAAAGGGGTGGAGCCCAGACCCTGCATATATCCGAGCTTTAGGTCGAAGGGGAGACGGTCATGGGTCTCGTTGAAGCGTTTGAGCTGTCCGCCGGCGTTGGCCATCACCACGGCCAGCGAGAGCCGTTTCTCATCGTCGTAATAGCTCAGTCCGAGGTCCACGCCCATGGCGAAGGCACTGTATTGCTCGTAGTGGCTGTATGCCATCTTGAGGTTGATGCCGCCGCGCAGACGGTCGGTGAAGTCGTGGGAGTAGGTGCCCTCGGCCACCACATCGCTCGCCGAGAATGTCCCTCCCGGAGTGCCGTCCGCGTCCGTATAGGTCATGTCTCCATATCCCAGGTAGCGGATTCCCGCCGCCCATCCGGCCCTCTCCCCGGCGGAATTACCGAACCGCACGGAGGCGAAATTCGCGCTCCCGAACCAGCGCATATATCCCAGGGCCACCTGCCTGTCGGTCTCGGCTCCGATGAGCGCGGGGTTCTCCTGCGCCAGCGCCACGTCATCGTCAATCAGGGCTATTCCCCCTCCTCCCAACGCCATCACGTGAGATGAAGTGGGGATTTCGAGGAAACTGTATGCGTTGGAGCCATCCTGGGCCCGGGCCGTCACTGCGGCAAGCAGCATGGCCACCACCGGAAGCATGGATAATGTATATCGTATGGAAGTCGTAGATTTCATCATGAATATAACGAGATATTGGGAAGTGTATTTTAACCTCCTGCCTCTGAATGTGAAAAAATGCAAAACTATTCTAAATCCGGCCCGTGAGAGCCCCCGGGGTATTGCGTATTTGCCGCGATGGACTTAAATTTGCAACACCAATACGACTGAAGACTCATCATGTATACGCGCCTTTCACGCCACATATCCCTTTTTCTCCTCCTTATTGCCGCAGTGTCGGGAGCCACTGCACAGACCATTCGCGTCTCCAACGGCATCTCATCCGACGGCCGCCGCTGTTACCGCGAGGTGTTTGAATATGACTACGTCACCGACAAGCCATCCTTTCCCGGCGGCGACGGCGAACTCGTCACCTTCATCAACACCCACCGCACATATCCCGGCGAGGCCTACCGCCGTGGAGTGGAGGGGCGTGTCACCTGCTCCTTCGTGGTCAATGCCGACGGCAGCGTGTCTCACATCAAGGTCATAAAGGGCGTGGAGACCACGCTCAACAACGAGGCGATGCGTGTACTGGCCCTGATGCCGTCGTGGGTGCCCGGCCGCCTCGGAGGCCAGCCCGTCCCCGTGCGGGTGATCTGGTCTGTACCCTTCAGAAAGTAGTGACATCGCGTGCGATGTCTTCCTTATATATCATTCGGTTTGACCCGAAAATAACAGCGCCGTAGGAATCTGATTCCTACGGCGCTGTTATTTTCCTTTCGTTATGGATATGCGCTTACACGAGCTTTGCAACGATATCCTCATCTTCAGTGGAGAGGACGAGTTTCCCCTCGCGTGCCAACCATCCGAAGGCTGACATGAGCTGGTCTTTTTTCAGTTTGGTGGCTTTCTTCACCTCTTTCAGTCCGAGCATCCTGCCCGGAGCGGCATCAAGGGCCTTGTAGACCTCACCGGCCCAAGTGCCGATAGATTCGACAGTCATAATCTTACTTGTATTTTGGTTATTAATTCATTATTTAAAATATAACGCCCCAACATCGATTATGGTTCCAGTAGGGACGCGATTAATCGCGTCCCTACAATGGACGCCGAATCCTTATAGTCTGCCAGCTGACCGTGAAATGCTCGTCGGCCACGGCCATCTCCTGAAGCCAGGTGTGAAAGCGGTCGTAATCCATCGTCGGAGGTATCCCCGAAGCTACATCGGCATCCGTGCTCAAGGGGAGCGTGAAAGGTGTCGGCGAAAAAATAAACATCACCCTGTTATACACCTCCCTCTCCCCGGCATCCCGGATGTCGGCCACATTCTTGAGATAATCGTCCCTGACCACCACCGTCACATCAGCCGTCACCGGTATCACCCCAAGCCCGGATCGCACGGTCGGCGCCACCCTGTACACCGTGCCGTCCTCATCGCACATATACACCGCTAACCATCCGTCCGAGGCCGCTTTGAAACTGAAATAGAATTCCTCTCCCACCCTGAGGCGGTCCGCCTCGTGAGGTGTCGCTCCCCTCGTCCGGTCACCCGTCAGCACGCGTCCCCGCGTCTCCACGGGAATGGACTTCAGTTCGCGCGCCAGTCCCCGCACCGATGCCTTGAACCCGAAAGAGCCGTCACCGTCAAGAAACGTCTCCACCTTCGGCTCCTCTATGTCCCTCACCCAGACACCCCGTTGCAGGGATTTCATCACCGACGAGAAACTGTTGCGCTCCCCGCCGTCAGACACATAGTCGATGGCCGAATGTGAGGAGGCCGTCACCGCGGTGCCGAAGGCCCTCCCGATGGCATCGGCGCGCGCCGCCTGTATGGCCATCGACCGCGCATACTCGAGATTGTCCCTCCCCTCGAGGTAATAGATGCCCTCTCCGGCCACGGGCACCGCGCCGGAAAAAGCGCGCACCCCCTCCATGTCTTGTGCCGAAAGGACCGGGACATGGAGGAGGAGCGCGATGACCGGGAAGTTCAGCCTCATCATGGTCACTTGCGCAGACGGATTGCGGACCAGTCCGTCAGGGAGGGCGATACCAGCACCTTGGGATTCTGCGGCCTGTTGGCCGAAAGCGATATGTCGGTCACGGAGCGCGTGATGTGGTCGGCCAGTTCGCCGAGGCTCACCTTCCCCTCCGAGGTCTGGAGCTTGTCGAGCAGCGCATACGTGAACACGCCGTGGCTCTTCGCCTCTATGGGGTAGGCCGTCTCCGCGTCGGAAGCGGCGGTGAAGACCACCATGTTGCCTAACGGCGTCTCCTCGCGGGGCACCTGTCTCATGGCCCGTGCCGCCACGAGCATATCGTCGTTGCGCGTCGCTCCCGAGAAACAGGCGTCAAGAAACACCGTCACGAGTTGCGCATCGGCCTGTGAAAGCTCGCGGTAAAGCTCGCTGAGCGAATAGTTGGTGCGGTTGCTGTAAGGGGAGGCATCCACGGGCACCATATATGCCTGGCGGTCATTGTCATCCGGTTTGCCGTGGCCCGAATAGTAGAAGATGATTCGGGCATTCCCCTTGAGGGCCTTCGCCTTGTTTTTTATCTCCTCTATCGCGCTCGTGAGCTGTCCGAGAGTGGCATCCGTCAGCAGTTTCACATTCGCCTCGGGGAGTCCGAGCGTGCGGCGGCAATACTTGGCGAAGATTTCCGCATCATTGGCCGCGTAGGCCACCCCCTTGATGCTCCCCTGGTAATGCTCGTTGCCGATGACCAGGGCGAAAGTACGGTTATCCTTCACCCCGGTGGCCGGTATCTTGAGATCCACCTGGTCGATCACCCTCTTCGCCGGACGGGCCGGAGCCGCCTGGGCCGGAGCCGCCGAGTCTCCCACCGTATTCTCAGCTAACAGCTCGGAGAGGGGACGAAGCATATTCTTGTAGCCCGACTCGGTCTCGTCGGTGTAGGTTGACTCCGACTCGTAGCTCTTGCCGTCGAGGCTGAACGTGCAGGAGAGCACCGCCAGGCGGTCGCCGAGGATACCGAAGCGCGGCATAAGGCGCACCGCGTTCCAACGCTTGCGGAAAGCCTCCGCCTCATCCTTCGGCACCTTGGCATAGATCTCTCCGAAAGAGTGCGTGTCGATAGTAAACACATTGTAATCCGGGTCATAATACTCCACCGTACCGGAGATCCCCGGAGGCGCATACTGCGTCAGATACTCCTCGTGCGCCTGCGCCAGCAGCTCCTTCAGCTTCGCCTCGCGGCTCGCATCGGTGACACGCTGCATATATTGCTCAGCACTCTCGTAAGGCTTGCGTTTCTCCCATATCTCCATGGGATGTCTCACCTTCCATTCGGCAAACTGTGAAAACGGTGGAACCGCACTGGTGTCATTCGAGTAGATGGCGCTCAGTATCTTGCTGTCACCCGTATTGGCGTTATAAGCGAATGGCACGTCATAACAGTCTTTCAGAGCCAGGGTCAGCACATATTCGGGCAGAGTGGAATTGTTGCCGCGGATAGTGGTGAGTTTCACGCACCCCTTGAACGGCCCGTTGCCACCCGTGCCGAAATTGGCCGGAAGAATCTCTACGGTCGCATCGTCCGGCAGAACGACTGTCTCAAGCATCTTGCAGTTGGAGAAGGCATCCGCTCCGATATGTTTGATGGAGTTGGGCAGTATGACGCTTTGAAGATTTGGACAATCTTTGAAGCCGTTTTTAGCTATACGGGTTACGAAAATGCTTAAATTGTTGACATTTAGTAGGGTGGGAATCTGCAAAGTCTTCAGCTTCGGGTCTTTTGACTTCACTGCGGAGGCAGTGGCAGTGCCGTCACCCTCAATGGTGTATTTCACGCCATTGAGCACCATTGAATTGTTGCCGATGGCAGGCAGTGCGACCGCAAGCGCGGCAGCAAATATTGCAATACGATTCATTCTACACTGACTTAGAAGTCTATGCCGACTTTGGCGAGGATGGATAAGCCGAATTGACCATCAGGTTCGCTCCAAAAACTTAGGCCTTGGCCATTAGCAGATGACTGCAATGTTAATCCGAGTGAAATGCCTGAAGTGGACGAGATCTTCTTTCTCAGACCAAAATCCAAAGCAATATATATAGGGCAGTAGTAACCCAACTCGCCAAGCCATTGCTCTGATTCTGACCGCCAACCGCTATAACCATTATACATATACTTTACTTCCTTCGTGCTACCAATAGGGAGAAAGAGACCGATTTTGGCACCTATATATGGATTCCATACATCCTGATTAAAGATACTTTGGCCGAAGAAATCATATCTCCAGGCAGCGTAGACTGGAAACGAAAGGTTGGACAGGCGACCGAGATCGTAGTCATATTCAGTATTGTCAGGAGAAGTTTTTCCTATCGCCCAGTATGCCGGAGTTATGCCGAAACCGATACCGATGAAGTTTTTCTGAAGCTGGATGCCGTGTGTGGTCGCAAACACATATCCAAGAGCTGCTCCACCGCCCGTGCTTTCGAGGTTACTCTGATCACTTCCTGACACGATATTCACTCCGATTCCGCCCTCGACGAAGCCTCGGTAGTGGAGTTTTGCGCCGGCGGGGAGGGTAGCCGCCAACAGGATGGTCAGCATGGCCGCGACAGCTGCCATGCGCCGGAGGTTTTGCTTTAGTCGTTTCATTTCTTCAGGTCAGCCTCCGGATTCCCCTCTTCGGCTATTGCAAAAGTAAGTACGAAAAAAAGCGCAGGAATCTGTATCTGTTACCGTCCTGCTATTGGAGGCTTCTCGCATTGCCTGTCTAAGTCGGACGGCAACGCCAGAAGCCCACGCAATGTATATGCATCCGGCCCAACGGGCTTTGCCCGTAACAGACAAAGCTCCCTGAGCCGATAGCTACATATCCAAAGGGGCGTCTACCGTTGCTCAACCCTTGACTTAGACAGAAAATTTTGCGAGAATTTCCAATAGCCAAGAATCAGCGCGGATATACGCTTTTAATATTTTAATATAATGTGTCTCGTGGCCGCAGACCGCAACACCGGAGCATCCCGGCCATCCGACCGCCGCAAAGTTAGCAAAAAATCCACGGCCCGCCAAAAAATCCCCCGAAAAATTTTTCATTCATCATGGCATAAGATAAGCATAAGCCAAATAAACAGTACATATACAAAATAAATTTGAAGACATCGCACGCGATGCCCCAATATTTCTCATTGAATATCAGCATATTGTAGGGACATGGCGTACCACGTCAGCATGAAATATGGAGAATTGTGTACTGAAAATACGGCGTATAACCCAAAACATCCAAGTTTTATGTATTCATTAATTTTTGAGAACTACTTAGGGATATTCAGTTAATTCCCCCAATTGGGGTATGGGTAGCGTGCTGAGA
>CAMWLC010000054.1 GCA_947174995.1 uncultured Porphyromonadaceae bacterium
GGGCGCTGTCAGAGTTATCAGAGTTATCAGAGCTATCGGGGCTGCTTTTTGATAGCTCTGATAGCTCTGATAGCTCTGATAACTCAGATAGCTCTGATAACTCAGATAGCTCTGATAACTCTGATAACTCAGATAGCTCTGATAACTCTGATAACTCTGACAATATCGTCAAGATTGGAGTATGCAGAGTTATCGGGGAGAGATCAGGCCGTAGGGGGTCCGGGTCGTTTTATTGTCGATGGCTGCGCGGAGTAGTGCTACGTTGTCGGGGCTATCGAGGGGAAGTCGCGCGTGATGCCGGTGTATCATCAGGGCGTACCTGGGTGAGCGCAGGACCGGGATGCCGGCATTGCTCAGTCGTACTTCGAGATCCGTGTCTTCGCCGATGCCGGGAGCAAGGTATCTTTCGTCGAATCCGTTTATTTTCATAAGGTCTTCACGATACATGCCCATGTTGCATCCCAACATTCCGTGTTTCTTCAATGGGAGCGGTTTGCCTGCGATAAAGGGATAATGCACCAAATGACGAAGTTGTTTGAGCGATGTGAAGAAGTCTTCTTCCCGAAAATATCTGAGCATCGCTTTCCTTACAATATTGAAATAGTTTTGCGGCAGCGCAGACCAGTTTTCCACCATCCGGCTGACCGACTCAGTAATGTCCACTCTTCTCCCGCCGATTACGACTCCTTTTTTTCTCAAGCGAAGATGGTCATCCACAAACCGCGGATGAGGAATACAGTCTCCATCTACAAAGATAAGGTATTCCCCTTTTGAGGAGGCGATGGCTTTGTTCAGGGCGGTGTTCTTTCTCCATCCCTGGTCCGTATGCCAGGAGTGGATGACGGGGAATTCCGGATAGGTGGCCATATAGCGGTGTATTGCATCCACTGTCTCTGCATCGGAGCCGTCATCGGCTATTACTACCTCAAAATCCATGTTGCTCTGGTGTCTCAGCGCGTCCAGGATCAGCCGCAGCCAGTTGAAATGATTGTAGACCGCGATTATTACGGATGCCGTAGGGTAGAGACCCTTGTCAACCTGTCGCAAGGCTGCCGCGGACCTGCGAACACGGTGGTCATTGGTAAGTGAATCCATGTATCTGGGTTTGGGTGGGGGGAGAGAGAATCCCGGTGGGTTTGCGTGGTTCAGAAGGGATAATCGGATTCTCCCGGTCCGGGTGAGAGATCGGGTCCGGGTGAGAGATTGGATCCGGGTGAGAGATCGGGTCCCGGTGTCAGGGTGCCGGGTGTGTCGCGGTTCATGCGCGATTCGTATTGCATGGGTTTCATGCCCGAGAGGGCGTTCTGGACGGCGTTGTAGCCCTCTTCCCAGTTTTCAAATCTCGCGAATTTAGATACGAAACGGAGTTTCACGTCGCCCACGGCGCCGCTGCGGTGTTTGGCTATGATGAGTTCGGCAAGTCCGCGGATGTCGTTTCCGTTGGCGTCTTCGCCGCTTTTGGTGTAGTATTCCGGGCGATGGATGAAGCAGACGATGTCGGCGTCCTGCTCGATGGCTCCGGATTCGCGCAGGTCGGAGAGCACGGGACGTTTGTCCTCGCGTGTCTCGGTGCTTCGGTTGAGCTGCGAGAGGGCTATGATGGGGATGTCGAGTTCCTTTGCCAGGGCTTTGAGGGAGCGCGAGATGGTGGATACCTCCTGTTCGCGGCTGCCGAGTTTCATGCCTGTGGCGTTCATGAGCTGGAGATAGTCGATCATGATGAGCTTCACGCCGCGTTCCCTGACGAGGCGGCGTGCCTTGGTGCGCAGTTCGGTGATGCTCAGGCCGGGTGTCTCGTCGAGATAGAGGGGGGCGCCGAATACGGTTTTGAGGCGTGTGTTGAGGCGGTCCCATTCCTCGGGTGATAGTTGTCCGTTTTTGATTTTCTCACCTTCGAGATCGGCCACGTTGCTGAGCAGACGTTTCACGAGCTGCACGTTGGCCATTTCAAGGGTGAAGATGGCGGTGGGAATGTTGTAGTCCACCGTCATGTTCTTTGCCATGGAGAGCACGAAGGCTGTCTTGCCCATGGCGGGGCGGGCGGCAATGATAATGAGGTCGGAGTTCTGCCATCCGGCCGTCATTTTGTCGAGGGCGGTGTAGCCCGTGCGCAGTCCGGAGAGTCCGGACTCGGCGTTGGCGGCGGTCTGAATCTGCTCGATGGCGAGGTTGAGCACGGGGTCCACCTGCGTCACCTCGCGCTTGAGCTGTGTCTGCGAGATCTCGAAGAGTTGTCCCTCGGCCTCCTGGAGGAGATCGTCGATGTCATTGCTCTCGTCAAAGGCCTTGGTCTCGACCTGTGTGGCGAAGGTGATGAGGCGCCGTGCGAGGAATTTCTGGGCGATGATGCGGGCGTGATACTCCACGTTGGCCGCGGAGTAGACGCGGGCTGTTAGTTCCGTGATGTGAATTGCCCCTCCGACCTCTTCGAGCGTGCCGTTGCGGCGCAGCTGCTCAGTGACGGTAAGCATGTCTATGGGGCGCTGGTTCAGACCGAGGGTGGTGATGGCCTCGTAGATCTTCTGATTGCGGGGATCATAGAATGAATCGGGCGTAAGGAGGTCGCAGACGTTCATGTAGGCGTCTTTTTCGAGCATGAGGGCGCCTATTACCACTTCCTCCAGGTCGGTGTCACGCGGCGGGAGTTTTCCGGTGGCATCGGTCAGAGGGGTCTGTGTGCGTGCCGACGGGGCACGCCCGGGAGTGCGTGATTCTGCCATGACTAATGACGGAAGAATGAAGTGATTAGAAGATATACGATGCTAAGGAGCATGAAGCGGGCCGTGAGGGCGAGAACGCCGTTGAGGCTTGAGCCGCTGCTTTGCGTGAGTTTCCGGTAGAAATATCCCGCCATGCAGCCGAAGGGTATCCATAGGTTGGCGATGCGCCAGCTTCGGAGCACGGGGTCTGTGGCGATCATCATGAGTATGGCGGCGATTACCCAAAAGAGGGCGTAGACGATGGCCATGGTCCTGCGTCCGAAGATCACGACCGTGGTGCGCTTGCCCACGGCGCGGTCTGCATCCATGTCGCGGTAGTTGTTGACGATAAGCACATTGTCGGCCATCATACCCGTGGCAATCCCTATGAGCAGGGCCGTGAGCCACATTTGCGTGTCCCCGCCGGGCTGGGTGAGGGTCCATGAGCCGCACTGGAGCCAGGCTGTGAGCATGACGGGCACGATGCCGAAGAAGATTATCACGGCCACATCGCCAAGTCCGTGACGCGAGAGGGGCCAGGGCCCGGCGCTGTATGCCAGGGCGAAGAGGGCTATGAGGAGACCGACGGGGAGTAGCCACCATCCTCCCCAGTATATCAGGGAACAGCCGATGAGTCCCGTGAGGGCCAGCAGGGAGAATGTGGCGCGTTTCATGGCCTTGGGCGAGATGTCTCCTTCCGTCACGCCGCGCCGGAATCCCTCGCGCCCCTTGGAGTCGATGCCGCTCTTGAAGTCGTAGTATTCGTTGGCGAAATTGCTGACTATCTGCGCGCCGAGGGCGAAGAGGAGGCAGATGATGGCGGGGAGCCAATGGAAAGAGCGGTAGAAATTGGCCACGGCGCATCCGGCGAGTACTCCGGCGATGCTTACGGGGAGTGTGCGCGGACGTGTGGCCTCAATCCATGATGAAACTTTGGAACGACCCATTCCTTATGCATTTTTTTGGGACAGAAAGAGTGTGGAGAGGGCGTCGGCTGTCTGTTCGAGGCGGTCACGGTTTAGAAGTTCGCCCTGCAGATATTCGGGGAGGGCCTTGGAGCCGTAGCGCAGGCCGAGCAGACCGAGGGCGAGGGCGGCGTTGGTGTCGGCGTCGCCCCCTTCGTCCACGATTTTGTAGAGGGCCTCCTCCATGGAGCCGCAATGCCAGAGGGCCCAGAGAGCGCAGGCCATGGTCTTGCGGGCGTACCAGAAGGTTTCGGGGTCATCGAGTTCGAGTTGGTCAATTCCTCTCTGACGTGCGGCCTCTACATAGGGGAGGGTACGCTCGTCGGTGTCATGACTCATGGAGGCGAGCGTATCGAAATCGGGAGTTTCGTTGTCCCATAGGAGACTGTGGGCCACTTCGGCGATAATCCGGGCGGTGCTGACGCATCGCTGGTCGCAGTGGGTGAGACGGCAGATGTCCGTGGCCTTGCGGGCGTATTCGTCGCCGGGCCACATCCCGGCGAGCATCACGCGGCCGAGGGCTTCGTTGTTGGCTTCGAGAGTGACCATCCGGCCCCACACGCGGGCGACAGCCCCGTGGGGATCATCGAGGTAATCCTCCTGCGAGAGCACCCATCTGAGCGTCGAACCCACCTCATAAATGTGGCTTTCATACCATTTCTTGAGCATAGCGGCCTGGGAATGGATGTCAAGTGATTGGGCCTCGGTCATTGTCCGGGCCATGAGGAGGAGTATTTCGGTGTCATTGGTCCACTCATTGGGGGCCCACTGGCTTCGGTGCGCATCGCGGATTATGCCGCCGAATGTGCGCAGACCGTGCGGATAGCGCAAGCGCACGGTGGGTTTGGTCATGAATTCCGTTCCCTTTCCGAGAGTGTCTCCAATGGCGTAGCCGATGATAGAAGCTCTTATTTTGTCATTAAGTTCATTGTCCATAAAATCCGGAAATAAGCGACGGCAGACGCATGGCACGCTGCCCCCGAGAGATTGGCTTATGGCGCAAAATTAACAAAAAAGTGCGAATGTTACAATTTTGAAACAAAAATATTTCAAAATTGTAACATTTTTCGGAGTAAACCTCTGTCGGGTCGGGGCAGAGAGGGGTGGTATCAGGGTCTGCGGGAGCGGAAAAAGGTGCGGAGCAGCGTCAGGGCCTCATCGGCGAGGATGCCGGTAGTGACGAGCGTCTTGGGATGCAGAGGTGTCTTGCCGGGGGCCGTGACGGAGCGGTAGCCGCGCCGGGGATCGTCCGTACCCCAGACGATACGTTTGAGGCGCGCCCAGCCGAGGGCGCCGGCACACATGGGGCAGGGCTCCACGGTGACGTAGAGCGTGCAGTCCGGAAGCACCTTCCCGCCGAGATGGTTCTGGGCGGCGGTGATGGCGAGCATCTCGGCGTGGGCCGTCACATCGCAGAGGCGTTCCGTGAGGTTATGGGCACGCGCTATGATGCGTCCGCCGGCCACTATCACCGCCCCGACGGGCACCTCCCCCTCCTCGGCGGCGAGGCATGCCTCCTTCAGGGCCTCGGCCATGAAACGCATATCACGCGTCTCCTCACTCTCTGTCAGCAGTCCCATCCTCGTGATTGATAAGGGAGTCTATACGCTCCGCCACAGCGTTCATGAGCCAGCGCGGCGTGGATGTGGCGCCACATATTCCTATGGTCTCGGCGCCTTCGAACCATTCCGCCTCCACACCCGTCTCGTCGGTGATGAGATGGGTGCGCGGATTGACCTCCAGACATTGGGCGAAGAGCACTTTGCCGTTTGAGCTTTTCGCTCCGCTGACAAAGACCACCACATCGTGCGAAGCGGCGAACTCGCGCATCTTCGACATACGGCTCGACACCTGGCGGCAGATAGTGTCATACCATTTGAAATCACCATGTTTCTTGCGCCGCTGAATCTCGGCCACTATCTCGCGGAAGCCGTCGAGCGACTTGGTGGTCTGCGAATAGAGACGTATGTCGCGGTCAAGGTCGAGGGTGTCGAGGGCGGAGATGTCCTGTATCACCACGGCCTCGCCGTTGGTCTGCCCCACGAGGCCATTCACCTCGGCATGGCCTATCTTGCCGTATATGAGGATCAGAGGACCCTTGGAGCCGGACGCGGATTCCTGCGGCGGGAGGGAGTTTTGCGCTGATTCATCGTAAGTGGTCTTGATGCGCCGCTGGAGCTGAAGCACCACGGGGCAGGTGGCGTCGATGATCTCGATATTGTTTCTGCGGGCCGTCTCGTAGGTGGAGGGTGGTTCGCCGTGGGCACGGAGGAGCACCTTGACGTCGTGCAGTCTTTCAAGGTCGGCATGGGTGATGGTCACGAGTCCCTTGCGCTGCAGGCGCTCCACCTCTCCGGCGTTGTGCACGATGTCTCCCAGGCAGTAGAGTGTACCGCTCTTGTCGAGCTCCTCCTCCGCCTTGCGTATCGCCGTCACCACGCCGAAGCAGAATCCCGAACCGGAGTCTATTTCAATTTTTGCCATTTTGAAAGAGCTGTTATTTATCCGTGGCGGCATCCGCACCGGAGCGCGAGGCGAAAAGTTTCAGGAGGGTGTCGAGCTGCTGCTCGCGTGTGAGCCGGTCGTTGTCGAGCACGAAAGCGTCCTCCGCCTGGCGAAGGGGGGACTCGGCACGTGTGGAGTCGATATGATCGCGCTCACGCACGTTGGCGAGCACCTCCTCGTATGATACGGGGGTACCCTTCTCCTGTAACTCCTTGTAGCGGCGCTCCGCCCTCACCTCGGGGGAGGCGTTGACAAACACCTTCATCTCGGCGTGGGGAAACACCGTAGTGCCGATGTCGCGACCATCCATCACTATGCCCTTGTCGCGGCCATACTCCTGCTGGAGGGCCACCAGGCGATGGCGCACCTCCGGAATCTCGGCCACGGGGCTGACCCAGGAACTGACCTCCATCGTGCGGATCTCCTTTTCCACATCCTCGCCGTTGAGGGTGGTGTGCTGCGAGCCGTCGGGTTGGAGAGCGAATCCTATGGCGAGGGAGGGGAGATCGGCTATGAGGCGGGGGCGGTCAACCCCCGAGACGGGGTTGACTATTCCTCCGCGCAATGCGTGGAGAGTCACGGCGCGATACATCGCCCCGCTGTCAACGTAGACGTATCCTATGCGGCGTGCCAACTGACGCGCCATGGTGCTCTTGCCCGAAGAGGAGAAGCCGTCGATGGCTATCACGATTTTTTTCGCAGACATATATCAGGCTTTTTTCTTGGTGGCGGACTTTTTCGCAGGAGCTTTCTTTGCAGCCGGTTTCTTCGCGGTAGCTTTCCCGGGAGCGGGGCGTACCATGCGGAGCACCTGGGCCGTGCGCGCCGGCAGATACATCTTCAGCCATCCCTTGCCTGAGGGCTCGTAGAGGGGATCGGGCATCGTGAAGTGGTGTACCTTATCATCCACCAGGCCGTGGCCGCCGAAGCTCGTGGCGTCGCTGTCGAGAATCACCTCATACTCACCGGCGGGGGCCAGGAAACCGTACCCCTCGAAAGATTTGACGGGATTCCAGTTGAAGACGAAGATAAGATCTCCCCGGCGGAAAGCGAGCACCTGGTCGTCATCCTTCTCCCAGAGCTTGTCCACCACATCGGCCTGGAAGTTGTAGACGCCGGAGACGGTCTCCACCATTGCATTGTCGAAGCGGTTGAGATACTTGTATTTGAGTTCCTCGCGGTCCACGAGGTCCCACTGGCGGCGTGCATACTTGTAGCTCCAACCGTTGCCCTCGCGCGGGAAGTCGATCCACTCCGGATGTCCGAACTCGTTGCCCATGAAGTTGAGGTAGCCGCCGTTGATTGTGGCGAGTGTCACGAGGCGTATCATCTTGTGCAGGGCCATGCCGCGCTCCACGGTGAAATTGTTGTCGCCATCCATCATGTGCCAGTACATCTCCTTGTCGATGAGGCGGAAGATGATTGTCTTGTCGCCCACGAGCGCCTGGTCATGGCTCTCGCAGTAGGAGATGGTCTTCTCATCGGCGCGGCGGTTGGTGAGCTCCCAGAAGATGGATGTGGGGTGCCAGTCCTCATCCTTCTTCTCCTTGATCATCTTGATCCAGTAGTCTGGCACGCCCATAGCCATGCGGTAGTCGAAACCGATGCCTCCATCCTCGAATTTCACAGCGAGGCCGGGCATACCGCTCATCTCCTCGGCAATGGTGATGGCGTGGCGGTCAACCTCGTGAATGAGGATGTTTGCCAGGGTGAGATATGTGATGGCGTCAGTGTCCTGGGCTCCGTCATAATAATCTCCGTAGCCTCCGAAGGCCTTGCCGAGGCCGTGGTCGTAATAGAGCATGGAGGTCACGCCGTCGAAACGGAATCCGTCGAATTTGTATTCCTCAAGCCAGAACTTGCAGTTGGAGAGGAGGAAGTGGAGCACGGAGTTCTTGCCGTAGTCGAAGAGCAGGGAGTCCCATGCCGGATGCTCGCGGCGGTCGCCTCCGTGGAAATAGAGGTCGTAGCTGCCGTCGAGGCGACCGAGGCCCTCCACCTCGTTTTTCACGGCGTGGGAGTGCACAATGTCCATTATGACTGCTATACCCATCTCGTGGGCCGTGTCGATGAGGCGTTTCAGGTCGTCGGGAGTGCCGAAGCGGCTTGAAGCGGCGTAGAAACTGCTGACGTGATAACCGAAGGAGCCGTAGTAGGGGTGCTCCTGGATGGCCATGATCTGGATGGCGTTGTAGCCATCCTTTGCTATGCGGGGGAGCGTCTTGGTGCGGAACTCCTCGTAAGAGCCGACCTTCTCCTCCTCCTGGGCCATGCCGATGTGGCACTCATAAATAAGCAGGGGCTTGGTGTCGGGCTTGAAATTCTTCACCTTGAACTCGTAAGGATGCTCCGGGGCGTAGACCTGGGCGGAGAATATCTTGGTGTTGTCGTCCTGCACCACGCGGCGGGCGTAGGCGGGGATACGCTCCCCCTGGCCCCCCTCCCAGGTGACGAGCATCTTGAAGAGGTCGCCGTCATGAAGAGCGTCGGCGGGGAGGTTTATCTCCCATGTGCCGTCGCCCAGAGGGGAGAGGAGATAGCGGTCGTCCTCGAGCCAGTCGTTGAACGTGCCGATGAGCCAGATTGCCTTAGCATTGGGGGCGTATTCGCGGAAAGTCCAGCTGCCGTCCGCATTGCGGTGAAGCCCGAAATACTTGTAGGCATTGGCGAAATCGGAGAGAGAGCCGTGAGTGGCGGCGGTTAGTTCCTCAAGTTTGCGGACCACATCCTGATGGCGCCCCTCGATGGCGGGAGCGTAAGGCTCCAGCCAGGGATCATTGCGCAGGATGGCGAGTTGTTTCTTTCCCATGTCTTATATCGATAATTATACCTTAAAACTGTTTTCCTGTGTCTTGAATTGATTATTCTATTAGATAAAACGCGCGGAGGGGGCAAAGTGTCTGAAACAGGCGATGAAAAAAGCTAAATTTGTTACGATATAACTGAAATAGGGTATTACATGGTGCCGTGAGGGGCTTATAAAGTTCATAAAGAGTGAAAACTACAGCGGAATTTACCAAAATTATGGTATTGTACCGGGTGGCATCCTGAAGTAATTTTGCACTCGAAAAAATTCACTACCATGACTACCAGCATTGTGACCCGTTTTCTTCTCTCCACCGCAGCCGTATGCTCCGCGCTTCCCTGCATGGCGTCCGGCAATCTGTCCGATTCCGACGCTCCCGCTGTTTTCACCAAGGCTGACAGCGTAGCTCTTGCGGGAGCCGGTAAAAAAATCTCCCTCTGGGATCGTCTTCATGTGGGAGGATACGGAGAAGTGGCCATGTCGAGGAATTTCTACAGTGACAATTATCTCAGATACACCGAGCCGGGACGCTACCGCGAGGGGGCGAGCCACGGACGTTTCGACCTGCCCCACGTGGTGATCTATCTCGGATATGACTTCGGAAAGGGATGGTCTTTTTCATCCGAGATCGAGTTCGAGCACGGTGGCGCGGAGGCGGCTGTGGAAATAGAGACCGAGGAAGCAGGAGAATATGAGACGGAAGTGGAGAGAGGGGGAGAGGTGGCCCTGGAGCAGTTCTACATCCAGAAAGTCTTTCTCCCCCAGCTGAGGCTGAGGGTCGGGATGCAGGTAGTGCCTGTAGGAGCTACCAACGCCCACCACGAACCCAACCAGTTCTTCGGTGTCTACCGTCCCGAGGGAGAGAATACCATCATGCCCTGCACATGGCATGAAGTGTCTGTCTCGGTAGGAGGCACCGCCGGGAAATGGGATTACATGGCAATGTTCCTTCCGGGGTTGGATTCCGAGCGCTTCGGTAACAGCACGTGGATACATGACGGCTCGGCCTCACCCTTCGAGTTCAAGATAGCCAACAACTACGCTTTTGCGGCGCGTGTGGACAACCGCAGCGTGAAAGGTCTGCGCTGGGGAATCAGCGGATATGTCGGCAATTCCTTCCGCAACACCCTATACCCCACGGAGTCAAGCAAGAATGACGGCATCCGGGGCACTGTCAGCATCCTTTCGGTGGATTTCAAGTATGACGACCATAACTGGCTCGTGAGGGGCTACGGCAACTGGGGGCATCTCGGCGATGCGGCCCATATCAGCAGATTCAATATTTCCATGTCGAAAAACTCCACATCGAAGCGGCAGGAAGTAGCATCTGATGCAATGGCCGTCGGTGTGGAAGCGGGTTACAACATCTTCGGGCTCATACCGCGAATGAATAGTGACCGACAGAAATTCTATGTTTTCGGCCGATATGACTGGTATGATTCCATGGCCCGCATGGAGTCAGGCACATCGCTTGACTGGTGCGGCCGTCAGAAGATCACGGCGGGCATCAACTGGTTTCCTATCCCGCAGATTGTGGTGAAGGCCGATTACTCCTACGGCATATTGGGCCATAAGTATAATAATGAGCCGGCGGTCAACATCGGGATCGCATACGTGGGATGGTTTAAATGAAAGAATTGATAACCAATAAGTAGTTCTGAAAAATAAATGAACACATAAAATTTAGATGTTTTTGAGGCGATTTGAGTGCGGAATGAGGGAGAATACGTATGTATTCGACTGAATGACAAGCTCAAAGCGGCCAAAAACAGCAAATTTTATGGTTCAAGATTTTTCAAGAACTGCTTTAAAACAAGTATCGTTTAATTTTTCAGAACTACTTATAATAATACATTATGAAACTTAGAAATCTATTCATCTTGTCGTTCATAGCCCTACTCTGCTTCAGCTGCAGCAAGGAGGATGACCCGACACCCGCTCCCGGGACTCTCTCCGCTAAGGAACAGGCTTTGAAGAAAGCCGTCGAGGACTATGTGGACCATACGGTGCTCCCCACCTACGCCGCGATGGCGGATGCGGCGGTGGAACTGCGTGACCTCTGTCTGGCCATGCAGGAGAAACATGCCGCCGGCACTCTTGCCACGTCAGACATCAAGGCTGCCGGCGAGGCGTGGAAACGTGCACGCAAGAACTGGGAGCTGAGCGAGGCCTTCCTCTTCGGTCCCGCCGCCAACCACAATATCGACCCCCACATCGACTCGTGGCCTCTTGACAAGGCGGCTATGGAGACTCTGCTGACGCAGATACGCAACGGCAGCAGCTGGTCTCTGGAAAACAATGGCGGCTACGGCCTGATCGGTTTCCATGCTGTGGAATACATGCTTTTCCAGCTAAGTGCCGATGAGAACAGCGCATTGGTACATTACATCGACTACACTTCGGAAGAAATGGAGTATCTCGTGGCCGTGGCCGAGGATCTGTGTCAGCAGTGCGTTTGCCTGGAAGCCTGCTGGGCCGGAATCGACACCCTGAGCTCCGCCAAAAGGGAGATTCTTGAAGAGGCTGAACTCGATTACGGAGAAGACTACGGGCGCGAAATGAAAAATGCCGGTTTGGCCGGTTCCCGTTTCAAGACCTATCAGGAGGCAGCCGAGGAGATTCTCCAGGGTTGTATCGACATCGCCGATGAGGTGGGGAATACCAAGATAGGACGTCCGCATCTCGGATCCTCCACAGAAGACAAGAACTACATCGAGTCGCCCTATTCCCTCAATTCGATAGAGGATTTCGCCGACAATATCCGGTCCGTCAGGAACGCATATCTTGGCAGCCGCTCCGGAGATGCCTCCGTGAGCGACTACGTGAAGGAGAAAAATCCGGAGGCTGACGCCGCTGTCCGCGAGGCCATAGACAACGCTATTGCCGCCATAGAGAGGATTCCCGAACCTTTCGCGAAAAATGCGGCGGGCACCCTTAGCGAGGAGGCCATGCATGCCGCCGGTGATATACTTGTAGGGGCTCTGGAGGATGCCATGAACGTCATCACGGGCCGCCGATAATTAGTTCTCAAAAATTCAGCAATGAAACCAACCGATATTTTTAATGCGCTGACGCTCGCCCTCATTGCGGCGGGCTTCGGCGCGTGTTCCGATGAGGTAATCAAGGATGACCCTTCGGCAGACGGCAAGGACCTCCCCGAATGGTTTTATGCGGGAGGCGAACTGGGCACGACACTCCTGAGCACCTCCAATGCATTCGAACAGCCCGCTCCCGCGATAGAGAGACAGGGACTCTATCAGTCTTTCAAGAATGGGGAGGCACTGTTTGAGAAACCTTTCATGACCAATCAGGAGGGGGTAAGAAACGGTCTCGGGCCGGTGTATATCCGCACTTCGTGTCTGCATTGCCATCCTAACTACGGACATGGCGCGCGTGTGCCCGAGGGGGCGTTCAACACCAACGAAATAGGCAACGGCTGTCTGCTCGTGGTCTATGATCCCGACACGGAGGGATATGTGAGCTGGCTGGCCGGAATGCCGCAAAGTCATGCCGTGGCTCCCTTCAAAGCTCCTGTGGATGAGTCTAAAATCAAGGTGCGCTGGATCAATGCCGTAGATGACTGGAACAATACCCTCCCCGACGGGGAGACATACGAGCTGCAATATCCCGAAGTCACCATGCCCGAGGATGCCATATACGTGGTGGGGCAGGGGTACACTCTCCCCGGACGCTACGCCGTGAAGCTGGAATCGACAATCGGAGTGTACGGCACGGGACTTCTTGACGCTATAACGGAGGAGGATATTCTCGCGCAGTACAGGCGCGAGGAGGCGGACGGCCTGATGCAGAACGGTCTTAATCCGGCTTTCTACAGTAACGGCGCCTGGACCGGACTCTATGTCAATTCCCTTCAGGGAGATGGCACGGGATTCGTGCGCCGCTTCACTTACGCCCTATCCCGCGGCCCTCTCCAGGATGCGGCGGGTGCCAACGCCATCTGGAATATCACCAACGTCACCCGTTCCGACCGCCGGTATCACTATCTCGATGCCGCCGGTACGTATGCCCTCTATTCATCCAAGGATCCGGATGTGCAGGCGGGCTTCGAGAAATATATCGGGCGAATCGACCCAATGAAGAAGCATCCTGCCTATTGGAACGGCACGATGGAGGAGCGAATTTACGCATATCTGACCGACAGGAATCTTGACGAGGAGATGACAGATGAGGAATACACGGACTTCATGGTGTGGCACCGCGGTCTGGCAGTGCCGGCCGTGCGCGACGTGGATGATCCGGACGTGGTGCGCGGCAAGGAGTTGTTTGCGGAAATAGGGTGTGACTACTGTCACCGTCCTTCATGGACCACCGGTCCTGACAATGTGGTAGATCCCAACAAGTTTTTCAAGGGTAATGAGCTTCCGAGATACCCCTATCAGAAAATATGGCCATACACCGACATGGTGCAGCACAAGCTCCACATGGCGAGCGATATACGTGGCGGATGGTGTCGCACGACGCCTCTATGGGGACGCGGATTGCACCGTAAGGTGACGGGTAGCCCAACGGCTGACCGTCTGCATGACTGCCGTGCCCGAACCGCTCTGGAGGCCATCATGTGGCACGGTTTCTCTCCCGAGAGCGACGCCCGTTATTCAGTGGAGAAGTTCCGTGCCCTTCCAAAGGCGGACCGCGATGCGGTAATCAAGTTTGTGGATGCGATCTGACCCATTCCTTTTATCTGTAATGAAGCTGAGAAAGCAATGATTAAGCAGCCTTTCACGATAATTCTTCACATTGCCCTGGCCGTCATATTGGCCGGGGCAATTGTCACTCATTTCTTCGGTATACAGGGCACCCTCACGCTGACCGAAGGTTCTGCCGCGACGAACCGTTTCGACAAGACTTCCGGACCCGGGGAGGGGACGCTGCCGTTCGGGGTGGCGCTCGACCGGGTGGAGGTAGACTATTATCCCGCCACATCCACGCCTATGAATTTCCGGAGCGTACTGCTCATAGCGGGTAAGAGCGTCGAGGTTTCCATGAACCATGTAGGTGAGGTGGAGGGCTGGCGTTTCTATCAGTCGGGTATGGGTGCCACCACCACCACGCTGTCGGTCAGCCATGACCCGTGGGGAATAGCTGTGACCTATACCGGATACGCGCTGCTCGCCATCGGTATGACAGGATTTTTCTTTCAGCGTAACACTCCGTGGCGCGTGCTTCTGCGAAAAGCGAGGCGGCAGGGAGTGTTCGCCTTCATACTGTGCGTCGCGGCGGCCGGTTGGCCCTTGGATCTTCATGCCGCCACCGGGGATGCGGGACTCAAGGTCATGCAGCGGCCCCTCGCGGCCAATATGGGGAAGGTACTCGTCTATTGGAACGACCGTGTGTGCCCCATGCAGACTATGGCCCGTGATGTCACGGCCATGCTTTATTCCGGCGAATCGTACGCAGGGTATACCCCGGAACAGGTGTTGTCCGGATGGCTTTTTTATTTCGATGAGTGGAAGCGTGATTACTTCGCCAGTCATCCTGAACTTGAATTGATCCCGGAGGTTCCCGCGAGCAAGGCTGACAGGAAGAATCTCGAGCGGCTCGGACTCGTGGAGTGGCTCGGTACGGGTGAGGCTTTCAGGATATATCCCTATCGGTCGGCTTCGGGCAACATGGAGTGGCTTTCCCTGACCGGACGCCGTCCTTCCAATATGAGTCTGGAGCAGTGGCAGTTCATGCAGACCACGATGCCAGCAATAAAGGAATTGCTTATGAAGGGCAGAAATGTAATGGCCGACAAGTGTCTCACGCGTCTCGTGGAGGGGCAGAGGCACTATGCTTCGGATGCCGGACTTCCCTCGGAGGCAAGGGTGACTGCTGAACGGATTTACAATGTCTACATGCGTCCCGCCTTGGCTGGAATCGTATCTCTCGTTCTCGGTGTCATAATAATCATCCTTTCACTTTCCGACAATTCCGGGGGGAAGAAGTTGAGGTTTGCGATGAGCTGTCTGATGTATGCGCTCACGGGCTATATCCTTGCATCAATGGGTGTGCTGTGGTGGATAGGGGGGCATGTGCCGGTCTCCAACGGACCGGAGACCATGATGTTTATGGGCCTGTCATCCCTGGCCGGGGCGTGTCTTTCAAGGTCGGGGATCATGAGGGGAGGATTGCTTGCCGTGGCGGGGATGGCTTTGCTCGTCGCGGCTATGGGGGGAAGGACTCCGCGGATAGGGGCGATGGCTCCGGTGCTGGCGAGTCCGCTTCTGTCGCTTCATGTGATGGTGGTGATGGTGTCATACTCCCTTTTCCTGCTGATGGCCATACTGTCGGTGATCGGCTTAAGCACCCGCTCAGCTGGCCTCAAGGAACATCTCTGTGTACTCAACCGTTTGCTGCTCACCCCTGCGGTATGCTTGCTGGGACTCGGTATCTTCACAGGAGCCGTATGGGCCAATCAATCTTGGGGACGGTACTGGGGTTGGGATCCGAAAGAAGCGTGTGCCCTCGTGATGTGGTTGGTCTACGCCCTCCCTGTCCATTGGGGCAGCCGCCGACTGATCCTCTTCCGTCGTCCGAAAGTGCTCCACACTTACCTGTTGCTCGCCGTCCTTACCGTCATATTCACTTACTTCGGCGCCAACTACTTCCTGGGCGGCCTCCACTCCTACGCCTTGTCTCGCCCTGAAAAAAGTTGACTCCTAAACGAGTCAAAAGATGATAAGATAT
>CAMWLC010000055.1 GCA_947174995.1 uncultured Porphyromonadaceae bacterium
CTAAAAAACAAGCTCGCATATTGTATAAATTAAATTTGAACACTTACTTAAAAATTAAACGATACTTGTTTTAAAGCAGCTCTGGAAAAATCTTGAACCATAAAATTTGCTGTTTTTGGCCGCTTTGAGCTTGTCATTCAGTCGAATACATACGTATTCTCCATCATTCCGCACTCAAATCGGCCAAAAACATCTAAATTTTATGTGTTCATTAATTTTTAAGAACTACTTATTGAGGTCATTTTTTCATCCAGCGCTCGTCGGAGGGGTTGGCCATGAAGGCTTTCAGACGCTCCACGTCCGAAGCCTCGATACGTCCGCTTTCCACGGCCGCCTCAAGCAGTGCGTCGAAATTGGACAGGGAATGGTTTTCGACTCCGGCGGCGGCGAGACGCTCGATTCCCTTTTTCATGCCGTAGGTGAAGATGCTCACCACACCCAAGACATCCGCCCCCGCTTCGCGCAGGGCCTCCACTACTTCGATGCAGCTCCCTGCGGTGGAGATGAGATCCTCTATCACCACTACTTTCTGGCCCGGGAGCAGACGCCCCTCGATGCGGTTGCCACGGCCATGGTCCTTATTGCCTGACCTCACATACCCCATCGGCATGTCGAGTATCCAGGCGGCGATGGCGGCATGGGCGATCCCCGCGGTGCTGGTGCCCATGAGCACCTCGGCCTGCGGATACTTCTCTTTCACGGTGACCGCTATGGTCTCCTCCACCATGCGCCGCACGGCGGGAGAGGTCAGCGTCAGGCGGTTGTCGCAGTATATGGGACTCTTGATGCCGCTGGCCCATGTGAAGGGCTGGTCGGGGCGGAGAAACACGGCCTCTATGTCAAGGAGACCCTTGGCTATTTCTTTTGCAGTTGCCATTATTATCAGGGTTAGGGATAAATCGTCAGGGGTTATGCTTCGGTTCTTTTCACGAACTCGGCCACACAGCGGCGGTAGGCCGCTACGGGATCCGGGGAGGCCGTGATGGGACGCCCCACCACGATGTAGTCCGAACCGATTTCGCGTGCCATGGCGGGGGTGGTGACACGTTTCTGGTCGTCCGCCTTGGAGTCGGCGAAACGAATGCCGGGTGTGACGGTGACGAAGTCATCGCCACACGCCTCCTTCACGAGGGAGGCCTCAAGCGGCGAGCACACCACTCCGTCCAGACCCGCCTTGCGGGCATTGGCGGCATAATGGGCTATTGTCTCGTTGATGCTTGCGCCAATGAGCAATTGCTCGCGCATGGTCTCCTCCGAAGTAGAGGTCAGCTGCGTGACAGCTATGAGTATCGGACAGCTGCCATCCTCGCGGGTCAGGCCCTCCTTGGCGGCACGCATCATCTCCACGGTACCGGCCGCGTGGACATTGGTCATGTCCACGTCCAGAGCAGAGAGCACCTTCATTGTTTTTTTCACCGTGTTGGGTATGTCGTGAAGCTTGAGGTCCAGAAAAATCCTGTGGCCCCGCTTCTTGATTTCCCTTACGATTTCCGGTCCGGCTGCATAATACAGCTCCATGCCTATCTTCACGAAGGGCTTCTCATCCTCGAATCTGTCGAGAAAGGACAGCGTGTCCTCGGCCGATGCGAAGTCACAGGCGATGATGACGTCTTTTGCGTTGATTGCCATTTTTATGATTGGTTCCTTGTGATTGGTACGTTGTTATTGTTGTCTGATTTCTGTCTTGGCGTGCTCCCCTCTCTCACCGGCGTGCGGCGCCTATTATGTCACTCAGACGCTCGATACCGAGGTCATCCATAACGCGGGGCAGCTCCTCCACGATATCTCGGCAGGCCATGGGGTTGCGCAGATTTTCCGATCCCACCTCCACGGCCGAGGCTCCGGCCATCATCATTTCCACCACGGCACGGGCCGAGTCCACGCCGCCGCATCCTATCACCGGGATGTCGCAGGCGGCGCTCACCTGCCACACCATCCTCAGGGCCACCGGGAAGACAGCCGGTCCGGAGAATCCCCCCATAACGTTGGCCACCACGGGACGGCGCCGCGTGATGTCGATTCTCATACCAAGCATCGTGTTGATGAGGCAGAGACCGTCGGCTCCGGCCTCTTCGGCAGCTTTCGCAATGGAAACGATGTCAGTGACGTTGGGGGTGAGCTTTACGTAGACCGGGAGAGACGTCACCTGCTTCACGGCTCGCGTCACCTCCGCCACGGAGGTGCAGGATGTGCCGAAACTCATGCCGCCACCATGCACGTTGGGACAGCTGACGTTAAGCTCTATGATGGCCACCCCCTCGGCGCCGTCGATTCGGCGGCAGGTCTCGACATACTCATTGATGGAGAATCCGCTGATGTTGGCGATGATAGGGCCGTGAAAACATTCCCTCATCCTGGGCAACTCCTCGGAGATCACCGCATCGATACCCGGGTTCTGGAGTCCTACGGAGTTGATCATGCCGGCCTCGCACTCGGCCACTCTCGGCAGAGGATTGCCGAAACGGGGATTGAGCGTGGTGCCCTTGAATGAAATGGACCCGAGGATATCCAGGTCATAGAAATCCTTCATGCCGTAGCCGTAGCCGAAACATCCGCTTGCCGGCACCACGGGATTCTTGAGGGTGACGCCGCTCAGGGTCACGCTCATGTCATGTCTCTTCATTTCCATATCACTTCCTCCTTATCGAAAACGGGGCCCTCCTTGCATATCCGCGCCGTGCCGCTCCTGAGCTCCAGGCTGCAGCATACGCAGGCTCCGAAGCCGCAACCCATCCTGCTCTCCATGCTCACCTGACCCGGAATCTCCAGCTGCGTGCATACGGCCCTGAGCATCGGCAGGGGACCGCAGGCGTAGAAATATCCGAAATCGCGTCCCAAAGAGACTATCAGGTCGGTGACGAATCCTTTGAAGCCGAGGCTTCCGTCGGCAGTGGCTATGTGAGTCTCTATGCCGAGGGCTTTCAGTTCGTCGGCACCGGAGACATCGGCTCCCGAGGCAAACCCGAAGACGGCCACGGGGTTCATCCCGCTCTCCTTCAGCTCACGGGCAAGACCCACAAGAGGAGCCACACCTATACCCCCTCCGATGAGAAGCGGCACCTCGTCCGCAACATTTTTCCTCGCCCCGAACTGCACGTCGAACCCGTTGCCCAGGCCGTTGAGCATCTCAAGGGTATCTCCGGGGCGGAGGCGAGACATCTCGAGAGTGCCCTCCCCCACTACATCATACAGCAATGTGATTCCGCTTCCGTCATAGTCGCTCACGGAGATCGGACGGCGCAGGAACTTGCCCGGTATGGCTATCTCCACAAACTGTCCGGGACGGTGAAGCATACGCGTGCTCCCGACAAGGCGCATCAGCCATGTGCGGCGGGCTATCTTCCGGTTTTCCTCCACGCGGTATTTCATGAATCCCATGCCGGGCGAGAGAATATCATACACTATCCGTCCCCCTGCGATGGTCATTAGCACTTCTCCATAGAGTTGCGTTCCCTCGAAGGGGGTGCTTCTCCCCTTCGAAAGAAATTCATCGGTATCCACAGTGTATTGCTTCCCGAAATCCACCAGGGTCAGGTCAGCCTCGGCGCCGACGCGTATCACGTCGTCGCTGCGTCCGAGCAGACGGCGCGGGGCGAGGGCCATGATTTCCACCAAGTGCTCAAGCGATATGTGTCCACTCTTCACCAGATGCGTGTAGACGGCAGCCACGGAGGTCTCGAGACCCACCACACCCATGGCGCTCTTCTCAAGGCCACGGTTTTTCTCATCCGCAGCGTGTGGAGCATGATCCGTGGCTATCACGTCGATAGTGCCGTCGGCCACACCCCGCCGCAGAGCCTCCATGTCAGACCTTGCCCGCAAGGGGGGATTCATCTTGAATCGTCCCTCTTCCTGCATGTCCTCGTCGCAGAAGGCGAGGTAATGCGGGCCGGTCTCGCAGGTCACGGGTAAGCCCGCAGCCTTGGCCCTTCTGACGGCCTCGACACTCTCTTTGGTGGAGATATGGCAGAGATGCAGACGGCATCCGGTCTCGGCGGCAAGACGTATGTCACGCTCCACCTCCTCCCATTCGCTGCGGGAGCAGATGCCGCGGTGCCCGTGAAGACGGGCCCACTCACCATCGTGTATATATCCCCGGTTGAGAAGGCTCTCGACTTCGCAGTGGGCTGCCAGGAGCTTTCCCGTGCGTGCCACCGAGGTCATGCACCGGCGCATAATCTCCTCGCTCTGCACTCCGGAGCCGTCATCTGAAAAACCGGCCGTCATTCCTGCCAATGAGGAATGATCGACCGGTTCTTTACCTTTTCTGCTCCGGGTGATGGAGGCATAAGGCAACACTTCCACCAGCGCGTCGCGCCGTATGATGTCAAGCTGCTCTTCAAGCCCGGCAGCCGAGTCGGGCACGGGGTTGACATTCGGCATCGCGCAGACGGTGGTGAAACCCCCGCGGGCCGCAGAGGCCGTCCCCGTAGCTATTGTCTCTTTATAACCGAACCCCGGTTCGCGGAGATGGACGTGAAGATCCACTAATCCCGGAAGGAGGTGACACCCGGCGGCGTCTATGCTCCGCTCCCCCTCTTCGGGAGTGATAGCCGGAGAAATTTCCGTGATTCGTCCGCGGGATACTCTGACGTCGAGAGGCCTGAACTCCCCGCCGCTCCAGACGTGTGCCCCCTTTATCAAAATGGAGGCCACAGGTGAGGATTGCTTCATAGTTGGTGTAAATTTCTGCAAAATTACACCATTTTTCCGAATCCTGCAAAAATTTTTGAAACCTGAAGCTCTATATTGAGCCTATATGTCAGAGAGCGGGGTCCACATACGTGCGCTTGGCCAGTTCGAGGTCAAGCTGATAGAGTCCCGCTCCATCCTCGCCGATAAGGTCGAGATTGTCGAGAATATGCTGCACATTCTCCTCCTCCTCCACCTGCTCGGCTATGAAGCCGTTCAGCTTCTGGCGTGTGGCGTAGTCGCGGTTTTCCTCCGCCAGGGCATAGAGGGAGTTGATCATGGAAGTCACTTTGCGCTCATGCTCGATGGTGTCGATGAAGGCGCTCTTCACCGAGGTCCACTCGGTGGGTACGCCCTGTATGGGCTGGAGCACCACGCGCCCGTCACGCGCGTGTATATAATTAAGGAGCGCCTCGCCGTGGGCAAGCTCCTCCTTGTACTGCACGCGAAACCAGTTGGCCACGCCGTTACGACCGATAGACTCGAAATGACATGACATGGACAGATAGAGATAGGCCGACCAGAACTCGGCATTCACTTGCGCGTTGAGGGCATCCTCGATTTCTTTTTTAATCATAGTGGATATTTCAATAATAGGTTGTCAATATTGAAACATCCGGATCTCCGCTTTGGTTGCGTCGCTCGTAAGATTGTAGATACGCAGCGGCCCACGTCAGCATAAAAAACCGCGAAGTGCGCACCTTATCACTAAGACGCGCACCCCACGGTTGAATAATGGATTAGGAACAAATTGTAATATGCCTTGTTGTTGATTCAATGTTAAGACACGCGGGATTAAAGAAGGTTTAATCTAAAAAGTGATTTTTTTCAAATTCGTGCATTTTTTCCTTTTTCTGAGGTTTTTCGATACAAAAGAGGATATTCCGAGTGTAGCACATACTTAAATTTTTACATTCATCGCCATTTGTTTGCTTTTTTTAAAGAATTTAAGTAACTTTGCAAGCGGTAACGTCCTGCATTGACACAGCATCACGATTGCCGACAAAAAAATAAGAATATTGTCCGACATTTCCACTCTCAGAATGTGCATAATTGGGTATTACACCAAACACACTCTAAGTCAATACTCTTATTCAAATCTTTTTCAAGAATCAAAAACTGAAAAAATAACCTAATTTATTAATCAACCTGACAAAATTGCATTTATGAGCACATTTTTACAGTCAGTCCTGACAGCAGGCGCCCTCGCTATGGCCGCCTCCGCGTGGGGAGCCACGTACTCCACCGCACCCGCAGAGGGTCCGGTCAATCTTGAAGACAACCCAGGCGGTGTCAACTCCGTTGAAATCTACGGTTCCTACACCATCAACCGTGAAGCTGAAGGCTTCATCTCACTCTACCAGAACGGCAATGTGATCCGCCAGGTGCCCGCCTCCAACAAGCTGGACCTCTACACCTTCGAGGGCTACTCCAAGGTTGACGAGGGTATGGTGCACGTCACCTTCTTCTCCGTCAACGGTCCCGCAAAGGATGGCGGCACATATAAGATGACCGTACCCGCCGGATTCTTCAACAACGCATCCACCGGCGACCCCACCGAGGAAATGGAGTTCGAATGGACCATCACAAATCCCCAACTCCCCATCACTCCCGCCGCCGGCGGCCACTACACCTCCCTCAAGGAGTTCAAGATCACTCTCCCCAAAATTATATCTCAGGGCACCAAGACCGAGGAAGTCAGCTCCTACGCCCTGAGCACCGACTCCGTGCCCTGGCTCTACGAGCTTATCAATCCGGAGGTCGTATACAACTCAAGCGTAAAGCTTGACGGCAATGTCGCCACCATCACCCTCGACGAGGAGGTGAAGACTCCCGAGACATACAATCTCTACATCCCCTTCAAGATGTTCGAGTACACCACCGTAAGCGGCAAGAAAATCACCAGCAAGGGTATGAACTACAGCTACTACATCGATCCCGACTCCAAGGGCGCGATGAGCATTGTCCCCGCCGAAGGCAGCTACGAGGAGTTCCCCGTGATGACCGGCACAACCCCCCAGGGCGGTGAGTTCGATTACACGTTCTGCCTGCAGTTCCCCGAGGATGCCCCGATGACCATACCCCTGCGCGGCCAGGTGAAACTTTGCCCCCTCGCTGAAGACGGCACCTACGACACAAACACATACGTAGCTTCCTTCAGCGCTTTCAAGGCCTCTCCCACCCAGCTCGCCCTCACTCCCATCTACGGAGAAGGCCAGGCCGTATCCCCCGTTCCCGGCAAGTACGCCCTCGTGATCCCCGCCAACCTCTATATGACAGCGGCCGGCCGCAACGGCGCTTACTACTTCGTATACGAAGTGCTCCCCAACACCAACCTCAAGTACACCATCGAGCCCGCCGACGGCAGCGCCGTTAAGTCGCTCTCTGAAATCACCCTCACTTTCGAGGAGGGCAAGACCCTTGAGGCATACGCTCAGGACTACGCTACCCTCACCAACGGTATCGCTACCTACACCATGCAGGGCACCATCGATGAGGATCAGCCCAACAAGATAGTCTACTCTCTTCCCATCCCGATGACTGTAAACGGCGTATGGTCTTTCCGCACTCCCATCGAGCTGACACTTGACGGCGCGAGCGTAGGCGTAATGGCCACCTACACCGTCGACGGCAACGACACCGGCGTATCGGCAGTCGTTTATCCCGAAGGCGACGTGAAGGTATTCACCCTCACCGGCCTCTGCGTGGCAGAGGGCCGGCTCCGTTCCATGCAGCTCCCCGCCGGCATCTACGTGGCAGTTGACGCCGAAGGCAACGCCGTGAAGGTTCGCTTCTGATAACGTAGCACACTCACTCGCTTTGCGGAAGTGAGTAAATACAAATAGAAACCGCGCCGTTCCGGACTTCCGGAGCGGCGCGGTTTCTATTTCAGGCCCCTGTATATTTCCTTTAATTGTCGAGCTTCGAGGCGAGATTTTCAGCCTTCTCCCCCAGACCGTGGAGGAAACCTGAGGCCTTCTCCTTGATGGTGTCCATAAATGGAGCGGCCTTCTCGGCCACCTGGTCCTTGAGGTCGGCTATCTTGTCTGCCGCCTGTGCTTTCAGGCTCTCTGCCTCCTTGTCGGCGGCTACTTTTGCAGCGGCGGCGCTCACCTGCGCGGCCTCCTGCGACAACTTAGCGGCCTGCTCGGCCTGATTCTGAAGATTAGTGTTTTCCATAACTTGAATGAATTTGAAATTTAGAAAATTACATTAAATGTCCTATTGTTTGCAAACACCGGGATTGCAACGCATCATGTCATGAATCATTTATGTTTTATCAACACCCGTATAGCCAAATAGGTTTATAAAAAACATTAATGAACACTAAGACACATAAACCTAATTGGAATTGCTGTGTCTAATGCTATAAAACATTTCCTCCGAAGATAAAAAAAGGTCCCGGGGGTTAGTGTTAGTCAAATATTTTTTGTAATTTAGCGCAATTTATCAAACCAACCTGTTATGTTCAAGAAATTACGCATATCCGCAGCGGTAGTAATGGCCGCATTAAGCGCCCTGGCAGCCCAGGCCGCCCTCCCCTCGGTGACACTCAAGGACATCAACGGCCGCACGGTCGACACCGCCACCCTCAGCAATGACGGCAAGCCCTTCGTGATCAGCTTCTTCGCCCTTTGGTGCAAGCCCTGCAACCGCGAGCTCAAGGCCATCAGCGAGGTATACGACGAGTGGCAGGAGGAGACCGGCGTCAAGCTCATCGCAGTCAGCATCGACGAGGCCCAGAACGAGCAGAAGGTGAAACCCTTCGTGGAAAGCAAGGGCTGGGAATACGAGGTGCTCCTTGACCCCAACGGCGAGTTCAAGCGCCAGATGGGAGTCAATGATATACCCCACGTGTTTGTGGTGGATGCCAAGGGCAATGTGGTCTGGAACCACCAGGGCTACGTGGACGGCGGTGAGGAAGACATTCTTGAGGAAGTCAAGAAATATGTCAAATAATCCTGCACGATCCGCGAGCTGAAAACATTTCTCCGACATCCCGCCACCCCTCACGGGGCTACGGGATGTTGGCCGTTAACTAACAAGCCTATTTCCACAATACCATGCAGGCAAAAAACATGAGACTGACACTTCCACTCCTTTTGTGCGCCATGTCGCTGACCGCCGCTTCCGCCCACGCGCAGGAGCAGGAGCAGCTGCTGGCCATGAAGCCCCAGGGCGACTCCTGGGTCTACACCCCCGGTGAGACGCAGACGCCCTCCCCGGTCGTTTCCGACACCCCGCAGAGCTGGATCTACACTCCGGCCGAGAAGCAACCTCCCCGCGATTCCTGGTGGCGCAAGATACGCGCCACGGGAGCGATACAGACCGAGTTTCTGATCCCCTACAATTTCAAGGGTGAGAAAACCGGAGTGTATGACAAGGATGTGCTCAACAACACATATTTCGACCTCACCATCAATGCCCCCTACCTCTCCGTGGGCGGACGTTTCCAGTGGGCCAAGTGGCCTCTGCCCGGTTATGAGAAGGATTTCGCCGGGTGGGGCGTGCCTTACGTCTGGGCTACGGCCTCCTACAAGTGGGCGCAGGTGACGGGAGGTGATTTCTACGAGCAGTTCGGCTCGGGACTCATCCTCCGCACATACCAGGAGCGCTCCTTGGGTGTGGACAACGCCATACGCGGCGGACGCATCAAGCTCAAGCCGGCCCCCGGTCTCAGCATCACGGGCCTCGGAGGCAAGCAACGCCGCTACTGGGAACGCAATTCCTCGTGGCTCTGGGGTGGCGACGCCGAGTGGAGTCTCAATGAGTCTTTCGAAAACCTCATGGGTAAGGATTACGGCCTAACCCTCGGAGCATCGTATGTCGGCAAGCACGAGCGTCCCGACAATGTGTATGCCATCATCGATGAGGAAAACCTTCCCTACGTGCGCCCCGTCTATCCCCCTGCTGTAGCCGATGACCCCGTGAAGGTGGGCGTGCTCAATATGCCCCGCAACGTCAACGCTTTCGACGGTCGCGTCAAGCTCCGCCTCAAGGACTTCAATGTCCTGGCCGAGTTTGCCACCAAGAGCCAGGATCCCTCCGCCGACAACGGATACACTTACCGCAACGGTTCCGCCGTGCTCCTCTCGGCCACATATTCCAAGAAGGGCTTCTCCGCATATCTCCAGGCCAAGCGCTCCGACAATATGTCTTACCGCTCGCGCCGCTCGGAAGTGGGAATATCCTCATTCGTCAACCACCTCCCAGCCTTCACCATGACCCAGACCTACGCTCTGGCAGCCATGTATCCCTACGCCACGCAGACTGACGGCGAATGGGCCTTCCAGGGCGAGGTGCGCTACCTCTTCAAGAAGAACACCCCGTTAGGTGGCAAGTACGGCACCAACGTCCGTCTGTCAGCCTCCTATATCTCCGGTCTCGACCGCAACATCCCCGAAGGTATGGTGCTTGACGACCGTCTGGCCGGCACCGACCAGTTCGGAGCAGCCTTCTGGAAAATCGGAGGCCTCTACTACGCCGACCTCAATGCGGAAATCAACAAGAAAATCTCCCGCAAGGTACAGCTGACCCTCTTCTACCTCTTCCAGAAATACAACCAGCTCGTGGTGGAGGGCCACGGCGGCATGGTCAATGCCCACACCCTCATCCTCGAAGGTCAGTGGAAGATGGCCAAGAAGACGCAGCTCCGCTGGGAGGCTCAGTGGCTCCACACCAAGGAGGACAAGGGAGACTGGATCGCCGGTCTGGCGGAGCTCTCGCTCGCACCTCACTGGATGATCACGGTGACAGACACCTGGAACTCCGGACGCAACGACAATTTCTACAACGTGATGGTGACATACAACCTCAAGAGCAACCGCTTCACCCTCGGATACGGACGTACCCGCGAGGGCTACAACTGCTCCGGCGGCGTCTGCCGCTGGGTGCCCGAGACAAAGGGCTTCTCAGTCACCTACAACTACACTTTCTAACCCCATCAGAACAAAATCATTATGAGACTGCATAATATCCCGGCCCTCCTCGCCGCCCCTCTGCTTCTGGCGGGTTTCGCCTCCTGCGACACCGTAGATGAAAACGACAGAATCATCCCCGTGGAGAAAATCGAGTCGCAGCGGGTGGTGCTCGTCCAGGAGTTTTCCGGCCAGAACTGCCGCAACTGCCCGGGCGGCGCCGACGCCATCCACGACATCCTCAGCGTATATCCCGAAAACGTGGTCGCCGTGGGGATGCACCCCTCCGGCACACCCAATTCGGGTCCTATGTTCGGCACCAACACCACGTCCGAAATAGCCACCGAGATGTATGATTTCTACGGCCGTCCGGCAGAGTTCCCCTGCGCCATCATCAACGGCACGGAGTTCAGCATTAATCCCAGCAAATGGTTCGAGCTCACCCTTTCCCAGATGGTGCTCGCACCTGAGATCACCCTCACCGTGGAGGCTGCCGCCTCCGGCCAGGGAGAGGAGAAAAAGATCGAGGCCAAATACTCCGTGGAATACAACGAGCGCATCTTCGACAACCTCAATATCGTGGTGTGGCTCACCGAAAGCAATGTCGTGGCCGCACAGAACGTCTACGGCGACCGCGTGCGCGATTACGTGCACAACCATCTGCTCCGCGCCTCCTTCTGCGAGAATGTGGAGGGCGTGAATCTCGGCGATTCATTCAAGATCGGAGAGACTTCGGAGGGCTCGCTCACGCTCACGCCCGACAAGGCATGGAATCTTGAAAACTGCGAGGTCATAGCATACGTCTACCGTACCTCCGACCACTACGTGCCCCAGGCCGCCAAGTGTCACATCAAGATCAACTGACACCTCAACTGACCAACCATAATCCAACCATCATCACGAAAAGACAATGAAAAAGTATTTTCTGACGTTCACCCTCGCCCTCATAGCAGTCGTGGCCCTCGCCGCGGACGCCGTCAAATGGGACATCAGACTGGTGGGCGACAACACCGAAAATCCCGCCGTGGAGGCCGTGGCCACCGTCAGCCCGGGATTTCATCTATACTCGGTCGACAACCCGGCCGGAGGCTCCAACCCGCTGGAGTTCTATTTCGACGTCAAGGGATGCCAGACCGTCGGCAAGCCTGTCGCCAACAAGGCCTACACGAAGGAGTTTGACGACGTTTTCGAGGTAGACCAGCATTTCTACACCGGCACCGTGAAGTTTACCCAGAAGCTCAAGCCCACTGCCAAGGACTACACCGTTTCGGTGGAGATCAAAGGCCAGGCCTGCGACGACAAGGGATGCACCCAGGTGTTCGGCTCGAAAGTGCTCAAGGGAACCTCTCCCGTGGCTGCCGCCGCTCCCGCCGAGGAGGAGACAAAGGATGCCGCAGAGACTCTCGCGGCCATGACCGACTCCCTCCACGAAGCTGACGGAGTCCTCGTGCCGGGCGCCGACACCACCGATGTCAGCCACGGTCAGGCGTGGTGGACCAACGTGGAGGCCGAGCTCGACCAGCTCTCCGACGCTCCCGAAGAGGCCGGACGCAGCCTCCTCTACATCTTCATCGCCGGTTTCCTCGGAGGCCTCGTGGCTCTCGTGACCCCCTGCGTATGGCCCATGATTCCCATGACGGTCAGCTTCTTCCTCAAGCAGAACAAGTCGAAGTCCAAATCTGTGGGAGCCGCCGCTACCTATGGTCTTTCCATCATCGTCATCTACGTGGCTCTCGGCCTGGCCGTCACCGCAATTTTCGGAGCCTCGGCCCTGAACGAGCTTGCCACCTCGGCCCTCTTCAACATCATCTTCTTCCTCCTGCTGGTGGTGTTCGCCATCTCGTTCATGGGTGGATTCGAGCTTACCCTCCCCTCCTCCTGGACCAATAAGATGGACTCCAAGGTGGACGCTACGACGGGTATGCTCTCCATCTTCTTCATGGCCTTCACGCTCGTGCTCGTGTCCTTCTCCTGCACCGGTCCCATCATCGGCACCCTGCTCGTAGAGGCTGCCGCTACAAGCAACTTCATCTCCCCGGCCATCGGAATGTTCGGCTTCGCACTGGCCCTCGCCCTCCCCTTCACGCTCTTCGCGATGTTCCCGACCATGCTCAAGTCGATGCCCAAGAGCGGCGGCTGGATGAACACCGTGAAGGTGGTACTCGGTTTCCTGGAGCTGGCCCTCGCCCTGAAGTTCCTCTCCGTGGCCGATCTGGCATACGGCTGGCGCATACTTGACCGTGAGGTGTTCGTGAGCCTCTGGATCGTGATCTTCGCCCTGCTCGGTGTATATCTCCTCGGCAAGATTACCTTCCCCCACGATGACAAGGTGGAGAAGACCGGTGTGACCCGTTTCATGCTCGCCTGCATCTCCTTCGCATTCGCCATCTATATGCTCCCCGGCCTCTGGGGCGCTCCCCTCAAGGCCATCAGCGCCTTCTCGCCCCCGATTTCCACCCAGGACTTCTCGCTCTTCGAGGGTGATGTCCATGCCCAGGTAGACGACTTCGAGGAGGGCATGAAGCTCGCGCAGCAGCTCAACAAGCCCGTGCTCCTCGACTTCTCCGGTTACGGATGCGTCAACTGCCGCAAGATGGAGGCCGCCGTATGGACCGATCCCGAGGTGAAGGCCACCATCGACAATGACTACGTGCTCGTCACCCTCATGGTGGATGAGAAGAAGGCCCTTCCCGAACCCATCAAAGTGGTGGAGAAAGATGGCACTCCCCGCACGCTTCGCACCTACGGCGACAAGTGGAGCTACCTGCAGCGCTCCAAGTTCGGAGCCAACGCCCAGCCCTTCCACGTGATCGTGGACAAGGAGGGCAAGCCCCTCGCCCCCGCCTTCGTATATAAGGAGGATGTCCCCGGCTACAAGGCCTTCCTCAAGCAGGGTAAGGACAACTTCTATAAGGAGGAGAAATAATCCCCGACCCACGGGTCATTTCCGCCACAATTTATCAAAAACCGACACGGTATTGTCCGTGTCGGTTTTTTTTATTAATTTTGCCGATACATTATGGAGAATCTAAGCCAGCATATCAACTTCCTCCTGTCGCGCCATGACTGCGTGATACTTCCCGGCGTGGGCGCGTTCATAGTCTCACGCCGCCCCGCCCGGTATAACGAATCCACGGGGAGATGGCTTCCTCCTACGCGCCATATCGGTTTCAATTCCGCAGTGCGCAACGACGACGGACTCCTTGCCCACAGCTTCAGCCGCCGTATGCACGTGGACTTCGAGCAGGCACGCAAGGAACTCGACCTGGCAATCTCTCACCTTCTCGGCACACTCCGGGCAGGACTTTCCTACTCCCTTGGACAGCTCGGCGAACTCAGCTCCGAAGAGGAATCACGCATCATCTTCCGCCCTGCGTGCACCCCCGGTCGCCGCCAGGCGCGTGTGGGCCTGCACGCTTTCTCTATGCCGCAGACACAGTCTCTCCACCCTCAGGAAACGACGATGCAAGAAAACGATGTGCAGGAGGAGATCGTAAAGGAGGATTCCGGCAAGCGATTCAGGTTCCCCTTCCGAACCCTGCGCCGCAAAGCCCTGCGTGTGGCTGCCGTATGCGCCGCCGTGGCCATCGGAGCCGCATCGCTCCTGATACCGAAGGCCGTCGGCACCGACACCCAGTTGGCATCCGTAGTCCCCGTGCCGTCTGTGACGGCTCCGGCGAAGTGTGCCCCCGCCGCTCATGAAGCAACTCAGGAGGTATCTCCGGAGACCGCCCCTACTGCCGTGATCTCCGACGGAAAGAAATACCATCTGATAGTCGCCACATTCTCCTCCGCGGTCGAAGCAGAGAGTTACATATCCTCGCATACCTCCACCACTCCGGAGAGCACGACCCTCTATACCGTGGCGGGACGGAGCGTGACGCGCGTAGCCGCCGCAGCGGCCGATAACCGCGAGACACTCTTAGGCACCATGCGCGACACCGACTTCGCTCAGTCATATCCGGGAGCCTGGATATGGGAAGAGAAGTGAAGGACGCGTTATTATGCACCGGGTTTAAGCACCGGAAAGCAAAATCGCATTTTTTTTGCAAAAAATCCTCATAAAATTTGTGGGAATCAAAAATTAGTTGTAACTTTGCACCGCAAAAGGGAAACAAGCGAGTTTCTCCGAAGATTTCAAGGAAGTCTTCACTGAGGCGGATGCTGAAGATTGCATGAAATGCGAAAATAGCTCAGTTGGTAGAGCACGACCTTGCCAAGGTCGGGGTCGCGGGTTCGAGTCCCGTTTTTCGCTCACGAAGCACAATGAAATTGCTGAAAGATCGCTTAAGGAAGAATCCTGACCTCTCTCTTTCTATCCGTATGCGAAAATAGCTCAGTTGGTAGAGCACGACCTTGCCAAGGTCGGGGTCGCGG
>CAMWLC010000056.1 GCA_947174995.1 uncultured Porphyromonadaceae bacterium
GTATATCCATCTACATATTCGCCAGTACGGGCAAAATCTCCATTAAGTATCTCCACTTTCTGCAATAGTTCACTATCTGCTATGAGTAGGGATTCATCGCATATTGTAGGATTAGAGTATCTGCCGAATGGCACATTAAAACCTCCCTTGGAGTTTTCTCGGTATAAACCGTTAAAGCATGTACGATTTAAGAAGATCATATACGCGGCCTCTTCAACGTCGGTAAGCGTTTCTTGGTTAAAACGAGAACGTATATTTAGGAACAGTTCTTTTTGTGCTTCAAAGTCACCAGCTGCTCTAAATTTTTCTTGTAACTCAGCCAGTATGTCAATCAGAGAATAGGGGTTATCTCTGATAATAGTATAGGTCGTAACTAAATGAGGGTTAATGTCATTTATGATTGCCTTCTTAATGTTTGGATATTTCTGGAGCATGAAGAAAAGCATTGCTCCGCCACCTACAAACGGTTCTATGTAAGTTATGTCCTTTTCTCTGCCAAAAGATTCCGGCAGGAAAGAATCTATGGTTGGCAGCAACTGGGTCTTGCCACCAGCCCATTTTAGGAAAGGCTTTGCCTTAGTTCTTGAAATAGTCTGCAAATTCATTCTTTACAAGCTAACAGCACCTCAACTACAAGATAGCAATCTGAGGTATGGCCTGACCCGTAACGGCTATTTCGGAGTTGACTTTAGGGCATCGCTGCCATTTTATATGATATTTCTACGACCATTTGCAGATTATTCTCGCTACTATCTTGCAAAGATACGAAAAAAACTTGAGCCTACCAAGGCTTTATGCTTAAGGGCATACAAAGAAAAAGAAAAATTCTGAATATCCCTATTTAAAAATAAGTTTGTGATGATTGTAACTTTCGAGCAGACATATCTTCAGGAATTGTTCGAGTATGGAAATGTTCGGACAAGAAGCATCGTTTTCAGCCACAGGTAGTAAAAAGATACCAGAGGCGTGTTCAACAGTTGCAGGCGGCTCCAAATCCTGAGATGCTTTACCAACTGAATGCTCTCCATTTCGAAGCTCTGAAAGGCGATAGAAAAGGACGCTATTCAATTCGTGTAAATGATCAATATCGAATCGAATTTTTTCTGAATATCCTTTCCGAAGGTTCAAGACTCACAATATGCAGTATTGTTGAACTCTCAAATCATTACGACTGATATGATTAAGCTCTGTGAAATTGATTCAAAAATGATTGCCAATAATATTGTTCCTACCTATCCGGTGCATCCCGGAGAGATCCTTTATGAAGAGATGGAGGAACGTGGTATAACGCAGACGCGGCTTGCGGAGAGTATCGGTGTTCGCATCTCACTTCTGAACGAACTTATCCATGGCAAGCGTTCCTTCACCATAGAATACGCTATGCTGATTGAAGCGGCACTTGGTATAGAAGCGGATTTCTGGATCAATCTCCAGAATAATTACGATAAGGCCCGGACAGCACGGGACACCTCATTTATGGCCCGTCTTGCCGCTATAAGGAAAGTAGCGGCTGCATTGTGACATTATAACCGCGAAATATACGCCAAACGGCCCGCTGTCACAGCGGGCCGTTTGGCGGTGTTTTCCATAATACTTTTCTAACTAACTAACCTAACATCATGAAACGATTTCTTGCTTTTGTATCTGTGAAACGCCGGGGCGGTTGAAAGGGTTGAAACGGGGGTCAAGACTTAACGTTTTTGTAATAAATTTCGGAAAAATTTGCAAAGGGTGTTGTGGAAATGATAAATTGTTTTTAACTTTGCGGCGCAGACCGTCACGCAGGAGCCCGGTCAGGGTGATGCGGGAGGGCCGGCAGACATAATAGAAAGCGTATATCGACGCTTGTTCTTGGCCTATAGAAATCTGGTAAATTTAAATCGTAACCAAGGATAAGACAACGGTAGACGTCGCGGTAGATATATGTATCACCCACCTAACGGCAGCGCGTGAGCGTTGCGCGTCAGGGAAAGTTGCATATTCTGCGTGAGGCTTCTGCGTTGTCCGTTCTTTTACGATGGGCGATACCAGAGCCTCTATAGGGAGAACGGCAACAGATACAGGCACTCACGCTTTTCTTTTATTAACCCATAACGTCCGAATCTGAAGAGCCTATAGGACTTATCCAAAGTCATGAAACAGGATAAGAAGGAAGAACTGCAGTCGCGTCGCAGCTTCTTCAAATTTAAACCCATGCTGGCCACCATGATAGCCTGTATTGTCGGTGTGAGTATTTATGCCCAGTACTATAATCCCTATCAATCTGCGTATGAATACGGTCAGGAGCTTGTTAGACAGCAGCAGGAAATGAATCAGAAAGCATTTGAAATGGGCCAACGTATGGGAGCGGAAGCACGCCTTATCATAGAGGGCAAAGAGCTGATTGTAGAAGGAGATTATGATGAGGCTCTTGAGAAGTTTAATGAGGCTTACGAAGATTATGATTCATCCGCAGCCGCCTATTGGGTTGGTATATGCAATGAGTTGGGAATAGGCTGCGAGCGTGATTTGGATTGGGCTGATAAAATGTATGAATATGGTGCAAGACGAGGTGATGTAAATTGTCAGATGTCTGTGAGCCGTATTAATAATCAAGGACATTATGCAGCTTCTTATCGATCCAAGGCTATCGCGAATCTTCGTCAACAGTATAACGCTTATATTGGTGGAAACGGTTCGTATGTACCGGGAGTTCCTGCCAATAGTTCGGGGAATGGATCTTCTACATACACCACTTGCCGCATTTGTAATGGAACCGGGGTGTGTACCAGTTGTCACGGTAAGGGTGGCTCATGGGCTAATACCGGATATTATACCGGGTCTGGAAATCAGAGCTGGATAACGTGCGGCTCGTGTAATGGTAATAAAAGTTGTTTCAATTGCCACGGTACAGGAAGACAGTAGAATAAAAAAGTTATGCAAACTCTACTTAAGCTGACAATACTTATTATCTTGGTCTTGTTGGTACGTTTGCCTGCATATTCCGAGGTAACTCTCGGAAATGAGCGTGATTTGGCTGCTAAAGGGGCCAGGATGTCAAGATTGCCATATTCAGAACGAAAAAAATACTTTCCCGGAAAGTATGTATTAGAAGAAACGGCTTCAGTAATAGAGGACAAAGAAGGATATTTTACTATACAATCTTTTGGAAATGAAGATGGAGGATTGTGGAAGTTTTGTATGGTATATTCACCCGATGTCACTAATATGGATAGCGGAGTAGTGCTTCTTTCATTGTCGCCACATGATCAAGATTGTAAGGTGACAAAATTTGAAAATAATAATGGCGAAACTGTATACATGTATACTTTTAAAAGGTTTGATACAAATTTCGCCACTGTTCTGTATTTACATGAAAATGGGTACAGTTTTGGATTTAAAGGCAACTCCTTAAGTAAAATAATCCATGGGTTTAAATCTAGAGTGATTTATACAAAGATTAAGGAAAGGCTTCAAAAATACCTTGATGCTGGATGGTGTGAGCCATGAAGTAAAAGGAAACACAACGTACTGTGTAGAGTTTCCGTGGAGTAGCTAGCGATATAACAATGAACTATTTTACACAGCCAAACGGCCCGCTGTCTCAGCGGGCCGTTTGGCTTGTGTTTTCCATAATACTTTTCTAACTAACTAACTAACCTAACATCATGAAACGATTTCTTGCTTTTGTATCTGTGAAACGCCGGGGGAGCGAAAAGGGTTGAAATATTCCCCGAAATTTAACCTTTTTGTAATGTTTCAGGGAGGGGTTTGCCTGTATATATCGTCTCGAGCCGGCGGGCAAAGGCCTCCCACGGGAGTATGCGGTGGAATGCGGAGAACGCGGCTTCTCCCATGTCAGTGCGCAATGCGCTATCCCTGGCAAGCTGACACAGGGCTCCGGCCAGGGCGCGTGCGTCACCCGGGGGCACGAAGAGGGCAGAGTCGCCATCGGAGAGGTATTCCGGCTGAGCTCCGGTGGCGGTGCATATAACGGGACGCCCCATGGCCATGTATTCTGCCGCCGGAAGACCGAAGGCTTCGGTGACTACCGAGGGCATGACCCCGAAATGCACCGTCCCTATCATCGGCAGTGGCCAGGCGTCAGCGCGTCGCCAGTCAATCATGTCCATCACTCCGCGGCGCAGGGCGAGGAGCCGGAGAGCATCGATGTAATCGGGAGAACCGTTGCCCATGATTCTGAGGCGCAGTTTAATCTTACGGTCTTTCACCAGCCCCATGGCGTCAATGAGTGTCTCCAGGCCCTTGCCGGGACGCAACGGGCCGTGAAACATGGTCGTTACTGCTCCGCGCTCCGGCATGGGGGTGATTGTGGCCGGAGCGTCCAGCAGACTGTCATGCAGGATGTGGACATTGCTGCGGCTCACCACCGGCTCTCCGTGGCACCGGGGTGACAGAAATTCCTCCGCCGCGCGGCGGGAGACAAAGATGTGGGCGTCAATGGCACGGTATAGGCGGCGTGCGAGGCAATTTGCGGTGGCCGGACGCACGCTGTGGCGCGTGTTGACGATGCGTATTTCCGGGCGTTTGGCCAGATGGCGTGCCAGCACGGCCCGCAGTGCGTCGCGGTAGCGGTGGGTATGCACCACGGCGGTCGCACCCCGGGGGATATCGCGCATCACGCGGGCGATGCGTTTCACCGACTCGCGGTCCACGATTCCGTGGAAAGGGGTGTGCATGACCCGTATGCCGCACTCCTCGAAAGGGGTGTCCACCACCCTTGCGTCGCGTGTCATCACCGACACGTCCCAGCCTGCCGCATCGAAGTGGCGGCATATATCCAGAGCATAGCGTTCGCGGCCGCTCCACAGGTTGGAGGGCACGATATGGAGAAGGGTGGGTCTCAAAATGAATCTTTCAGAACGGGGATCAGTTGCTGCTTCCGGCCAGCATCACGCTGATGTCCACGGCGGGCATTCCCATATAAGAGCCCAGCAGCTTGTCCACCAGGCATCCGCGGTAGGTCACTATGCCGGCCTGCACGCCCTCCGAGGTGGTGAGCATCCCCTCGAAATTGCCTTTGAGCATGATCTCGGCGAAGAAATTGACCAGCACGTTGGAGATGGCCATGGCTACAGTGCGGGGCACCGATACCGCCGGGTGGGACTCCTTGAAATCAAGGATAAAGACATTGGGCTTCATGGTGGCCATCAGGCTGCGCGGCATCTCGAAGGGGCGCGTGGTGGTGCCGAAGAAGATAACGTCGGCCGAGCGGACACGGTTGCTGAGCACGCGGGGATGAATGGCGAGTGTGGTGATACCGGGGCCGCAGGCTATCTGGGTGCGTTGCAGGGCGGAGATGTCGTTGTTGAGTACCGTTACCCTTGCTCCGGCCGCCAGCGAGGCTGTCGCGGCCGCCTCCACATCCACGCCCTCGCCGAAGATGAGCACCTCGCAGGGGCTTATACCGGCCACGCCGGCGAGGAGGACACCCTTGCCGCCTCCGAGATAGGAGAGGTTTTCCTGGGCATACATCACGGCGGCGCGTCCGTCGATCTCGTCGATGATGTTGGCGAATACCGGCTCGTCGTTGTGGCTGTACATGTTGTCGAGACACCCCATCGTCACCTTTTGCTCCAGCAGGGCGTTGATTATGCCGGGGTTGATGAGCTCGGTGTCCATCATGCAGAGCAGCACGGCGCCGGGGCGCATCTTGCGGATGTCTGCCGCACGCAGCGGGGTGTAGGAGAGCACGAGATCGGCCTTGAGAGCTTGGTCGCGCGTGACGATTTTCACGCCGTATTCGGCATAGCTTTCGTCGGAAAAGCTCACGTCGATGCCGGCTCCCGCCTCCATGGCTATCACATGGCCTCCGGAGGTGAGCATGCCGCAGGCCTCGGGAGTGAGCAGCACGCGTGTCTCGTCGGTGTCGTCATAATTGCCTACGAGGCCGATGTATGCGTATCGGCCGTGGTCGATATCGTTTTCTTCGAGCAGCTGTGTCTCGGGGGTCTGTGCAAAGTCTTCTTTCATGGCCATTGGAGTGTGATGTGTGTAATGTTTGGCGCAAATTTAAGGTTTTTGGGCGAAATATCGTTAAGATTGCTCAATAAAATCATCAATCGGGGGCAAATTGGCCAAAAATCTGCTGATCGAGCAGTCTATTTGCCTGACGTTTTCAAGTTCATCGCCGCAAAATTGAATATGGGCGCGTGAGTAGTGGGGGAGTCGGGAGGCGAGATGTCCGCGCATGAACCGGCGCAGCTCCTCACGGCTTTTCCCGGCCACGAGGGGGCGTCGGGACCCTCCCGCGGTCAGACGGTCGAGGAGGCGTTCCTCGGAGGCCGTGAGGTGTACTGTCAGTCCTCGCGAGAGCATATAATCCATATTGTCCGAGAAGCAGGGTGTGCCCCCTCCGCAGGCCACCACCACATTATCGAATTCTCCGGCTTCCCGGAGCATCGCGCTCTCCAGCAGACGGAAACCCTCCTCTCCGCGCTCGGCGAAAAGCTGCGAAACCGTGCGGTGGAAACGCTGCTCGATGTAGAAATCGAGGTCTATGAATTCTCTGCCTGTGGCCCGCGCGAGGGCGCGACCGAAAGTGGTCTTGCCCACGCCCATATATCCTACGAGGAATATGGGACGCGGGTAAGTGACATTTGTCACCGATAGGGGGGAATTGGGTTTCATGGTGACAAAATTAAGCAAACTCGGCCAAATAGTCAATTTTTTTTTGTAAGTTTGCACCATGAAAAGATTCAGCATCCTGGCAATCATGACCCTTCTCGCCTCCCTCATCTCCGGCACGCTTTCCGGTGCCCGCAAAGCCCCTATGGTGACAAATGTCGAGCCTCCGTACTGGTGGACCGGCATGGCCAACGATACCCTGCAAATAATGCTTACGGGGCCCGGTATAGCCGGGGCTGAGGTGAGCACCGACTATCCGGGAGTGAGGATCGCCGAGCAGACAGCACTTGAAAGCGAGAATTACAAATTCCTTTACCTTGTCATCTCTCCTTCGGCCAAGCCGGGAAAGGTGCCCTTGAAACTTACCCTGGGAGGACGCAGCCACACGCTGCGCTATGAACTGAAGGAGCGTGCACACGCGGCGGAAGAGCATACGGGTTTCTCCGCGGCCGATGTGCTGTATCTCCTCATGCCCGACCGTTTCGCCCGGGGGAGCGCCTCGTCGGAGAAAGCCGATGCGGCTGCACAATCGGGTCTTGACTTCCCGACCGTCAACGACCGCACCAATCCCAACGGTCGCCACGGCGGCAATCTGAAGGGAGTGGAGGAGAGGCTGGACTATCTCGACTCCCTCGGTGTCACGGCCCTGTGGGTGTGTCCCGTGCTTGAGAACGATATGCCCGGCGGTTCCTATCACGGGTATGCCACCACGGATTATTACCGCATAGACCCCCGTTTCGGAAGCAATGCCGACTGGGAACGTCTTGTCTCGGAGGCTCACAAGAGGGGGCTAAAGGTCGTGATGGATATGATATTCAATCATTCCGGAGTAAATCATCCCTGGATGAAGGATATGCCCTCTAAAGACTGGTTCAATCATCCCGAGGGGGATGTGACCACCAACTTCCGGCTCTCCACGGTCCATGACCCGTACGTATCGGATTATGACAAGGACCGCACGGTCAACGGCTGGTTCGTGCGCGGTATGCCTGACCTCAACCAGCGCAATCCCCACCTGATGAAGTATCTGACGCAGAACTCCATCTGGTGGATAGAGAACTCCGGTATAGACGGCATCCGCATGGACACATACCCGTATGCCGACATGGAGGCCATGGCGCAGTGGGCCGCGGACGTGCTCAGGGAATATCCGAACTTCAACATCGTCGGGGAGTGCTGGTATGGCAACGAGGCCGGGGGTGCCTTCTGGCAACGCGGCAACCGCATGAATCCTGTGGAAACCAATCTCCCGACGGTGATGGATTTCAAACTCTCCATCGACGGTCACAAGATGTTTGACGCGCAGACCGACCCCTGGAACGGACTGAACCATCTCTATGACCATCTGGCCCTCGATTATCTATATCCGGACCCGCAGCACATCCTGACATTCCTTGACAACCATGACACAGACCGCTTCCTGCTCGAAGAGCCGGAAGACCTCGGGGTGTGGAAGCAGGCTATAGCGTTTCTTCTCACCTCGCGCGGCATCCCGCAGCTCTATTACGGCACGGAGCTTCTGATGAACGGCTCGAAGGAGGGCTCCGACGGATATGTGCGCCGTGATTTCCCCGGAGGATTCCAGGGTGACAAGGTGGATGCGTTCACGCCTCAGGGACGCACGCCGATGCAGAACGAGGCGTGGGACTGGATGCAGAAAATACTGCAATGGCGCCGTGGGGCGGCCAATGATGTGATAGCGAAGGGGACGCTGAAGCATTTCATGCCCCAGCAGGGCATCTACGTGTATGAGCGCCGCCTGGGAGACAGGAAAGTGGTGGTGATTCTGAACGGCAACGACTCCGAACTCACCGCATCCATGAAGCCCAGTGCCGAATCCCTTCCGATAGGAGGCGTCATGCACGATCTCATCAGCGGAAAGGACGTGACCGTCACCGAAGAGATGACTTTCACCCCACGCCAGGTGATGATATTGCAGAACTTCTGAAAAACACTCTGAATCCTCTGACTGATGAAAGACCTGTGGAGGTTTATGCGGCGGTTTGCCGCTCCGTATAAATGGACCATCACGCTGAGCCTTGTATTCAATGTGCTCGCCGCGTTGCTTACCGTCTTCTCCTTCATGCTTATCGTGCCGATTCTGCAGATGCTCTTCGGTCTGAGCCATGACCATTACGACTATATAGAGCCGGGCACGGCAGATCTGAAGGATGTGGCGGTGAACAATTTCTATTTCTATGTGGACCGGCTTATCACGGATCACGGGCCCTCATACGCCCTCGGATTCCTGGCCATTGCCCTGATAGTGATGACCATGTTCAAGGTGGGCACCGCCTATCTGAGCGACTTCTTCACTATCCCGATGCGAAACGGTGTGGCACGCGACATCCGCAACGCCATGTATGCCAAGATCCTCTCGCTCCCCCTGGGATTCTTCACCGGAGAGCGCAAGGGAGACATCATGGCCCGTCTGAGCGGAGATGTGCAGGAGGTGGAAAACTCGGTGCTGTCGAGTATATACGCCGTGTTCAAGTATCCCATCATGATAATGGTGTGTCTGGTGACGATGATAGCCATTAGCTGGCAGCTGACGCTGTTCGTGTTCGTGCTTCTCCCGGTGATGGGCTGGGTGATGGGAAGCGTGGGCAAGCGTCTGAAGGCGGCCTCCATGCAGGTGCAGCAGGATTGGGGCCAGATGCTCAGCACCGCCGAGGAGACTCTCGGCGGACTCCGCATCATTAAGGCCTTCAATGCCCAGGAGCAGATGAACTCACGGTTTCGCCGCGAAACGGGAGATCTGCGCCGTCATCTCAACGCCGTGCTGCGCCGTCAGGTGCTGGCGCATCCCATGAGCGAGTTTCTCGGCACGATAGCCGTGGCTCTCGTGCTTTGGTTCGGAGGTACCCTCATCCTCTCGGGGCGATCCTCCATCGATGCCGCCTCCTTCATATTCTATCTCACCATATTTTACAGCATCATCAATCCGGCTAAGGAGTTGTCAAAGGTGCATTACACCATCCAGAAGGGTCTTGCCTCCCTGACCCGAATCGACAAAATCCTCGAAGCGGAGAACACTCTCGCGGAGCCTGCTCACCCCGTGCCCATGCGCAAATACGAGCGTGGCGGCGAAATCATGATGAAGGGTGTCAATTTCTCGTATGAGGATGGCCGTCAGGTGCTCAAGGATATTGACCTGGAGATAAAGCCGGGCCAGACCGTGGCCCTCGTGGGGCAGTCCGGCTCGGGCAAGTCAACGCTGGCCGATATGATTCCGCGGTTTTATGATGTGGATTCCGGTGTGGTGAAGGTGAACGGCGTGGATGTCAGGGACACAGGCACCACAGAACTGCGCTCCCTGATGGGAAATGTCAACCAGGAGGCAATACTCTTCAACGACACTTTCTTCAACAACATAGCATTCGGCGCTCCCGGAGCCACTCTCGAAGAGGTGGAGCGGGCAGCCCGCATAGCCAATGCCCATGACTTCATAATGGCCACTCCGCAGGGATACGACACCGTCATCGGAGATCGCGGCAGCCGTCTCTCCGGAGGTCAGCGACAGAGGATAAGCATAGCCCGGTCCATACTGAAGAATCCCGACATACTCATCCTCGACGAGGCCACATCGGCGCTTGACACCGAGAGTGAGCGCTGCGTGCAGGAGGCGCTGGAGCATCTGATGAAAGACCGCACCACGGTGGTCATCGCCCACCGTCTCTCCACCATCGCGGGCGCCGACCTTATCTGTGTGATGCACGAAGGACGCATCATAGAGCGCGGCACCCACGATGAGCTGATGGAGTTGGGCGGTCACTATCACAGGCTCGTCACCCTCCAGTCTCTGGAATCGTGAGAGGGTAGGACGGAGATTCCGCATAAAAAAGAAACCACGGGACGGCAGTCCTGCAAAAATTGAAAAAATGACTGATATAATCATACTTACCTCCGGCGACGCGCAGCGTGCACACGATATCGCCGGACTTTTCGAGGGAGGGAACCGCATACGTGTCGTTGCACTGACCGATGAAACCCTCTCGGCTATTGATCCCGCCATGCCTCTGGAGGAGGTGTGGCTCGTCATCGACTCTCCGGAGGAGGCTGCGCCGTCATTCAAAGAGCGTTTCGGAGGTCGTGTCGTCACTCTCGCTCCACACCGCACGGCTCCGGAAGCGGCCGCCGATATTATTGCTGCAATCCGTGGAGCCGCCGCTCCGGACAACGACCCTGATGCAGCCTGGGCGAAGACCCTGGGCCTCAAGTATGAACCCGGACGCATCCCGGGGGGCGAGACATCCGGTCAGACCCCCCCTCCGATTCCACAGGAAATATCCGCCGCGGCCCCGGAGCAGCCTCAGGGGTCGCATACAGCCAATCCCCACGGCGTAGAGGAACCGATGCCTCCCACATACCTCGTATGGTCGGTGGTGATGACGGTGCTGTGCTGTCTGCCGGCCGGAGTAGTGGCGATTGTGTTCTCCTCCATGGTGAGCAGCAAGTATTATGCCGGCGACATCGAGGGGGCTAAGCGTTGCTCGCGGCGTGCCGAGATATGGATAATAGCTTCGTTTGTGGCGGGAGTGCTCTGGAACACTCTCTATATCCCCATGGTAATAGCCGGATGGGGCAATTGACACGGCGCATCGCATGGATTGCCCTGGTGGCGGCGGTGTGTGTCCTGTATTTCTGCATTGACCCTCTCCGGGTGTCATGGTTGCCGCGCTGTCCGCTGAGAATGGCTACCGGGTGGTTGTGTCCGGGCTGCGGGTCCCAGCGTCTTCTCCATGCCCTGCTGCATGGAGACTTCGCCGCCGCATGGCATGCCAATCCCTTTCTGCTCCTGGCTTTGCCGGGAATCCTCTTTCTGGGATGGCTCGAACTCTCGCGCCGCCGTCACCCGGTGCTTTACATGCGTGTCTATTCCACACCCTTCATTATCGCTGCGGGTGTGGCTTTGGTGGCGTGGGGGATAGGACGTAATATCATGGGAATATGAATGTAATCGAACTCAAAAGCACAGATGCTCCCGAGCTGCAGGTGTTCGCCTCGCTGACGGAGGCGCAGTTGCGCTCCTGCACACCTTACCCCGCCGGACTTTTCATCGCGGAGAGTCCGAAAGTCATACGTGTGGCTCTGGATGCGGGGCTCGAGCCTGTGGCCCTGCTTTGCGAGAGACGCCACATATCCGGTGACGCCGCCGACATAGTGGAGCGTATCGGCGATGTGCCTGTCTATACCGGAGATCGCGGGATGCTGGCGGCACTCACGGGCTACACGCTCACGCGGGGCGTGCTTTGTGCCATGCGGCGTCCCGCTCCGCGCACACCGGAGGAGGTATGCCGCGGCGCCAGACGCGTGGTTGTGATCGATGATGTGAGCGACACCACCAACATCGGCGCCATATTCAGATCTGCCGCCGCTTTGGGCACTGACGCCGTGCTGATAGGTCCAACCGCATGTGACCCCCTGAATCGAAGAGCCGTGCGGGTGTCTATGGGTACTGTATTTCTTGTGCCCTGGGCGAGGCTGGAGGGTGGAGTGGAGGAGTTGCGCCGCCTGGGACTCGTCACAGCGGCTATGGCCCTGCGCGATGACTCGGTGTCGCTTGATGATCCACGGTTGAGTGCCGAACCGCGTCTTGCCCTCGTCATGGGCACCGAGGGGGAGGGGCTTCCCCAGTCCACAATAGATGCGTGCGACTACACTGTCCGCATACCCATGCACCACGGTGTGGACTCGCTGAATGTCGCTGCTGCATCGGCCGTGGCCTGTTGGCAACTTCGTGTCCGCTGACGATGAATGTGAGTCGTAGGGGTCAGGTTTTACTGATGGTGCGGTATTCGGCCATGAAACTGCGGAACTGCTGCAGGCCGATGGCCAGACCGATTATAAGCCCGGCGATCATGCCGTAGATCATGTATGGCTCGGATACGAAGGAGAAGGCTAAAGTGCCCATGGCCACCACGGCGAAAGGTATCAGCAGAATCATTGATTGCAGATGCTTCCTGCGGTAGTAAAGGGCTTTGTCGATCACTTCACTTACCGACATGGTGAAGCAATCGATCGACTTCACTCCATTGTAAAGCCAGTTGTCGATGATTGAGCACGTGGCGAAATAGAGTATGAACACGATTGAGGTGACATACTTCATATAGGATTCGGCAAAGGATATATGGGAAAACATCCAGAATACCGATACAACCGCCATCACGAGGCCTAATCGTGAGAAACGGCGGTAGCGTTGTGCCAGCTGCTCGAGGGCTGTCTCTTTTCTTTCTCTGTACATGGTTTCAAATTCTTCGGGGGTGGGGGCGTAGAATCTTCTTGACGCCTCCGCCCAGGTTTTCTTTATTTCATCGGGAGTCATGACAATAAGGGGTTTGGATTGGATGGTCAGGTGAGAGGTGAGAGTTTATGGTGAAGTTTCTGCTTGATACGGTTGATGCGCACGGCCACATTGTTTCTTGAGAGACCGGTAACTTCGGCTATTTCGCTGTATTTGCGGTCGTCAAGCCACATGGTGATCACCGCCTTGTCGAGAGCGGACAGACCCGAGATCAGGCGGCGGAGCCTCTCGATGCGTTCAATTGAACCCGTTTCTGATTCGGAAGCAATCTCTGCAAGGGATTCAAGGGATACGGTGGGGAGACGTTTTGAGCGTTTCCGCACAGTGGAGACGCAGGTGTTGAGAGCCACGCGGTAGACCCATGTGGACAGTGCGCTCTCTGCGCGGAAGGTCGGGAGGCCTTTCCAGATGTTGAGCATGATGTCCTGCCGGAGATCCTGGAAATCCTCGGTATCGGCGGCGTATGACAGGCATATACCTGAGATGGTGCCCGAGTACTCGTGGATCAAATCGGCAAAGCGCTTTTCCCTGGTGCTTCGCTCATACCCCGTGCTGCTGACTGCCTTCATCAGAAACGCCATAAACCGCGTCGGGGGGAGGGTGTACCGGAAAGTGGAATATATGGGAATTGGGATGGTCATGTATTATCTTTCGTTTTTATGCAAAATTAGTCGCATGAACCCGTGAAAAGTTACACATCCGGAGAAAAAATTCAGTTAATGCCAAAAAATCTTCCTCCAGATATGTATTTTTGTGAACGTGAAATATGTGAATGGCGTGAAATTTTATTAATTTTGTGGAATTACCGTGTTAAAACAAGACAGACATGAGCGAGGACAATCGTTATATACGCTTTGACTGGGCCATGAAGCACATGCTGCGTGACAAGGCCAATTTCGATATACTTGAGGGTCTTATCTCCGTGCTTCTTGGCGAGGACGTCAAGATCGTGGAGCTGCTTGAGAGCGAATCCAACCAGGAGGACAGCAGCGACAAGTTCAACCGGGTTGACATAAAAGCCAAGAACAGCAAGGGACATCTTATAATAGTGGAGGTGCAGCTGACGCGGCAGCTCTATTATCTGCAGAGGATCCTTTACGGGACATGCAAGGCGATTACGGAACACATCAACATCGGGGATAAATATGATCAGGTGAAGAAAGTGTATTCCATAAGTCTTCTTTATTGCGACTACGGCCGAGGTGATGACTATGTGTATCACGGGGAGACAGTCTTCAAGGGAATACATACAGGCGACCATCTGCTGGTAAACACCAAGGAGGAGGGGACGATAGTGCCCCATCTGCCGAGAGAGGTTTTCCCGGAATACTATCTTGTCAGGGTGAACACCTACGACAAGATCCCCGAGTCACCGCTTGACGAATGGATCACCTATCTCAAGACAGGAAATATAAAGGACGACACATGCGTGCCCGGTCTGCAGCAGGTGAAGAAGAAGCTCAAGCTGATGGCCATGACACCTCGCGAGCGAAGGGAATATGACGCGCACATGGACAATATCATGGTGCAGAACGACGTACTTGACACTGCCCATGATGAAGGATTTGCCGAGGGTATGGCCGAGGGTATGGCCGAAGGCTTGCAACAGGGACGGGAACAGGGCTTGCAACAGGG
>CAMWLC010000057.1 GCA_947174995.1 uncultured Porphyromonadaceae bacterium
AGCTCGTAGTCCCTGACGGGGAGCTGCATATATCTGTCGGTGGTGAACAGGGTGTCCCCCTGGAGGATATCCACGCCATGCATCGGCTCCGTGGCTATCTCGAGATAGCCGATATGGGGCACGGGGGGCGTGGCGGTGTAGGTGCGCGTCTTCCCCGCGTCGACGCGGAACGTGGTGGTCTGCGGGGTGTGGTCCGGCAGACGCGATTCTATGATGTAGGTGCCTTCGCGCAGATGGTCGGCGAAACGCCCCACGCCCACGAGGTTGCCCCGGAACCACAGCTCGGCGGCCGAGGGGACGTCCACCACCACGTCGCCGTAGTAGAGGTTCTCGTCCTCCATGGGGAGGGGGAAGGTCTCCGGTCCGTCGGGCGACACCTGGATGGTACCCTCGTGGACCATCGAACCGAGGCGGGCGCGGACGTCATGCTGCCCGTAGGGGATGTATTCCGTCACGGGGGTGATGCCGATGGAGTCGTTGTCGAGCCATATCACCGCGTCGGCGGCATCGGCGGCGAGCGACACCAACTTACCCTGCGCCATGAGGGAGAGGGAGTAGACGCTCCCCTCCTCGATGGGAGACTCGTAGATGTAGCTGCGCGTGCCATACTTGGGATGGGTGAAGGTCACCCTCTGCGAGTTGCGCGGCACGTAGAGGTGGATCTCGCCGGGGCCGGCCTGCATAAGACCGGTGACGAATCCCGCGCCCGACCCGCCCACGCCGAGGTCGGAAGCCCGAAAGGGGGTGTAGATGCGGATGAGGGCCGCGCGGCGTCCGTCATCATCGTAGCGCACGCCGTCGCCGATACGAGCCGTCTGGTCGTTGGGACGCGTCTGCCAGTCGCGCACCACGAGCGTCTGCGCCCGGACTGCGGAGGGGATGATGACAAGAAAGAGGACAAAACACGCCGTGATGAGGGGCGTGAGTCTTGAAGTTATGGATAAATCACTGATTCTCAGTAATTTACATGGGGGGGGGTAAGTGTAAAGTACGGTTCATGAGGTTAGGATTCACGAATTCATTGAGCTGGCGATATGCGGTTGACGGAGAGTCAAGTGTGCAAAAGTGTCGCAAAGTTACGAAAAATCCGCGTAACCACCAAATCCGGCCCCGAATTTCTTATCCGGAAAACTATCGGGTCATTCCCAGTAGCTGTTGGAGAATATGCCGAACTGGGGTGAGTCGCGAGGTATGTTGGGGGTGAGGTCGGGGTTGCGCTCCGGTTGCCAGGTGCGGACGTGGATGGTGGGTTCGTCGGCGTTCTCGAAGTCCACGAGGAGGTAGAGGTAGCCGGTGTCGCCGTAGGTGGAGGAGACGTATTCCTGCTGGAGCTGGATGCCGAAAGTCTTGGATCCGTAGGCCGACTTGCCGACGTCGGTGGCGCCGAAGCGGATGTTGATATACTGGTTGGAGGCGAAGCAGCGGCGCAGTGTCTCCATATATTCGCGCTTGGTCTTTTTGGCGTAGGTGACGTGGGAGGCGTTGGAAAAGCCGCGATGGTCGCCGGAGCGGTCGAGGGTGGCCTTTCGCGTCACGTGGCCGACGATGATGACGGCGTTGTCGGCGAAGATGCTTTCGATGTAGTCGAGTCGGTGGAGGGCGAAGGCGGTCTTGTAGTTTTCCAGAAAACCGACGATGACCATCTTCACGTAGTCGTTCCAGGCCGAGCCGTTCATTGCGAAGATGTCGTCGCGGGCTTTGCTTTCGAGTGCGAAGGCGAGGGATTCTATCTTGCCCTCGGAATCGAAAGTGAAGGTGACGTCTTCCACAAACTTACGTCTGCCCTCCTCGAAAGTGAACGACATAGGGACGGAGCGGCACACCGTCCGGTTGCCGACGGGGAAGAACTCGTAGGTGTCGCGGCGGGCGTTGCCGATGATGCGGGCGTTGCCGTAGCGGATGAGGGCGTCGAACATTTTGGCGCCATCCTCGGTGAACAGGGGAAGGGCGCGGTCATAGTCGCGTGTGGAGATGGCGGATATTAGTGTCTCCATGGACCGGGCATAACCTGCCGTGCTGTCGGCGGCCAGAGGGGTGAGGGAGGCTTTGGCGCCCCGGGCCACCGACTCCTGGAAGGCTTTCGCCTCCTTCTTGTCGGCCTTGAGCTGCTTGGGATTTTCGGTGATGGCGATTTTGGCCGTAGGGACGAGTCCGGCGCCGGTGAAGTTTTCGAGCAGCGGGGTGTATTCTTGTATGAGGTGGTTCTCGTCGGGGAAGCGGTATTCTATATCGACGTTGAGGGGGGAAAGGGGTGTGTAGGGGGCTATGAGGAGTTGAGCGATACCATCGCGGGCGGTGATGACGGGTGATTTGGAGCGGCCGTTGAAGTATGTGAAGGCCACGCGCGAGGCGTTTTCACCTTTGTAGCGGACGGTGAGGTCGACGATGCGGCCGGCCTCGGGGTCATCGGGGTCAGCATCGTGGATGCCGGCGATGCCGAAGGAGATGCGCGAACAGATGTCGCGCATCTGCTCGGGGATCCATGTCACGAGGTGGCGCGAATGGCCGTCGACCACTTCGTGGATGCTTTCGTATTCGGGGAGGGAGCGGAGTACTACGAAGGAGCGGTAGAAGTAGCGCAGGGCGTCGTCGACGAGGCCCGATTTCTCGGCTGTGACGGCCATGCGGGCGAACTCGGCCACGCGTTCGCGGCGGTGCTGATACATTTCCTTTACCTGCTTGTCGGTCATGTAGGCCATGACTTCGTAGGGGGCATGGTCGGAGATCCATATCTGCCGCACGTCGCGCAGGGTGGTGAGGTTGGCGTAGCTGCGCACCAGTGATTTGTATTCCGATTCGGAGCGGAGGCCGTCGGTGCCGTAAGATTCGTTGACGGACCGGGAGGTTTCGGCGGAGACGGTGACGGAGATTTTGCGGACGAGTTCGGCGAGGGCGTTGTCGACAGCTTCGGCGCGGTCATCGGCTATGCCTATACCCCAGAGCATTTCGGGGTTGTCCTTGATGGCGGCGACTTCGGAGCCCGTGTCGGCGAGGGCGGGGAGGGTGACGCCGAGGGAGAGGAGGGCGAGGGAGAGCGCGATGGCGCGGGTTGAGCGGATTAGATGTGTTAGCATATTCAAGTTCGGGATCTTGTCAGAGTGCGGCAAAGTTAGCAAAAATCCGCGAAACGCGCAATAGACCATAGTACAAGTGGCAATGATAGAGGAGGCTTATGGGTAGAAGACATCGCACGCGATGTCTCTGAATTTTTTCAATAAGCGGTTCGGTCTTTCGGCAGTGACGGTTGTTATTAGGATAAATACCGTGAATATGAAAAGTATAGGAATGATTCTGGCGGGGGGCGCTATGCTGGTCGCCGCCACGGCTGCTCCGGCTATTGCCGAGGTGAGGCCCAATGCGGGGAATAGTGCTGGCGGGTACGTGACGGAACTCCGCGTGCCGGCTCCCGAGTTTACCCTGAAGGATCTACAGGGAAAGGATGTGAGCCTCTCGCAGTATAGGGGCAAGTGGGTGGTGCTCGACTTCTGGGGCTCCTGGTGTATATGGTGTATCAAAGGTTTTCCGGAACTGAAAGAGAATTATGCCAAATATGCGGGCAAACTGGAGGTGATAGGTATCGACTGCGGGGACACTCCCGGGGCATGGCAAGATGCTGTCAGAAAATATGATCTTCCCTGGGTGAACCTATACAATCCGATGGAGAGCGTGGGCGTGGACAGGATATACGGCGTGCAAGGTTTCCCGACGAAGGTGATAGTCACCCCCGAGGGCTACATAGCCGACATCACCGTGGGTGAGGATCCGGCCTTCTACACGAAGCTCGACGCTCTGATGAACGCCGACTAAGTTTATTCGGACGATAATCGCCAGGCGGCGGATGCATCGGGGGAAAGGGTGTCAAGCGCCGAGCGGCGTATGCCGCGCAGCCAGATGATGTCGCCCGTGTCGCGCCTCACGAGCACTTCCGCTCCGGGGCGTAGACTCACCGGCACTCCGGCCTCCTTGAGCAGGTCGCTCACCGCCTTGCTCCCCTTCATGCCGAGGGGCCGCATACGGTCGCCCCGGCGCACACGCCTCCACTCATACGCTTCAGGGCCGTCAGGAAGGTATATCCCCTCGAAGGGCGTCGTCTTTTTCAGGCGATGCCATTCCTCCGGCGTCATCTTCACCCGCGACCAGCGGCAACCGTGGCCCGGAGGGAGATCCCTCCCCGCAATATTTTCGGTAATGATCCACGCACCGGGGCGGGCCTCCGCGACGTATGGGGGCGTGAGGACCCACACGGCTCCGACGCGGCGGGGCGTGCGCGCCATCTCGGCCGCCTGGTCGGGGGTGCCTCCGAAGGGGGCGATGAAATGAAGCAGCAGGCTCACCGGGGCGCCGCATCCGTCGGCCACGCTCTCCTCCAGACGTCGGCTCCCGGCGGGGCACAGCCGATGCAGGGTCTCGCTGACGAGCGCGTTCTCCTCCGCCAATATGGAGGCCGAAGCGGCGAGCGACTCCCTGACGGCGGGCCAGCGCGAGGCAAGCAGGGGGAGCACCTCGAGGCGCAGGAAATTGCGGGCGTAGTCGCTCCGGAGGTTGGAGGAGTCAGTGACGTAATCCTGGCCAAGGGCGGCGAGGTAATCCTCTATCTCGCGGCGGCTCACCGCGAGCAGGGGTCGCAGCACGGCACACCCCTCGGGTCCGCACGGCGTGTCGGGGCGCATACCTTTCAGACCCTTGGATCCGGATCCGCGCATAAGGTTGAGCAGAAGTGTCTCGGCGTTGTCATCGAGATTATGCGCCACTGCCACACGGTCGAGCCCCTCGCGTCGGCAGATGTCGCGGAAAGCGCGGTAGCGCAGGAGGCGACAGGCCGTTTCTTCCGATGTACCGGGATGAAGGCGGATATACTCCCGGGTGTCGAAATCCAGACGGTGGAGCCTGACGCCCAGACGGTCGCAAAGGGAGGCCACCATGGCTGAATCGCTGTCGCTCTCGGGCCCGCGCAGATGGAAATTGCAGTTGACGGCCTGTATACGGCACACTGCCGCGCCGCGAGTGGAGCAGAGCATCCGGAGCAGCGCCACGCTGTCCGCCCCGCCGCTCACGCCCGCGAGAAGCCCCGGCCGACGGCCAAGCCGACGCCCGAGCAGCTCCACCTCACGGAGCCCCTTGCGCTCGAAAGATGCTGTTTTTTTCATTGCTGGTGCAAAATTACAAAAAAATCATATCGGAGTGAACAATCACGCCATGTTGTCAGTTTTAGATTTAGAATCGGAACGCGATGTTCCGGGCCTACAGTATCAAAAACCAAAATAAAGACACAATCATATTATGGCAAAAGAATGGATCTGCACCGTTTGCGGATATATCGCAGAGGGTGAAACCGCTCCCGAGAAGTGCCCGCAGTGCGGTGCCCCCGCTTCCAAGTTTCGTGAACTTAATCAGGACGAACTCCTGAAGTTTGTCACCGAGCATGAGATCGGCGTCGCAAAGGATGTATCCGAGGAGATGAAGAAGGATCTCAATAACCATTTCCTGGGCGAGTGCACCGAGGTGGGTATGTATCTCGCGATGTCGCGCCAGGCTGACCGCGAGGGTTATCCTGATGTGGCGGAGGCTTTCAAGCGCTATGCCTGGGAGGAGGCCGAGCACGCAGCCAAGTTTGCCGAGCTCCTCGGCGATATGGTGTGGGACACCAAGACCAACCTTGAAAAGCGTATGCACGCCGAGGCCGGCGCCAATGCCGACAAGATGCGCATCGCCAAGAACGCCAAGGAGGCCAACCTCGACGCCATCCACGACACCGTACACGAGATGGCGAAGGACGAGGCTCGTCACGGCCGCGGTTTCTACGGACTCTATCAGCGTCACTTCGGCAAGAAGTGAGCCGCACGGCGTGAGTCTGACTGTAACGAGACTTTACACGATTAATAATAGTTAATCATCTTGTGGCAAGGGGTTGACCGTTCAGTGACGGCCGACCCCTTTGCTGTGGGATGGCGGAGAGAAGGAAATGTAATGTCAAGAATCCTCGCAATAGATTACGGTCGCAAACGATGCGGCTTGGCGGTGACCGATACGTTGCGCATCGTGGCCACGGGGTTGCCCACGGTGCGCACCTGCGATCTGCTCGATTTCCTAAGGAAATACATGGGGACTGAGGAGGTGGGTCTGGTGGTGGTGGGACTACCGAAGACCCTGGACGGGGGCCCCTCGGAGAGCGAGCGGTATATCGCCCCGTTTCTGAAACAGCTCCACCGGGAGTTTCCGGAGCTGGAGGTGAGGCGGTATGACGAGCGCTTCACCTCCACGCTGGCCCACAGGGCGATGCTCGACGCCGGAATGAGCCGGAGCCGTAGGCGCGAGAAGGGGCTGGCCGACGAGATGGCCGCCGTCATCATACTCAACGATTACCTTTCGGCAATGCGGTAGTTTTTCCGCTTTTTTTGGCGTTTTCAAAAATTTTTGCTAACTTTGCAGCAAAATAAATAGAATATCGGCTCCGGGTCGCGGTCGGCCATCAGCGCGGACCCACCGGACGCCCGGGAAATCACTTCCACTGAATTTAATTCCTCAAGCAGACTCCATCCCCCCGTAATGCGCTGACCAAGGTCAGAATCATGTCTGCTACGGATTCCCTCATTTGATTATGAATTACTCTATAGGAGAACTCCAGGCAATGGATGAACAGGCCCTCAAGGAGCTGGCGGCATCCATGAAAATGAAAAAGGCGGACGCGGCAACCCGTGAGGAGGCCGTGTACTGGGTGCTTGATCACCAGGCAATTGATATGGCCAAGGAATTTGCGGGTCAGGAACAACCCCGCAAGAGCCGCCGCGGACGCAAGTCGAAAAATACTGATGAAAAACAAGAAAACTCACCTCAGGCCGACGGACCCGTGACCGCTCCGGCCACCGAGGGCGAACCCTCCCCCGAGGGCGCGACCGAAGGAGCCGCTACGAAGGCCACGGAGGCGGCTCCTGCTCCAAAGAAGCGAGGCCGCAAGTCGAAGGCGCAGCTCGCCGCCGAGGCGGCCGCGAAGGCCGAGGCCGAGGGGCAGAGCGCGGCTGCCGAGGGTGAGACCCCCGCTGCAGAGTCTGCCCCGGCTCCCAAGAAGCGAGGCCGCAAGTCGAAGGCACAGCTCGCCGCCGAGGCTGCCGCGAAGGCCGAGGCCGAGGCGTCGGAGACACCGTCAGCTCCCGAAGAGGCTGCCCAGGCCGATACCCCCCTTCTCCCCGCTCCCGAGCAGCACCTTGCCCTTCCGGCCCCTGCTCCGGCCGATGCGAAAGCCGAAAGTGTCGTCGCACCCGCCCCGCAGGATAAAAAGGAACAGCCCTCCTCCGAGGCACAGCCCCAGAAGAGGGTGCGCAAGGACAATCCGGGTCTCGACTCCTTCTTCGCAGGTTCGCGCGGACGCACGTTCACGCGCCGCACCTCCAACGAGGTGGAGGACACCCATTCCCAGCCACAGCAGCCGGCACCCCAGCCCCAGGTCCCGCAGCAGCCGCAGCCCCAGGGACAGCATCAAGCTCCCCGCCAGCAGGGTCAGAATCAGCGCCAGCACAACCAGCCGATGAACGCTCCGGGTCAGCAGCCCCTCTCGAAGCGCCAGCGCATGCAGCAGCTCAAGCAACTCAAGCAGCAACAGAGACAGCTCGCGCAGCAGCAGGCCCAGCTCCAGCAGCAGCCGGTGTACAATCTCGACCCCCTGCTGACCATCTACGGCGTGCTCGAGATAATGCCCGACGGATTCGGATTCCTACGCTCAAGCGACTACAATTATCTCGGTTCGCCCGACGATGTCTACGTGTCACAGCAACAGATAAAGCAATACGGACTCAAGACGGGTGACGTGGTGGAGGCCGGGATACGCCCGCCACGCGAGGGAGAGAAGTATTACCCCCTCTGCTCGGTGATCTCCATAAACGGTCTGGATCCCGCCGTGGTGAGGGACCGCGTGCCCTTCGAGCATCTCACACCACTCTTCCCGGATGAGAAGTTCAACCTCACGAAAGGGCGCACCAATAACCTCTCCACACGCGTGGTGGATATGTTCGCCCCTATCGGCAAGGGTCAGCGCGCCCTCATAGTGGCTCCACCCAAGACAGGTAAGACAATCCTGCTCAAGGATATAGCCAACGCCATCGCCGAAAATCATCCCGACACCTACATCATCATGCTCCTTATAGACGAGCGTCCCGAGGAGGTGACGGACATGGCGCGAAGCGTCAATGCCGAGGTGATAGCCTCGACGTTTGACGAGCCGGCCGACCGCCACGTGAAAATCGCCGGACTGGTGCTCGAGAAGGCCAAGAGGCTCGTGGAGTGCGGACACGACGTGGTGATAATGCTCGACTCCATCACCCGTCTGGCGCGTGCCTACAACACTGTCTCCCCCGCCTCGGGCAAGATTCTCTCGGGAGGCGTGGACGCCAATGCCCTGCAGCGCCCCAAGCGATTCTTCGGCGCGGCACGCAACATTGAGAACGGAGGGTCGCTCACCATCATCGCCACGGCTCTCACGGAGACCTCCTCGAAGATGGACGAGGTGATTTTCGAAGAGTTCAAAGGCACAGGCAACATGGAGCTCCAGCTCGACCGCAAGCTCTCGAACAAGAGAGTATTCCCGGCCGTGGACATCATGGCCTCCTCCACCCGCCGCGACGACCTGCTGCTCAGCGAGGAGACCCTGAGCAGGATGTGGATCCTGCGCAATTACCTGGCCGACATGAACTCGATGGAGGCTATGGAGTTCATGAAGAAGCGCATGGAGATGACACGCACCAACGAGGAGCTCCTCGTGACAATGGACAAGTGAGAATGGCTTCACACGATCACAAGATTGAGAAAACAAATGCCGCCCGCCTTCTTGACAAGGCGGGCGTCGCATACGATCTGGTGCCTTACGAGGTGGACCCGGAGAATCTCGCAGCCGACCATGTGGCGGAGCAGCTCGGCGAACCGATAGCACAGGTGTTTAAGACCCTCGTGCTGCGCGGCGACCGCACCGGTCTGATAGTCTGCGTGGTGGCGGGCGATGCGGAGGTCAATCTCAAGAAGGCGGCCAAGGCGTCGGGCAACAAGAAGGTGGAGATGCTTCCCCTCAAGGAGCTCCTCCCCAATACGGGATACATACGCGGAGGATGCACGGCTATCGGAATGAAGAAACGGTATCCGACGTTTATCAGCGAGGAGGCCCGGGATTTCGACCGGATATACGTCAGCGCGGGCCAGCGCGGGTTGCAGCTCCATCTCGATCCGCTCGACCTGGCGCGTATGGCCGACGCGCGGTTTGTCGACATTGCCGATTTCCCCTCACGCACAGACCGGTCATGAACAGTTTCGGAACCCTTTTCCGCCTCACCACTTTCGGAGAGAGCCACGGTGTGGCCATGGGGGGCGTGATCGACGGTTGTCCTCCGGGTGTATGTCTGGATATAGAGGAGATACAGCGCGAGGTGGACCGCCGCCGGCCGGGGACATCCACGCTTACCACGGCCCGCAGGGAAAGCGACCGCGTGGAGTGGCTCTCCGGCATCTCGGCCGAGGGGGCGACTCTCGGCACACCCATAGGATTCATTGTCCGCAACGCAGACCAACGTTCAGGCGATTATGACGCGCTGCGGGACTGCTTCCGCCCCAACCATGCCGACTACACGTATGTGGCCAAATACGGGCTCCGGGACCATCGCGGCGGAGGGCGTGCATCGGCCAGAGAGACGGTGTGTCGCGTGGCCGGGGGGGCCGTGGCGCGGCAATGGCTCGCCACACGGGGGATCACCGTGAGGGCAGCGATACTCTCCGTGGGTCCCGTCAAGGTAGAGGATCCATTCGCCGTGGCTCCGGGGGAGGTGGATGCCGCCGTGGCCGAATATGTGGAGCTCATGAGGGCAGAGCGTGATTCCGCCGGAGGAATAGTCACGGCCCGGATCTGCGGACTCCCAGCCGGACTCGGCGAGCCGGTGGGCGACAAGTTTCATGCACGCCTCGGAAGCGCCATGCTCTCCATCAACGCTGCGATGGGTTTCGAGTATGGCGAAGGGTTCGGAGGCGCTGCGTTGCGCGGATCGGAAATGGCCGACGAGATGGCGCCTGACGGCAGGGGAGGAGTGGAGATGCTCACCAACCATTGCGGAGGCGTGAACGGAGGAATAACCAACGGCGCTGTTGTGACGTTTCGCGTAGCCTTCAAACCCACACCCACCATCGCGCGTCCCCTGCGCTCCGTGGATAGCGCCGGAAACGCCGTGACGGTGGATGCACGCGGCAGACACGACCCCTGCGTAGTGATAAGAGCCGTCCCGGTGGTAGAGGCCATGGCCTGTCTCACCGTGGCTGATATGTTGCTGATGAGCCGCCGATGAACCTCCCGTATACCACATATTCGGAGTATCTCGCCGGGCTTTTCGGCCCGGGCAAGGTGCAGAAAATATCCGTGAACGCCGGTTACGGATGTCCGAACCGCGACGGCACCATAGGGCGCGGCGGCTGCACGTATTGCAGCAACGCCTCCTTCACCCCGGGCTATTGCCTGGAGGGGGACAGCTCCGTGGCAGCCCAGATAGCGCGAGGCAAGGAATTTTTCGCCCGTAAGTATCCCGATATGAGGTATCTTGCATATTTCCAATCGTATACCTCCACATTCACTTCGCGAGGAGATGAACTTCAGAGGATGTATGAGGAGGCACTCGCCCAGCCGGGGATAGTGGGACTGGTGATAGGCACGCGTCCGGACTGTCTGCCGGGGAACGTGCTTGAAGTGATAGGGGAGTTCGCGCGACGCGTACCCGTGATAGTGGAATTAGGAGCTGAATCCTCGCACGACCGCACGCTGCGTCGCGTCAACCGCGGCCATACCTGGAGCAGGGTGGAGGAGGCCGTCGCGACCTTGAGGGCTGCAGGTGCCCGTCCCGGACTGCATCTCATAGCGGGCCTTCCAGGAGAAGGGGAGGAGGAAGTGCTTCAGACCGTGGAGCGGGCCTGCGCCCTGGCGATAGACACCATCAAGATGCACCAGCTCCAGATAATCAAGGGGACACCGCTCCACAAGCAGTGGCTCGCGGGAGAGAGCGACACGGAGGAATGGGATGTGGAGCGCTATATGCGGCTGTGTGTCAAGATAATAAAGCAAGTACCGCGCCGCATCGCCATCGAGCGATTCCTGGCCTCGGCTCCCCCGGGCATGGTCGCCTCCCCCTCCTGGGGCATGAAAAACCACGAATTTACCGCCCGCCTCCACCGCCTCCTTCGGCCGTGAGCGCGAAGCGCCCACAACACCAAGCCATCATGCACCCCTCGACTCGGTGAACGGACATAACCGGAAAAGATAAACGGACTTACTCCTGAAGAAGTATCTTTTTGCGCTGAGAATTGAAAATTTGCCCCCACAATCAAAACAGCACTGCCATAGGGTAGCCACACTCCTTTTTCAGCTTGAAAAATCAAGCCATTAACTGAATATCCCTAATATTAACCTCCTAAACGCGACAAAGCCTCGATAATGTTGATTATCAAGGCTTTGACTTCTTTTGAATGATGTTTAAGTGGTCCCACTTGGGAAATTCCACTTTTGTTATATCCTAAAAATCAATTCTTTATCCGAATGTCTTTCAGCAACTCCAACATTTGATCCAACGGCGCATTGCATCGCTTTTCATCGCTCTGCTCCGCTGATCCCATCGGAATTAGCCTTGTCGTTGCCCTCAAGTTCTCTCACTTGTTCTCTGCAAATATAACGAACAAGATATCTCTTATAGTATGGTATTGATTACATTTATATGGCTTTCTTAGTGTTCGAACGTTCGTTGCAATCTATGATACAGATCTTTAATATTAGTAAAATCAAATTTATCCAACGTGTTATTATTGGAATTGATCTCTTTCTCCACATCCTCATAAGAGCCACATACATTTAGGTTCACATAACCACTGTCATGAAGCCTCTTGATCTCCGGAAGTAGTTCTGTCGCTTTCAAGTCTATTAAGTTGCTCATGATTGTTCCTGCTACGTACCCGGAGCAACCGTTTTGCGAGGGGATGTTTTCTTGCATAAAATTGAGGTATCGACGATAGATTTCGATTATCTCATGTCGTCGCTCTGGTTCTTCGGTAGCTATAAACGAAAGGGCATCTGACACGAATCCTTTGGCAAAACCCTCGTAACCGGGATGCATAAGAAACTCTTCAAGAATGTCAGTGCGATTACGTCCGGTTGCGTATATGGCGTTAGCTAATAACATTCCGTCAGAGTCTCCCATATGGAATTCACGGAATGCATTGTCCTGACGCATTATCTCCATCACTGCATCAAATCCGCCCTCATCACCGATTTCGGTTAAGAATGCAAGAGAATGAATTATGGTGTCATCGTTCGTCCATTCCAAAGTGTCTTCATCAATAGCCATCCATGTTTTACCAATGGTATACATGATAATATTTCTTATGTCGCTGACGACTTCTTCTTTAGGAAGTGCTAAGATACGATCGATTACTTTTGTTGGCAGTGCAAGAGAATTTGTAGGTTTCCTGAATTCTTCAGCTATGAATTTATGTTTTATGTCGAGCTTCGAAGGATACTGGGGATGTTGATAAGAGTAGATCTCTTCCGGATGACGTCGATCCTCATCCTGAGTCTTCTTAAAACCATCGTTCATTCTTTGAAGCAATTCTTCCATTGATTTAGGAGCATTTTCTGTCAACATCTTTTCAAATTCAGAATATGCAGCCTCATCTTCCTCTTCATAATCCTCTTCTTCAAAGTAATTAAAATCATCATCATTGTCATCGAGCACTCCCATTCCATAACCTATGTCGAAGATGAAATCCTCACCAAGCCGGTCTTTAAGGTCGGGAGCATATCGTGCCTCTTTTGATCCCTTTTCAGCTACTAAATGATACTTCCCTTTATCTCCGAATTCCATTTCAATAAGAGGTATCTCATCTGTATCTTCTTCGAGGACATGACCCCACATGGTAAAGCCGGAATGGGGTTCAATATCCGCATCTGCGGCAAATGCTTCTGCTCCGTATACAAGATTATGTGCATATGTATAATCGCACTCTTTAATATTGGGGGCCGTATTAAGGACTTCTCTTTTGAAATCCTCTTTTGATATGTTTACTATGCCATATGCATCTTTAATTCCCAGACACCATGTGTCACATAAATACATTCCTACACAAAGATTACCATTTCTTCTCTCTCGTGCGACAATCACGTGTGCCATGCCATGCTTCTCCCAGTCATCAGATACATAACATTTGTAGAGGGGGAGTGTTCGGGCCTTTTCAGTAATGAAACGCTTGTCCGATATTGGTTTGCTTGCGCCACCGTTTGATTTATTTTTCTTTTTTGCCATTGTTAAGCAGTTCTCAAAAATTAAACGATACTTATATCCAAGCAGTTGCAGAAAAATCTTGAATCATAAAACTTGCTGTTTTTGGCCGCTTTGGGCTTGTCATTCAGTCGAATACATACGTATTCTTCTTCATTCCGCACCCAAATCGCCTCAAAAACATCTAAATTTTATGTATTCATTAATTTTTGAGAACTGCTTAGAAAAAATTAATTATCATTATTCTTAACCTTCCATTTCTTTGCGGACTCTGTCAGACGATATTTTTGTTTCGGATGATTGGGCTGATCTGCATACAAACGGACAATCGCATTTTCTGCCAATGCCGGATTAATGTAGCCCTCCCTGAAGTGCTTTGGGTCGGTATAACCACATAACTCAGTTAATTCTCTTATAGAATAAGGTTTATCTCCCATTGCTTGGACAAGTTGTTTAACTTGGGGCGAACCTGGGGCGAACTTGGGGCGAACTTGGGGTGAGCTTGGGGCGAGGTTAAGGGGTACTTGGTCGGTACTTGGAGCGACATCATCGGGGTTTAGAGCGACATTGTCCCCTAAGTTCTCCTTTGCTGTTTCATGTGCTTTGGTCGGTCGTTTGAAGGTGACATAGACGAAGCCGCCGTCCCAACGCCATGTCGGGTCTTCGACTCCTTGCTCGCGGC
>CAMWLC010000058.1 GCA_947174995.1 uncultured Porphyromonadaceae bacterium
CAGAAATCGTCTAAAAAACAAGCTCGCCTATTGTATAAATTAAATTTGAACACTTTCTTAAGACATATCAAGTGATGTCCTTACGTTCTTAACAATTCCCCCGCATTACATGTTCCCACTTGCGTAAAAAGCGTTCCCACGACTCCGTGGAAACGCTTTTTACGCAAATTAGTATATATTCTGATTGTCGGGGTTATTTCAGGCGCAGGAAGCTGTAACCGAAGCGTTCTGCGGCAGCTCGTTCCAGCTCCTCACGAAATTCGGGAGCGGCGATGGAAATGAGTCTTTTCGCACGCTCGGGGAGCGACTTTCCACGCAGGTCGACGGCACCATGTTCCGTCACTACGTAGTTGGTCTGGAAGCGTGTTGTCACGACTCCCGCTCCGGGTGTTAGCACCGGTTTTATCTTGCTCTGTCCCTTTCCGGTTGTGGAAAGCATCGTGAGGAACGAGAGTCCTCCCTCGCTCTGCTGGGAGCCGTAGACGAAATCGTGCTGTCCTCCGATACCGGAGAAAATGCGTGTGCCTATGGAATCGGCGCATATCTGGCCCGTTAGGTCAATTTCCAGACAAGAATTGATGGACATCACCTTAGGATTCTGGGCTATGATGAAGGGATTGTTGGTCCAGGCCACATCCTTGAACACCATATCCTTGTTGTAGTCCATCAGGTCATAAAGCCGTCTGGAGCCGAGAGCCAGAGAGGCAACGGACTTGCCGGGCATCACCTTTTTTAGAGAGTTATCGATGATACCCTTCTCGATGAGCGGGAGCACGCCGTCGGTCATGGCCTCGGTGTGAAGTCCGAGATGCTTGTGGTTTTCGAGGGCACGGATTACGGCGTTGGGTATGCCACCGACGCCTATCTGAAGCGTGGCTCCGTCAGGAATAAGCTCAGCCACATAATTGCCTATGCAAATCTCCTTCTCAGTGGGCTGTGCCGTGGGCACTTCCACCAGAGGATCGTCCACCTGCACGGCGGCAGCGAGCTGAGAGAGGTGAATCACCGGGTCCCCGTATGAGAAGGGCATCTGGGGATTGATTTGCGCAATCACACGGTTCGCACACTCCGCCGCAGCGGTAGCCAGGTCGGCGGAAACACCGAAGCTCACATACCCCTCCTCGTTGGGCATGGAGCAGTTGAGAAGAGCCACGTCCACGCGGCACGTGCCGTCACGAAACAGGGCCGGCACCTCGCCGAGGAATCTCGGGGTGGTCACGCCGTAGCCGTCGGCTATCCACTGTCTCACGCCGTTGGAAACAAAGAAGGAATCCACCAGGAAACTGTCCTTGTATTCGGGTTTGCAGTATGGAGCCGGACCCTTGCACACCGCGAATGCGGAATAGAGCGTCACGTCGCGAAGTTCATGTCCGCGGTCGGCCAGGGCCCGGCACAAAACCTCCGGGGTGCTCGTGGAGCCTTGAATATACACATGATCCCCCGATTCGATGAGTTTCACGGCCTCCTCGGCCGTACAGAAGTTAATGCTCATGATTGAAGGCTTTTAGGCGTTCTGCAAGTCGGGCGAAGGTATCGGAGTCCGAAATCATTGATACGCATGCGCGGATGCCGTTCTGCTCCGAACCCGTCGAGGGGAGCGAGATAGAGGATATGCCGTAGCGCATCAGCTCGCGCTGAAGCTCCTCGCTGCTCATATCCTTGTAACCCACCGTGAAGAAGAACCCGTCGGAAATGGGCCGGTCGCCATCCATATCATACACGATATGGAAACCGTTTGAGGTGAAAATATCCTTAACCACCTCTGCCCGGCGGGCATATTCGCGCGTATGATCCACGAATTGCAGGGTGCCGTCGACAGCGCCGTTGAGCATCGCAGTCATGGCATACTGCGCGGAGTGTGCCGTGCCGGAAGAGGCCGTATAGAGCACTCCGAAGACATAGGCGTCTCCGAAAGCCGGCATTTCATAGAACTTCTCGAAGAACTCATAGTGGCGGTTGTAGACCGCGGGGGACATGCACACCAGAGCTATTCTCTGACCCGCATAGCTGAAAATCTTTGAGCCGGAGCAGAGGAGTATGCAGTTGTCGGTGTATTTTCCAACGGTCGGAACAAACGGAGCCTTGAAGGGTTCGCCGAGATATGTACGCGAATCCATGCCCATGTACGCCAGGTCTTCTATGACGATGGCGTCATATTTTGTGGCGAGACGGCCTATGATTTCCAGCTCCTGCTCCGTGAGGGTGGTCCATGCCGGATTGTTGGGGTTGGAATATATTATGGCTGTCACTCGGCCGTCGGCGAGAAGGCTCTCAAGTTTGGCTTCGAGAGCCTCTCCGCGGTATTCGTAGATGTCGAACTCTCGGGTTTCCATGCCGAGCACCTTGGCCTGGTTGCGCTGGGCCGGGAACCCGGGATTGATGATGAGCATGGTGTCTTTCTCGGCAAGACGCTGTTTGAGGAGAAGCATCAGCGTGAAGCTACCCTGCATCGAGCCTACGGTCGGCACAATCCCCTTGGCCGGGAAATCCAGGTCGAGAAACGCCTTAAGGAAGCGGCTTCCCGCCTCCTTGAGAGGGGGAATACCATTGATGTCGGGATACTTGTTGGCCACTCCGCTGCGGAGAGCCTCAATCTCTGCCTCGACTCCCATAGTCTCCGCAGGCAGACCGGGATTGCCTATCTCAAGATGTACGAAGGTCTCCCCCGCCTCCTTTTCCATAGCGGCGGCCAGACTGCATATCTGACGTATGGTGGCAGTGGTGATATCAGTGATTTCCAGGCGTGAAATCACATTGAAGAGGGTTTCTGATGAAATGGGAAACATATTCTGTCAGTTCTCTTTACGTGCTTCTATAAGTCCTCTGGTAAACTCCATGCCGGCGCGGAAAGCCTTGATGTTGCTCTCCACGATTTTCTCACCCTTGGATCCGAACACGGTGCGGATGCCATCCTCGATTATTTCCGGAGCCAGGTCGATGAACGGGGCGGCCGCACCGAGAAGCACCATATTGCTGCTGCGTGCCGAGGCCACCTGCTTCGCCAGCTCGTCCATATCGAAGGCCACGACATTGGAGTGCGCGTCCAGCTCGGACTTTATCACGACCTCTTCGGGGTAATTGGGAATATTCACGAAGGGGACGGTATTGGTGACGATCCACCCCTGTGGCGAGAGCCATGAGACGTAGCGCAGTGCCTCCATCGGTTCGAGCGACACGATGAGGTCTGCTCCGCCCTGCGGGATGAGGTCCGAGGCGATGGGATCGGAGCTGATTCTCAGGTTTGACTGCACGTCGCCGCCGCGCTGGCTCATGCCGTGTACTTCGGCCTGCTTGATATGAAGATTTTCCTTGAGGGCTGCTGCGCCGAGAATAGTGGCGATGGAGAGAATGCCCTGTCCGCCGACACCGGCGAGTACGATATCTGTTTTCATTTCGAGGTTCAGATTGTTTTGGGTTGACGGTGAACGTTCTTGTTGCCGGCCGAGGCGTGGCGGCGTGCTGTCTGGATGCACTCCCTGCGCGAGATGATCACGGAGAGACCGGGATATTCGATTTCCTCGCGGAAGAGCTTCATCATGTCATCATGATTCTTGGGGAGGGCGTCGATGGTGCGCAGATGGTCGGGGTGAACGCCCAGACCCAGGCATATCTCCTCAAGTTTGCCCGTGCCCTGGGAATCCTGGCCTCCGGTCATGCCCGTGGTGAGATTGTCGGAGATGATGACGGTCACGGGAGAATTTTCATTGACTGCGTCGAGCAGTCCGGTCATTCCGCTGTGGGTAAACGTGGAGTCGCCGATAATGGCCACTGCGGGATGCTGTCCGGCATCGGCAGCCCCCTTTGCCATGGTGATGGAGGCTCCCATATCCACTACTGTATGAATAGCGTTGAAGGGGGAAAGATAGCCGAGGGTATAGCATCCTATGTCTCCGAACACTCTCGGGGACTCATACTCTGCAAGCACGTCGTTGAGAGCGGAATAGACATCGCGGTGCGAGCATCCCTGGCAGAGCGCCGGAGGACGCGGCACAGTCACCGTGGAAGCAGCCTTGACATCCTCGTTGCGGAGCGAAGTCAGATCGGGCTTAACCTTGAGGATACCCTCTTTCACGGAGTCCGGGGTCAGTTCGCCGGTACGGGGAAGTTCGCCGGAGAGCTTGCCGTAGATGGTGCGTCCGCTCTTTATGACGCCGCGGATAGCCTTCTCGATAACGGGCTGTCCCTCCTCTATCACCATGAGGGCCTCACATTCGTCGGCCAGGCGGTTGATCATTTTCTTAGGCAGAGGATACTGCGAGATCTTGACCGTGGGGAAGGGACAACCCTCGGGGAATATCTCCGCCAGATAGTTGGCCGCGAGTCCGCTCACGATGATGCCCAGAGACTTGTCTGCGGCATCCGTATAGCGGTTGAAGGGAGAGGTCTCGCTTGACTCCTGCAGACGTGCGTAATCCTCGATAAGGCGCACATAGCGGCGTTTCGAGTTACCGGGCATCAGCACCCACTGCGGGGCCTGCTCGGGATAGTGGATTTCATTTTCGGCTTTCGGCTCGGCATCCACCTCCACCGTGGCACGGCTGTGGCTGAGACGTGTCACAAGGCGCACGAGAACCGGAATCTTGAATTCCTCGGAGAGTCGGAAACCGTAGTCGGCCATATCGTAGGCCTCCTGCTGCGAGGAGGGCTCAAGCACCGGAATCAGGGCGAAGTCAGCGTAGAAGCGGGAGTCCTGCTCGTTCTGCGAGGAGTGCATCGAGGGATCGTCGGCCGAAATGACAAGAAGACCGCCGTTGGCGCCGGTCATGGCGGAGTTCACAAACGGGTCGGCAGCCACATTGAGGCCTACGTGTTTCATGGAGGTGATGGCGCGTTTGCCGCAGTAAGACATTCCCAATGCCTCTTCCATCGCGGTCTTCTCATTGCTTGACCAGTGGGAATGGATATTTCGCTCGGCTGTCAGCGGATGAGCCTGGATAAACTCCAGAATCTCTGTGGAGGGAGTGCCGGGATACGCGTATGCTCCCGAGAGTCCGGCGTTGAGCGCGCCCAAAGCGAGGGCTTCGTCGCCGAGAAGAAGTTTTCTTGTCTTCATGGGTCGGTTAGATTTATGTGCCGCACCGTCAGGTGTGGCAACAAGGTTTTTGCTGAGTGCAAAAATAGTTTTTTTTCCGGTTTTATGCAAGAAATATTTATAGAGTATGCTGTAAAACATACCACCCCCGGACTCCTCGTGAGTCCGGGGGCGGTATGTTTTTTATCTGGGGAAGCGGATTTACGATTCCGCGGGGATTATTTCACGATTACTTTGAAGATGGAGCGTGCGCCCTCTTTGGAGACGCTAACGATATAGGCTCCGGTGGAGAGACCCGAAGTGGAAATGACGCCGTTCTTGGTGGAAATGACCTTGCGTCCCGTCATGTCGATGATATCGGCGCGGTCAAACTCACCCTCGATGAGTATTGCGCCGCCAACCTGCTTGAGGGATACTCCGGCATCTCCCTCCACAGCGCCGATGCCTGTGAAGTCGATGGCGAGAGGAGCCGAGAACTCCGTCACGGTGCCGTCGGAATAGTAAGCGCGTACAGCGTATTCCGCCTTGAGGGGCGCTGCGTGGTCAACGTATGCGGGCGTGGACTCATAGATATTCTCCTTGCTGATGACTTCGCCGTCGCGTGCCACTACGTAGTGGGTCAGAGTGGCATCGTGCTTGAGATCGACGTCAAACAGAGGCTCGGGAGTGATGAGGGCACGGATGGGCCATACACACCACACGTTGGAATTGTCTTCCGCCGACATCGGAGGAAGCTGCTCCGACACGAGTTGCCAGGTTTCGCCGTCATCTTCGGAGAAGAGGTCACTGAATCCGGGCTTGAAAGTGTTGATGCTCTGGTAATAGAGCGGAGTCTGATCCCTGTGGTAGTCATAGATGCGCACGGCGGCCAGATAGCTCTTGCCCGGCTCGATCTTCACGGCATCCTCAAGCCATCCGGTCTCGAAGCAGATCTCATTGAACTCGCTGTATATGTCGCTGCGGGAGAGCACGGTGTTGTCCTCAGCGATGACCATGACCTCGGCACGTGTGGGATTAGCCACTTCAAGCGCGGGATCATCGAAAATGAAACTGCTGATGCCGGAGATATACTCCCCTACGTAGGGTTCAAGCATCTCGGGAGTGAGCTTCACGGCGGCTATCATGGGTATTCCATCGTTGCCCAGAGCGTAGTCTGATACGTATGAGGAGTTGTATATGTAAGACACTTCATTGGTACCGATGGTGTTATGCCATGCGAGGGCCACGTCGCCGTTGGAGGTCAGATGGCCGCGAAGTCCTTCAGGTGCATCTGTGGAAAGTTCATCGGCGAAATTGATGTTGTCAAGTTGCCATGCGAGTTGTCCGGAACCCTCGCCATGTGCGTTGAATCTCACGCGGAACATCTTGCCTGCAAGCTGCTCGCCGAGATCGATATGGACATTCGTCCATGCGCCGGGCTGCATGTCCACGGCCTTGATTCTCTTAAGCATTATCCAGTTCTCGCCATCCTCCGTGGCCTCCACGTCAAGATAGTCTGTGAAGAGGTCCTGGTCCGCTTCATTGAGAAGTTTCATCTTCGTCATGAAGTCAAGATAGAACTCTCCTGCCTCAGTCGCATCGTGATAGCGGCTGATCAGCCTGGAGCTCCAGGGCTCCTCGTTGATGGAATAGGTCATATATATAGGCGATCGGTTGACGTAGTCATTGCCTACGTTGAGGTGCCAGTATATCATGAAGGCATCGTTGCCGTACGGACATTCTGCTGTCCAGTAATCGTTGACGGGATGCACATTGTTCTGACTGTCGAGGCGTGCGTCGTCGAAGCTCTCGAAACCGAGGAGTTCGGTCTGTGCGGACACGTATGTAGTGGCCACCACAGAGTTGGGTGAGGCGAACTCGCGGTCATCAGATATACGGTTGACGGACGTCACCACGTATGCATCGTGAGCCAGGCCGGCATCTCCGGGCACGGTGAGCTTGAAATTACCACCCAAGCCTTCTGCAGTCACGGTCTCGATATAATCACCATCCACATACACGTCATAACCGTTGAGTTTCAGACCGTCAGCGAGGGATTGGATGCCGTCCCATGTAACGGTGAGCTTATCAAGGGCACTATGTATTAAATTTACATTGCGGGGCACAGGCACGCTCACGGGAGTTTCCTGCTGCGCATCGAGAGTGATGAGCCAGCTGCTTACGGAATACTGGCTGCCCGATCTTCCGATCAGTGTCAGACCGTCGCCCGAGACTCCGGCCACGGTGCCGCTGAAGCGGCTCGAAAGCTCGGAGTCCATAGCGGCGAGATAATGGTGGAAGTCAGTAAGCAAGCCCGAATCGGTCTTGTAGAGATAAGGCACGGCTGTGTGGTCGGAGACAGACTCTACAGTGCAGTAGATGTCGCCGCTGTTGGTGACGGCATTTCCTACGATTTCAAAGGTGTCATCAGGAAGTGTAATATCCTTGAGCTCACCGGTGGTGATGTCGAGGATACCGAAATAGCGGTGCGCGCCGCCGCCTCTCACGGCCACGTAACGTCCGTCGGGAGATACGGCGTCAGCCATAGCCTCCCAATAGTAATCGGCACGATCCACATTGGGTATGTTGATGGGTACGAGCTCGCCTTCGGGAGTCCAATATGCAGGCTGGTCATAGGCCGAGCCTCTTCTGGGCTGTATTCTCACGAAGCCGATGGCCGTCCCGTTCTCTGCCACATTGGTGATGACGCTGCGCACGACGGTATTTCCCATCTCGAACTCCGAATAATCGTAGGAATCGGTAGCGGGATTGTAGGTCCATTTGCAGGCAGTGACGGGCAGGAGGGCCGACACGATATTGCCGTATACGGTATTTCCGTCAGCCGTGATTCCGACGGCCTCGCTTCCGTCATCCTCCTGACTGAACTCATCCACCTTGTGGTAGCCTGTGCCGAGCACGTATGTCTTGCCGTTGCGCCACACAGCGCCGGAACGCAGGGGAGCGCCGACCTCGGCTTCATTGGCTTTCATGATGCCGGGACGGAATTCACCGCCTTGCTCCACGGGGAGACGCATTTCGGGATTCAGGATATTTCCGGCGATGTGACCCAGGTCATTTACAGCCACCATCTGTCCGGAAGCGAGCAGATTGGTTTCCTGATATTTGGTGAGCCAGTCAGTGGCTTTTGTCTTCACGGTGTAAAGATAGCTGACATAGCGCTCAGCCTCACCATGCAGTCCCTGGTTTCCAACGACCTTTTCTCCATTGGGAGAGAGGCCCTTGACCACGCCGGGCACGGAAACCATATCGGCTCCAATAGAAGGGAGTGCCACGCCCAGTGACAAGGCAATGAACGCTCCGGTTAGTAACGTTGTCTTCATAATCGAAAAAATCCTATCTGAATGAATTGATTAGTCCCTCTATTTACCTCCGGGATGCGTACCCCGGATGATATATCGAATCGGCACTCTGACCGATTGAGCATCAAAGTTACGAAAAAAATGCTTATTCACAAAGGAATAAGCATTTTTTAAGATTTGGATCGCGCCTCGTGAGTTAAGTTGAACTTCCTGGAAGCAGATGCAGGGGGGAGTCTGAATCAGCGGATGAAGAGCAGCTCGCGGTATTTGGGGAGGGGCCATATCTCGTTGTCCACCATGAGTTCGAGGGCATCGATATGGCCGCGAATCTCCTCCATGGCGGGCACCACCTCATCGTGATAGGCGATGGCTTTCTCACGGTCTGTGGGGCGACGGTTGGCGAAATGGCGGCGTTCGACCATCCTGTCCACTCCGCTTCGGATGGCGGCCATGTGGTCTGCCATCTGCTCGATCGAAGCCATGTCCTGGGCGGCGATATGGGCGGCCTTTTCCTCTGAGAAAAGTTCCTTGATCTTATACACGTTGTCGAGCAGCAGGCTCTGATAGCGCGTGGCGGCGGGGATTATATGATTGATGGCAAGATCGCCGAGCACGCGGCTTTCGATCTGTATCTTCTTGATATACATCTCCCACTTCACCTCGTTGCGTGCCTGGAGCTCAACGGGGGTGAAGACTCCCGTGCGCTTGAACATCTCGACTGTCTCGGGCTTCATATAGGTGTCGTAGATGAGGGGAGCCGAAGTCTCGACATTGAGGCCGCGGCGCTTGGCCTCCTCTTTCCACTCATCGCTGTATCCGTTGCCGTCGAAGCATACATCCTTGGAGGCGTTGACGAGATCGCGCACCTCGGCCACGATGGCGGCCGTGCGATCCTCCCCTTTCGCCATGCGGGCATCCACCTTGTCGGCAAAGAGATTGAGCTGGTCAGCCACAGCTGCATTGAGGGCTATCATGGCGGCCGCGCAGTTGGCGCTGGAACCTACGGCGCGATACTCGAAACGGTTGCCCGTGAAGGCGAAGGGACTCGTGCGGTTGCGGTCGGTGTTGTCCTGACGCAAGTCGGGTATCTGCACGAGGTCAAGATCAAGCTTCTCTTTTCCGGCGATGCGCAGCTCCTCCATATAGTTGTCGCTTCCGATTTTCTCAAGGAGTTCCGAAAGGGCCTTTCCGAGGAAGATGGAGATGATTGCCGGAGGAGCCTCGTGGCCTCCGAGACGATGGGCGTTGGTGGCGTTGACGATAGAAGCCTTCATGAGGCCGTTGTGCTTGTGCACGGCCCCCATTACGTTGGCCACGAAGGTGATGAACTGAAGGTTGGCCTCCGGAGTCTTGCCGGGAGCGAAGAGGAGCACGCCGCGATCGGTGCTCAGGCTCCAGTTGTTGTGCTTGCCGCTGCCGTTGATGCCGGCGAAGGGCTTCTCGTGGAGGAGCACGCGGAAGTTGTGGCGCTTGGCCACTTCCGTCATCAGCGACATCAACTGAAGGTTGTGGTCATTGGCGAGGTTGGTCTCCTCAAATATCGGGGCCACCTCAAACTGGTTGGGGGCCACCTCATTGTGGCGGGTTTTGGCGGGGATGCCGAGTTTGTGACACTCAATCTCGAGGTCGAGCATAAAAGCCTCCACACGCGAGGGTATCGCACCGAAATAATGGTCTTCGAGCTGCTGGTTCTTGGCGGACTCGTGACCCATGAGGGTGCGTCCGGTCATTACCAGGTCGGGACGGGCTGCGTAGAGGGCCTCGTCCACGAGGAAATACTCCTGCTCCCAGCCCAGATTGCTGGTCACATGGTTGACCTCGGGATCGAAATATCGGGCCACGCGCGTGGCAGCCTTGTCAACGCTGTTGAGTGCCTTGAGGAGAGGAGTCTTGTAGTCGAGGCTCTCGCCGGTGTATGCGATGAACACCGTCGGGATGCAAAGCGTATTGCCCATTATGAAAGCGGGCGACGAGATGTCCCATGCGGAGTATCCGCGTGCCTCAAAGGTGTTGCGTATGCCTCCGTTGGGGAAGGATGAAGCGTCCGGCTCCTGCTGCACGAGGAGTTTGCCGGAAAATTCCTCCACCACTCCCCCCTTGCCGTCATGGCTGATGAAGGAGTCATGTTTTTCGGCCGTGCCGTCGGTGAGGGGGTGAAACCAGTGGGTGTAGTGGCGGGCGCCCTGCTCGATGGCCCAGCGCTTCATACCCTCGGCCACGCTGTCGGCCACATTGCGGCTCAGAGGCTTCTTGTTGTCGATGGCGTCGACAAGCGCGTTGTATGTGTCTTTGGGAAGATACTCGAACATTTTCTGGCGGTTGAACACCTGGCAGCCGTAATAACGGTCGACGCGTTCCTCGGGGATGTCGACTTTCACTGCCTTGCGTGAGGATGCTTCCTCCACGCTTTTAAATCTCAGGCTTGACATGCGATTTTTTTCTTTTTAACCTAAAATATTTTTTACCGTATCAAACCTCATACACGGCTTGATTCTTTTTACCTTTTTCCGCCTGGAGTTGCCGACGGCGAAACCTTCAGTTTCATTGGTCGTAGTCATGCGTGCGCAAGGCCCGCACAGTCTAATGGTTGCAAAATTACAAAAAAATCTTGAAACCGGCTTGCAGAATGTATGAAAAATCGACTTTTACTATTATTTTACATTGAGAGGTTTACCATCACGGAGTCGCTGGTGAGTATTCCGGAGGGGGTGAGTCGCAGGGCGTTACCGATGCGCTCCAGGCGTCCGCACGCTGTATCGCGCTTGGCGTTGGCGAGCAGCCTCCCAAGCGCCTCGTGGCCGAATCGGGAAGCGTATTCATCAATGTCGATACCATCCGCCGTACGCAGACGTGTCAGAATCATCTCTTCGCGCAGCTCCTCATCGGTCAGTCTCTCTTCCGTAAAGAAAGACTCCATACGCGGTGTTTCGCTTTCTGTCAAGGGTGCGAAACACTCCAGATATTTCCTTATGTCGGCGGGATTTGCCCTTCTCACAGAGTGGCCGTCATAACTGTGGGCCGAGGGACCCAGTCCGAGATATGGCAATCCTTTCCAATAGGCCCCGTTGTGGCGCGACCCGAATCCGGGCAGTGCGAAATTGGATATTTCATAGTGCTCATATCCGGCGTCCGTCATGGCATCACGCATATATGAAAACATCCGTTCCGTATCGGCGTCGGAGGTTTCGGCGATGTCTCCCCTGTCGCGCAGATGGGTAAGCGCGGTACCAGGCTCATACATCAGCGAATAGCAGCTGATGTGTTCCGGGCGTAGTTCGATGGCCTTCATCACAGAATCCCTCCATATATCGAATGTCTGGCTCGGAATACCGAACATAAGGTCTATGCTGATGTTCGGAAAATGCCCGCGCAGGATCTCGTATGCCCTCACACTTTCGGCCGCTGTGTGACGGCGGCGCAGGAAGGCGAGCAGACTGTCGTCAAAAGTCTGCACACCCATACTCACACGGTTCACCCCGGCGCGCTTCCAGGCTTCCACATTTTCCGGCAGCACATCATCGGGATTTGCCTCCACCGTAAATTCCACGGGTTTCCATCGCCCGTCGCCCACACTGTTTTTCAGAGACTCCACAAGGCTCCGAAATTCAGATGAAGGTAGCAGCGAAGGTGTGCCTCCACCTATATATACTGTGTCGACAGTGTCCGGCAGCTCATCGGCACGTTCCGTACACTCCCTGGAAAGGGCACGGACAAGCCGACGGAAATCAGCCTGTCGCGCTCCCCCGCAGTAAAAGTCGCAATACAGACACTTGGTAGTGCAGTATGGGATGTGAACATATAGTCCACCTTTACTTTTTGTCATATTTTCGGCAAATAGAATCAGAGGTATAACAACGGATGCGCGCTCCCCGTTTACGCTCGGGACATTTGGATGGGGTCTTAGGCCCCATCTCACAAAAAATGAGGGTCACCAGGGCGGCTTTGGGCGAGGGATTTTCGTATGCCGAAGAGGGAGCGATGCGGGCATCGTGACCGATGAGGCATGCGGAAATCACCGTCCAAAGCCGGACAATGCAGCCAGATGCAGAGTGCAGCATCATTTGGTGAAGACAACCGCAAGTTAGGGCGCACGTGTTGCGTCCGACTGTCTGTCGGATGCGGTCAGGTTCAAGGCAGGTACATGTCAGGCGAAATACCGCAGCATGAAGAATAATATTTTCACATCAGTCCTTGCCTGGACTGTCTGAATCTTTGATTTTCACAATTTATGTTACAAATACCGTGCCGGACAGAGGCATCCATAAAGTTACCCAAAGTCTCGCAGGCTTGGTCGATTTTTGTCATTTGGCTCAGTCACATAGCCCGCTATGCTCCTTCGCTCAAATGACAAAAATCGATCCAACCCTGCGACCCTGGCGACCCTCATTTTTTGTGAGATGGGGCCTTAATTAGGAAAAAATGCACTGCAAGATAAAAAAATATGTGTGAAA
>CAMWLC010000059.1 GCA_947174995.1 uncultured Porphyromonadaceae bacterium
TCGGCTCGTCCCTCGGCTCTTCCCTCGGCCAGACCTTCGGCTCGTCCCTCGGCTCGTCCCTCAGTAATAGCAGTATCAAGTACGGCATACCAGTCACGGTAACGCTTTAGCGACACATCATATCTCTGCTTGTCCTCCCTATTGAGCGCTCCCACCTTGGCCACGTGGTCAAGCTCCCGGAAAATCGGATCCTTCATGAATACACTCGGTATCGTTTCCATAGTCTCCATATTTTTAAAAAGATAAATCCATCGATCAAGAGTGTCCCGACATTCCTCAGGATTTTTTACCATCATAGGTATTTTCAGAAATGTCATGCTCATTTTATCTGAAAACACCTTATGCGTCCTGATGTTCATAAGGTATACGTCATCCCTCAATACAGGTTCCGGATCCTCTCTCCATTCGAAATTCATCAGAAATACTCCATAGACAGGAGTAAGTTTATAACTCCAATCCTTTCCCTTATTTGCTTGATTGACTATATCCTTCGAAAGATAAAACAGCGCCCTGTCATCGAAATTTGTCTGATAACGGTTCTGCATCTCCACTATTATTTTTCCTCCATTCGCTGTTCGACAGTGTAGATCATATATGAGGGCGCGTCCATCCTTATTCTCACTTACCTGTTCCTTGTCCATAAACTCCACATCCTCTATCTTAGGACCCTCCGGGCGCAGGGAGTTAAGAAACGACAACAGAAACACCTTGTTTTTCTCCTGACCAAAAATATACTTGAACCCAAAATCCGTAAGCGGATTTATATATACCTCGTTTTTTCCTTCTTTGCTCATTATAATTGCAGTTTATTCAGTTCACATTACAAAAATACAGTTTTTATTCGGCTCAAACAAATTCAAGACCACATTATGACATCTTAAATTTGGTCAAAAAGCGAACATTTTTAGTCTTAAGCTCTATTTTTACACGAAAAGGACAGTATAGATTAGCCGTATTCCCTTTTTTTGGCTAATTTTGCACTTCGTTGCAGCCAGAGATTATCTTATCAGGACTGCCCTAACCAACCAGACAATGAACCGTTTCCAATTCATAATAATCCTGTCCTGCCTGATCGGCCCGCTTCCCGCCGCCGCCGATACGCAGGAATCCGGGACACTCTCCCCGGCGGCTCCGCAGGCCTCGGAGATGTTTGCCGGAAGTCCGGAAGTCATCATGTCGCTCGATGACTGCATATCCACCGCGCTCTCACAGAGTCCCACCATCCGTATCGCCGACCTGGAACTCACCCGCTACGACTATTCTCGCAAAGAGACCCTCGCGGCCCTCCTGCCGAAAATCGACTTCGCGCTCTCCTATCAGCGCTCCATCGAACTCCAGACCATGCGTATGGATATGGGAGGACAGAGTCAACAGATAAAAATGGGTTCCGACAATACCTGGAACACAGGGTTCACCGCCTCCCTCCCCCTCGTGGCCCCTACGCTGTGGAAAAGCCTCTCTCTTTCTTCAACCCAGATTCTGCAGGCCGCCGAGTCCGCACGCACATCCAGACTTCAGACTGTCAACGCCGTAAGCCAGGCCTACTATTCCCTGATGCTCGCCCTTGCCTCACGCGATGTTATCCGGCAGAATTATGAAACGGCCCTCCTAAACGCGCAGCTGTATGAGAAACGATTCTCCCAGGGCACTGCCTCCGAATATGATGTACTCAGAGCCAACGTGCAGGTCACCAATCTCGAGCCGGATCTCCTTCAGGCCGAAATCGCCATAAACCGATGCAAACTCCAGCTCTGCGTGCTCCTGGGACTGGATGTCAACGTAAACATCACCCCCGACACCACTCTCGAAGCAATGGAAACGCTGATGCGTCCCGCTTCAGGAGAAACATACCCCCTTGACGCCAATCCCTCCCTGCGTTCGCTCGACCTCCAGCGCCGCCTGGCTGCCGACAACACCTCGCTGCGGAAAATGGCGTTCCTCCCCACGCTCGGGGCATCGTTCAACATCAACTGGCTTGCTCTGAGCAACGACTCTCCCTTCAAGAACCAGCAGTTCTCACCTTACAGCTCAGTGGGCCTTCAACTTCAGGTGCCGATCTTCAGCGGCGGCTCCCGATGGTATGCGCTCAAGCAGGCGAAGGTGCAGCAGACCGAACTTGACCTCCAGCGCGAGGATCTTGTGAACTCCCTGAGGATGCAGGTTGACATAGCGGTTGAGGACATTGACCGGCAGGCCCGGCAGGTGGTTTCCTCTCGCCGGGGCGTGGACCAGGCACGCAAAGCCCGCTCCATAATGCAGAAAAGCTTTGAAATCGGTGCCGCCACATACCTCGAGCTCAGAGACAGCGAAGTGGCTGAAATGTCGGCACGTCTGGTATATCTCCAGGCCATCCACTCCTGGCTCTCCGCATCCTCGGAGCTTGACCTGCTCCTCGGGCGCGAGCATCCCGCAATAAAATGAACATCTGAAAATCAATTCCACAATGAAATATATAAATTTTATCGCCATAGGAGCGGCCTTGATGGCTCTCCTCGTTCCGGTCGCTTGCTCTTCAGACAAAGCCACGGCCGACACCACCGCCGAAGAAATTCCCGCAGTCAAGGTCAGCACGGCCGAAGAGCGCGACGTGGACCAGACCGTGACCCTCACCGCTACCGTCGAGCCGCAGAACATCAACAATATTTCGGCAATGACGCCTAACCGCATCAAACAGATTCTCGTGGACGAGGGTATGAGGGTATCGGCCGGCCAGCGTCTCGTGGTGCTGGATGACGTCAACACCACCTCCTACCGTCTGCAGGTGGACAATGCACGTGCCTCACTGCAGAACGTGCAGCGCGATTATGACCGCGCCGTCGAACTCCTCAACATAGGGGGAGGCACCCAGCAGCAGGTAGACCAGATGCACACCCAGCTCGTCAATGCCCGCAACGCCCTCTCGGCCGCGGAGCGCACCCTGCGCAACGCCACGGAAAACACCGTGCTCACCTCCCCGGTCTCCGGCGTAGTCACGGCACGCAATTATGACCCGGGCGACATGACCGGCGCACTCCCCATTCTAACCATCGCCCAGATCCAGCCCGTCAAGACCGTGGTCAACATCTCCGAGTCGGATCTCTCCCGTGTGCACAAGGGGATGCCGGCCTCAGTGACCTTCGACACCTACGGCGATGAAGTCTTCCACGGCACGGTGACGATGGTGATGCCCTCCGTCGACCCGCAGAGCCATACCTTCGCCGCCGAAATCACCATTCCCAATCCCGACAGCCGTCTGCTCCCCGGAATGTTCGGCCGCGTGATGCTATCGCTGGGCCACGCCCGGCATGTGGTGGTGCCCGACCTGGCGGTAGTGAAGCAGACCGGCTCCGGCAATCATTACGTATACGTGCTTCACGGCGACTCCGTGAGCTACGACCGCGTGGAGCTCGGACGGCGTCTGGGCGATGCCTACGAACTCCTTTCGGGCGTGGAGCCCGGAGCCACGGTGGTGGTCAGCGGCCAGTCCAAACTTCATGACGGAGCACACGTACGCGTGCAGAAATAACTCCCTTTCTCTCTCAATCACGTTTCCTACAAATACCTTTACAGGATGTCTCTATACGGATCAGCCGTCAAACGCCCCATCATGACCACGCTGTGCTTCGTCGCGGTAGTCATACTGGGATTGTTCTCTCTCGCCAAGCTCCCCATCGACCTTTATCCCGACATCGACACCAATACCATCATGGTAATCACGATGTATCCCGGTGCGAGTTCGGAGGATATTGAGCAAAACGTCACCAAACCCCTGGAGAACACGCTCAATGCAGTCGAACACCTGAAGCATATCACGTCCAAGTCACGCGAGAACACCTCTGTCATCACCCTGGAGTTCGAATACGGTTATGACATCGATGTCCTCACCAACGATGTGCGTGACAAACTCGACATGGTGGAATCATCCCTGCCGGATGATTGCGAGAACCCGATAATATTCAAATTCTCCACCGACATGATTCCCATCTGTCTCCTCTCCGTGGAGGCGAAGGAGAGTATGCCTGGCCTCTACAAGATTCTCGACGAGGGCCTCGTCAACCCCCTGGCGCGTGTGGACGGCGTGGGATCGGTGTCGATATCCGGTGCCCCGAAACGCGAGATCCACATCTATTGCGACCCCAACCGCCTGGAGGCCTACGGTCTGACCGTGGAGCAGATCTCATCCGTTATTCAGGCCGAAAACCGCAATGTGCCGGGAGGTGCGTTTGACATCGGTTCCAACACATACGCCCTGCGCGTGGAGGGTGAGTTTGACTCATCCGACCAGATAGCGGATCTTCCCGTCGGCTCGTATGGCGGCAAGGTCGTATACCTTCGCGATGTGGCGAGGGTGGATGATTCCCTTGAGGAACGCACTCAGGAGACCTATATCAACGGCGAGGCCGGAGCCATAATCATCATTCAGAAGCAGAGCGGCGCCAATTCGGTGCAGATTTCCGACAAGGTGATGAAGATGCTCCCGCGTCTGCAGAAAAACCTCCCCTCCGACGTGAAGGTCGGTGTGGTGGTGGATACCTCCGACAATATCCGCAACACCATCGCCTCGCTTGAGGAGACAGTGCTTTACGCCCTGCTCTTCGTGATGATAGTGGTGTTCCTGTTTCTCGGCAGGTGGCGAGCCACGATGATCATCATCATCACCATTCCCGTCTCGCTCATCGCCTCCTTCATCTATCTCTTCGCCACGGGCAACACCCTAAATATCGTCTCGCTATCCGCCCTCTCGATCTCGATAGGTATGGTGGTGGATGACGCCATCGTGGTGCTCGAGAACGTCACGACCCACATCGAGCGCGGAGCCGATCCTAAGCAGGCGGCCGTGCACGGCACCAATGAGGTGGCCATCTCCGTAATAGCTTCCACCCTCACGCTCATAGCCGTATTCTTCCCCCTCACCCTGGTGACGGGCATGACGGGCGTCCTGTTCCGCCAGTTGGGATGGATGGTGACTATCATGATGATCATCTCCACCACCTGCGCCCTCTCGCTCACGCCCATGCTCTGCTCCCAGTGGCTGCGCCTGGTGCGTCATCACGGCAAACTCTACAACCGTCTCTACCTCCCGATAGAGCGCGTGCTCGACCGCTTCGACGACGGATACGCCAACCTGCTGCGCCGTGTGGTGAGCCATCGCACTTTGACTGTCATCATCTGCCTCGGCATATTCGTGGGTTCGGTATTCCTCATGCGCTTCGTGGGCACCGAGTTCTTCCCCACGCAGGACAATGCCCGTATCGGCGTCAACCTCGAGCTCCCGATCGGCGCCCGCGTGGAAACAGCACGCGAAGTCACCTGCCGCCTCGACAGCCTCTGGAGGAAAAAATATCCTGAAATCAAGGTCATGACCTACACCGTGGGCCCCGCCTCCTCCGACAACACCTTCGCATCCCTCTCCGACAACGGTGCCCACATCATCAGCATGAACATCTCCCTCACCGATCCCGGCGACCGCAAGCGCGGCATCAAGGAGATTGCCGACGGGATGCGCAGCGACCTTGACCGTGAGTTTCCCGAATACAAGAAGGCCCAGGTCAACGTGGGCGGAGGACGCGGCATGGGCATGGGAGGACAGAGCACCATCGATTTCGAGATTTACGGTTACGACTTCACAGAGACCGATTCCGTGGCCCGCCAGCTTCAGGCCATCCTGCGCGGTATCCCCGGCACGGCCGACATCACCATCTCACGCTCGGACTACCAGCCCGAATACCAGGTGGATTTCGACCGCGAAAAACTCTCGATGTATGGACTCAACCTCCAGACAGCCGCCATGTATCTGCGCAACCGCATCAACGGCGCCATCTCCTCGCAGTTCCGCGAGGATGGAGAGGAATATGACATCAAGGTGATGTATGATCCCGCCCACCGCACCACGCTCGAAGACATCGAGAACATCATCATCTATTCCCCCTCCGGAGCCGGAATCAAGGTGAAGGACCTCGGAAAGGTGGTGGAACGCTTCACACCTCCGACCATCGAGCGCAAGGACCGCGAGCGCCTCGTGACAGTCTCGACAGTCGTCGACGGCGCCCCCATGAGCGAAGTGGTCGCCGAAGCCGAGATGAAGATCGACGAGATGCACCTACCCGCCGGTATCACCGTGGGCCTGGCCGGAAGCTACGAGGACCAGCAGGATTCTTTCGGGGATCTCTTGCTGCTCGGAGCGCTCATCATCATCCTGGTTTACATTGTCATGGCAGCGCAGTTCGAATCGCTCACCTACCCGGGCATCATCATGACCTCCCTTCTCTTCGCCTTCTCCGGAGTCTTCCTCATCCTCTGGCTGACAGGCCACACCCTCAACGTCATGTCGATGATCGGAGCCATCATGCTCATAGGCATCGTGGTGAAAAACGGTATCGTGCTCATCGACTACATATCGCTCAACCGCGAGCGCGGCATGTCGATAAGACGCGCCGTCATCGATGGAGGACGCTCGCGTCTGCGCCCTGTGGTGATGACCACCCTGACCACTATCCTCGGCATGGTGCCCATGGCAGTCGGCTCGGGCCAGGGTTCCGAGATGTGGCGCCCGATGGGTGTGGCCGTGATCGGAGGCCTCACCTTCTCCACCATTCTCACGCTGCTCTTCGTTCCCGTACTCTACTGCTCCTTTGCCGGACGCGGAGTGAAGCGCACAAGACGCAAACTGCGTGCCTCCAACACCGAATTTAAAAATCCTGACACAGCATTATGAAATCCATACTCATAACATACGACCAGGCTCACCATGAGGCCATAATCGAACTCCTTGACCGCTCCGGATGCCGTGGATTCACGGGATTCGGCACAGTTCAGGGTCGTGGTTCCTCAAAGGGTGAGCCACATTACGGCACCCATGCCTGGCCGTCCCTGGCCTCAGCCATCATCACCATTGTGACGGATGATCATGTAGACGCCCTTCTCGACCGTCTCAAGGCTCTTGACGAGGCCAAGCCCCTGCTCGGCCTCCGCGCCTTCGTCTGGAATATCGAGCGGTCCATCTGAATTTAAATCAATACCTGCCATGACAAAAAAGATATATCTTGCCGGCGGATGCTTCTGGGGCACCGAGCATCTCTTCTCGCTCGTCGACGGCGTCACGGCCACTGTCGTCGGTTACGCCAACAGCCGTGTGCCTGACCCCTCCTACGAGATGGTATGCAGCGGCCGCACCGGCGCGGCCGAAACCGTCGAAGTGGAATATGACGACATGAAGGTCGGTCTTTCCGAACTTCTGAATCTATATTTCCGGAGCATAGACCCGCTGTCGCTCAACCGTCAGGGCAACGACTCCGGCACGCAATACCGCACCGGAATCTATTACACGGATCCCGTCGATATCCCGGTGATACAGGCCATCACAGCCACGGTGCAGCGCAGATACGATAGCCCGCTGGCCGTGGAAGTAATGCCGTTGAAAAATTTTTATCCCGCCGAGCTCTATCATCAGCAATACCTCAATAAGAATCCCGGGGGCTACTGCCACGTGGACCCGGCGCTGATGGCCGAGGTGCGCTCACACAGCCACGTTCCGAAAAACGACAAAACCCGGCTTCGCCAACGCCTCACGCCTCTCCAGTGGGAAGTGACTCAGAACGGAGCCACCGAGCGTCCCTTCATAAATGAATATGATCATGAGTTTCGTCCGGGACTATATGTGGATGTCACTGACGGCACACCCCTCTTCCTCTCCGACAGCAAATACGACTCAGGCTGCGGATGGCCTGCATTCACACGTCCCGTCACGGCAGATGTGGTGACTGAGCATGAAGACAACTCTTTCGGACGACAACGCACCGAGGTACGCGCCGCCGGAAGCGGGGCGCACCTCGGACACGTATTCCCGGACGGTCCTGCCGCCGAAGGGGGAATGCGTTACTGCATCAACTCCGCATCTCTGCGCTTCATTCCTATCGAAGACATGGCGAGGGAAGGATATGCGGACCTCATTCCCATGATCGGGGTAGACTGACCTCAGTCTCCGAGTATCTGCGATGCATGAATCTTGGTCTTTACCTCCTTGGGGGTGAAGACCTTTTTTATCACACCCTCAGGGGAGATGATGAAGGTGGTGCGGTAGGTGCCCATATAGGTGCGTCCGGCCATCTTCTTTTCACCCCACACCCCGAACTCGTCCACCAGGCGATGGTCAGCATCGCTTATCAGCGGAAAAGGAAGATTATGCTTGGCGATGAATTTTTTGTGGGACTCCGGGCTGTCCACACTCACGCCCACCACTTGGTAGCCTGCCTTGAGCAAATCCTCGTAGCCGTCACGCAGGCTGCAGGCCTCAGCCGTGCACCCGGGGGTGTTATCCTTGGGATAGAAATAGAGAGCCACCTCCTTTCCTCCGAAATCACTCAGACGCACCTCCTTGCCATCGGTATCAAGGCCAAGAAAGTCGTCCACTCTGTCTCCTACATTCTTCATAATCTCTGTAATTTAAAAATAAATTGTTCTAAAATAAGCAGTTCTCGAAAATACACTCCCTCCCCGGCAATTGAACATCGTTTTGCCAAGGATTGTTTGAAAAAATAGACATTTCCATGAACCGGCATATAAAATCAGATATGGCTTCCACTCCCGCTACAGACACAGCACAGAAATCAGCCGCGCTCTCCCCGGCCCCGAAACACTACGCGCTGTTCGTTATTTTCATCGCGCTGATAGGCGCCTTCTCATCCTTGGTCAACGACATGTATCTCCCCACGATACCCTCCATGATGAAGGAATTCCACACCACACCCTCCATGACCCAGATGGGAATATCTATGGCTATGATAGGCATGGGACTCGGATCCGTGCTGTGGGGTTCGGCCAGCGACCGCTACGGAAGAAAACCTATCCTGATAATCTCACTGATAATATTCGTAGTGGCGACGGTGGTATCGCTTTTCTCGGAAAGTATCACCTTCTTTATCGTATGGCGACTGTTTCAGGGGCTCGGAGCCGGAGGCGCTATGGTGCTCTCCACATCCATTCCGGCAGACGTATACATGGGCCGTCAACTTGCCAAACTCATGGCCATAGTGGGTATGGTCAATGGTGTAGCCCCGGCGCTCTCGCCTGTCTTCGGTGGCTTCATGGCAGACCGCATGGGATGGCGCGGCATCTTCATCGTGCTTCTCGCCATCGGAGTCGTGATGACCTTCTGGACCACAAGATACAAGGAAACTCTTCCTCCGCAGCGTCGCATCCAGGCCCACGGTCTCAAAGCCTACATCAAGGCCTATCGCTCGCTTTTCACCAACGGTCGCTTCATGATATACGTGACCATCAAAGCCGTAGCCATAGGTCTGCTGTATGCCTACATATCCTCCGCCCCCTTCATATTGCAGAGTCATTACGGATTCAGTGCATTGAAGTTCGGCCTCATCTTCGGCGGCAACGCCCTGGCCATGAGCATCGGATCAACATTGGCGGTGCGGTTCAAGGAGATGAAACAGGGACTCGTGGTCGGTTGCATCGGCATGTTTGTGTTTGCCGTTGCCGATGCCGCCGTGATATGGCAGGAAGGCTCCTTCCTGTGGTATGAACTGTTCGCCGTTCCGATGCTTCTCTTCTCCGGCATGATATTCTCAAGCGCCAACACCCTGTCAATGGAAGTGGGACGTGACGAAGCCGGCACGGCCTCCGCCATCCTCAGCGTAGTGAAATACGCATTTGCCGCCGTAGTGTCGCCCCTGGTCGGACTGGGCAATATGTTTCACGCCACGGCCATCACCTACGTGGCCGTGACCGCCGTGGCCCTCCTACTCGCCTGGCAGGCAAAACGTCTGGCCCCGCTGGCTGACATGACCCGCACCAAATGACCCTCCAACTGCGGATAGCTCTGAAATCAGTTGTGCGCTTCCCATTTTTTTTATTATCTTTACGCCATGATGAGAAGATTTGGTATAGTTTTATTCATGGTGCTGACCGTATGGGCAGCAACCGATGCTTCCGGTATCGAACGGCTGCGTACAAAACTGTTTGATATCGCCGACCACGCACCCGGCACGGTCGGCGTGGCTTTTGTCAGTGACAGAGATACGGTCACTGTCAACAACGGCGCACGCTATCCGATGATGAGCGTATTCAAACTGCATCAGGCCCTCGCTGTGGCCGATGCACTCGAACGCAACGGCTCCTCCTTTGATTCAGTGCTCAATATAAAGGCCTCTTCACTTGACCGCGAGACCTGGAGCCCGATGCTTAAGACCGTGGGAGACAACGATTTCAACATTTCAATAGGGAAGCTCGTGGATTATGCTCTGACTGCCAGCGATAACAATGCCTCCAATATCCTTTTCGACCGTATTGTCAATCCTGCGCAAACAGATGCGTTCATACGCCGTATCGCTCCGGACACCACCTTCTCCATCGCATAGGGCAAATACCTCTGTCTTCACGGCGAGAATTTATTGTCTGTAGTATTTATTGTCTGTTAGGTGCGGGATTTGGAGTATTAACTTTGCGGTTGCGAACTGCACAGTTCCGAAGTGTGCAGTTCGCAACCGCAAAGTTAGTAAAAATTCTCGATATGTCGTGAGAAAAAGTAAGGGGGTCTCAGTTCTGCGAGGCGGCGAGAGGCGTCATGTGATAGCCCAGAGCGTTGAGCTGCATTGCCATGCCGGCAAGATAGAGCTGATGCAGGGCGCCGATATAGCATCCCAGGGCAGCCTCAGTACCAGGTTCCACAGGCTCGTGGTTGATCATGCCCAATACGCGCGAGGCACATTCAGCCACCAGCTCGGACACCTTCTCGGCGGCCTCACCCTCATAACCAAGCACATCCTTCACCACAGTGTCGTCAAGGTTGTCGTAACCGTTTTTGTCACGTAACTCCTTGTAGATTTCCTCGTCGCTCATGGAGGCGTATTTGGTCCAGTCCGTATCCCAGTACATGGCCATAGCCATGCCGATGAACATCATCCATCCCAGCGACACCACGGGATAGTTCTGAAACTCCTTTGCGCCGTCACCTATATAGGCACGCACCATGCCACCCCATCTCTCCTCGACATCGGGACATTCAGGCACATGCTTGTCAAGCGCCCCCTTGTATTGGAGAAACTCCGTGAGATCCTTGCGTACCTTCTCCTCGAATATTGCCGCGATTTCCTTCGCGGCTGAACTGATGTTTTCCATAATCACTGCTTCTTATTTTGATTTTATAATCACTACTTCTTATTTTGATTTTTATGTCTAAACACCTCCGCTCTAAGGATAGTTCTATCTCCTTTCTAAGGATAGCCTCCGTGGTGGCGAAGGACCGCGTCACCGGCGAGACCACGGAATATCCCGAAAGCGGGGTATTCGTGCAGATAGGCCTCGTACCTAACGCACAGGAGTTCGAGGGCCAGGTGGCCATGAACAAGCGCGGAGAGATAGAGACCGACTCGCTGGGTCGCACCTCGGTGAAGAATGTATATGCCGCGGGCGACGTCACCGACAGCGCCTACAAGCAGATCATCATCGCCATGGGCTCCGGAGCCACCGCCGCCCTCACGGCCGTGGATGACCGCAACCGGATGGAATAAATCAACCGATAATACACAAATATGCGGAGGCGCTACGTTCCCGAATAAAGGGACACGGTGCCTCCGCGTATTGTGTCAACCCCGAATACACCGACATTTACCGATCAAGATGAATAACCTCAGACACACGCTTATCCTCGTGTTATTCGCCGGACTTGTGTCCTGCACAGGATACCGGCCCGGCGTCATAGTACGGGATACAGACTCACCCTCGATGACCGACTCCGTTTCTTTGGCGTTAGAATATCAGCTTGCCAATTATCCGGCCTCTCAATACCGCGATGTATATAAGAATTTCATGCAGGATTTCTTCGGTCCCGGCCATATCATCGCCGATACGGCTGCATCGGGAAGTTACCTGCGCCTGGAACTGGGGGAAGATGGGCCTTTCGAAGGGCCACTGTATGAAAAGACCGGATATAAGGGCAATTTCTACAGGGTGAATCTGTCTCTCGTCAAGGAGGGTATAGTGCCTTACGAAACCTTTTTCACTACATTTGTACGAAGCGCCCAAGCCGTAACACCTCCGGACGGAAAAGATTGGATGGCAACCTGGAGCGTGATTGACAGCGTCATCAAAGCCAAAGGTCTTCATTTCCCCGATGAATTTGCCGACCGCGAGGCTCTTGCCGAGCAGTTCGGAAGGGGCGACTACGTGGTGCATCACAGCCGCCGTTTCAACGATTCCGTAAGATTTCATTACAGGATAATATCGAAGGACAATTTCGAGCAAATCATCCTCCCGCTCCTAAAACAGTGTCACTAAAGATTTGCACCACCGAATATATTGCCTATATTTCGAATTGGATTCCAAACGGGTATTACTATTTCATATATTGTGATAAATAGCGTTCAAACTCGATCCACAGCGCATATATCATCGAAGACATCGCACGCGATATCCCTACATTATCACCTGTAAATCAGCCGCTTGTATGGAGGTGGCAAGCCACGTCCACATAGGATAGCTTATGCCCGTTGCCATCGATATGCCCCCGAGAAGCAGAGGGATGATGACAGAATCGGAATCGAACTCCACTCCCATGTAAAGCGCCACGGCCTCCACTATGCAGATCGCAAGACCTATCAAGGAAAATTGATTAAACGATGTTTACTGGTTGTTTCGTATGATAGACACATCCCGATGGCAAAAGGTGACAGCCCGGCGAAAAAAACAATAAACATATATTGCTGTCCGATAAAAATCATATTGTACCAGAAAGTATGGCTCGAACACTG
>CAMWLC010000060.1 GCA_947174995.1 uncultured Porphyromonadaceae bacterium
TTCAGTGTTCGAGTCATACTTTCTGGTACAATATGATTTTTATCGGACAGCAATAATTTTTAGTAAATGACAAAACGGTGTCAGCAAAAAAGTGCCGACACCGTTTGTAATTTACATCTTGGGGAGATCGGGTCTCCTTGGATTGCGAGGTATTATTTTAAGATGACCTTGGAGGTCTTGCCGTTGAGCACGCGGATGTAGATACCCTTTTCGGGGTTGGCTACCTTCTCGCCACGGAGGTTGAAGTATTCTGCGTCGCCCTGCATTGCGTCGATGGTACTGATACCGGTCTCGATGTCAAAAGCGAGGGTTTTCACTTCGGATTTAGCGCCGGTGGCATCGTCCTGAGCATAGTAGGAGAGTTCGCCGGGCCTATCAATCGAGAAGGGTTCGGTATAGGGTGTGAAACCATCCTCATCCTCTGCGAGAGCGCGGATATATGCGGCTTCCTCGGTCGCAACCCACTTATAGAAGAATGTGATGCCTTCGGCCTCGGGGAATTCGATTGTGGCAACGTCCGAGAATTTAAGGCCGGAATCCTCAGTTATCTCCTCGCCGTTGACCTTGAGAATGTAGTCAGAGATATTGGGAGCGACAGCTGTGTATTCGATGGGGAAGAACTGGTAATCGGTGCCGTGGATTGAAACGACGCACTCCACATCGTAGGTAGCTGCTGCCACGGAGGCAAGGCCAAACTGGTTGTAGAAGGTGATGCCGTCGGCGGTAGCGGCGGTGTGGTTGGCGGGGGTATTCTCGGTGAACTTGACATTCTTGATGATTACGACCTCGCCGATGTTCTTGAGTTCGGAAGCCTCCTCTACGGTTATTGTACGGGGAGAGAAGGATCCCTTTTCAGCCTCAGCTGCTGGAGCGGTGCCAACGATGCTGAACTCGGGGAGTCCGTTGTACACCTTATAATTAGCAGTCCATCCGGCGGGAATTACGTCCAGAGCCGTGTATGGGAGATTGTTCTGATAAATGAGCATAAAGTCAGTGCCGTCGGTGAGGTAGGTATACGAACCATTGGTGTAAGTGACGGTGAGGGGGAAGTTGACGATATACTCGGCAGAAGCATCGGCGGCGACAAGCTCGTTAAGCTCGGCGATTGATGCTGCCTTGAACTCGCGGACGACAGTGAGAGTGTAGGATGCTTCACCAGCTTTGAATTCATCGGTCTGCACGGAAGAGGCGGTGATGGTGGTAGTACCTGCATTCACGATAGTGATGGTGCCGTCTTCATCAACAGTGGCCACGTCCTCATTGCTGGAAGTCCAGGTGATGGTCAGATTATTGGGATTGGAGAATTTGTTTTCCGGTACCTCCTCGCCGTAGATAGCGTCAATGGTTTCATGCTCGAAAGAGATACCTGCGGGCTGACGGGTGTTGTCGATGGCAGAGTATCTGATGGAAATTTCAGATATACGTGCCTGACTGCTGTTGGTGTTCGTGATAGTTACTTCAGTAATCTCATCTGTTCCCGCTTTCCAGGTTTGAGCGTCTTTATCGTATGCTCCTTTGTCTGCCTCAGCAGAGGAAAGTGAATAATTATTTCCGCTGGTAGTAAACGTGATTTCATCCAACTTGTATCCTTCCGGCGCAGTTACCGTAATGGTGTTTTTGCTATAGAAACGAATCAAATTGGAGTTAAGTACCGGAGCGTTGGAACCCGCACCCTTATCGATAGTCACGGTTGCTTTTCCGATATTGAAGCCTGTGCCCGCAGTGAAGGATGCGAGATCCTTGAAGTTGAGGATGGCTGCATTGGGATCAAGGAGGGTGATGGTGTAAGCGGCCTCTGCAGCCTCGTATTCATCATTACCCTCGAAAGAGGCTTTGATGGTGGTCATGCCAATGGTGGTGCCGAGCGTGATATTGCCTTCGGCATCAACGGTGGCTACAGCTTCGTCAGAAGAAGAGAATGTTACGGAGAGATTATTGGGGTTATAGAAAGTGGGCTTTGAGAAGGTTTCTCCGAGGTCCACGTTATAGTTTACCACACCATTTCCTTCGAAAGCGATGTCAGCGGAGTGCAGGGAAACGGTCAGTATGTATGAGGCCACTCCGGCGTTGAATTTGTCGGTTTCCTCAGTGGTGGCCTCGATGGTGGTGGTGCCGACGCCCAGGATTGTCACGACACCTGTTTTAGCATCAACGGTTGCCACAGACTCATCCGAGGAAGTGAAAGTGGCATCGAGATCATTGGGATTGTTGAAAGTGGGGAGAGTGTAGGACTCGCCGCGAATTACGGCAACCTCGGACTCGGAGAAACTGATGCCCGCGGGTTCGAGGTCGGGATTACCCTGTTCTTCGTAGCCGTAGTATTCTACTTTGCTGACCTGGATTAGTCCGTTAGAAGAACCTTTCTTACAGTCGAATTTCAACTGATATGCCAGATCTGCTTTTGGAGTGAGAAGAGTGAAAGTGAGCTCGCCTTTGGCAAGACCCGTAGTCTTAGACTCAACTTCGGTGTATGTGCCGGCCACAGCATCGGAAGTCAGAAGAGAAATGGAGTTGACGCTACTTGCTGTTATGGCATCTATAGTCACGACCACTTGGGTGATATATTGTGGTGCGAGAAAATCTGTCGTGATTGAGGCTACAGAAGCTGCGTTTTTGCTTCCGCATTTTACGTAGGCCCACCCGCTATTATTATTGTTGAAATTGGCGACTGTCCATGATGAGCCATCATTCACTGTAGTGAAAGATGCAGTGTAGCTACTCACTTTGGATTGGTTATAACCTGCCCCAAAAAGACAGGTATACAGCACCTCCGAGTCTTGGGCACGTAAAGACCCAACGACCGCGAGCAGTGCTGCGAGAGAAAGTAGAAACTTTTTCATAAAAGGTTGATATTAAGTTGGTTGTTGTTGGTTCTGGCTGATTATGGATGGTTGAGGCCCGGCGGGGGTGTGTCGGGATTCAATTCGGGGTCAAAATTACTGCTAATTTGAATAATTGCAAAATTTTATAGAGAAAAAATCATGTACGGGTGAGATTAATCGTGTCCGCACCTCCACCGGGGGTGAGTCCGTAGTCGGGGGCGATGGAGAGGACGTAGTCCCAGGCGGCGTCGTGGTCGTTGGGAATCCGGCCGTCGAGGATGGCGTCTTTGACGGCCTGCTTGATTTTGGCGAGCACGGGGGAGCCGGGGATATGGAAATAGTCCATGATTTCATGGCCGTTGATGGGGTTGTGCCATCTGCGGTAGTCGTCGGCGGCGATTATCTCGTCGATGCGTGTGCGCAGGGCGGCGAAGCTTTCGAGGGCGGAACGCACCTTGACGGGGTTTTTGGAGGTGAGGTCGCTTTCGGCGAGTATCATGAGGTCATCGATGTCGGTGCCGGCATCGGTGATGAGGCGGCGCACTCCGCTGTCGCTGACTCCCTCCTCTCCGACCTGCTGGGGACGCATGTGGAGGCCTACGAGTTTGGAGACGTATTTCATCTTCTCGTTCTGGGGGAGCTTCATGTTGCGGAAGATGCGTCCCACCATCTTCTCTCCGATGAAATTATGGTTATGGAAGGTCCAGCCGAGTTTGGCGTCATACCGTTTGGTGACCGGTTTGGCGATATCGTGGAGCAGGGCGGCCCAGCGGAGCCATTCGTTGTCGGAGCGTGCCGCCACGTTGTCAACCACCTGGAGGGTATGGTAGAAATTGTCCTTGTGGCCGCGTCCCTCGACGGTCTCTACTCCCTTGAGGGCCTGGAGTTCGGGGAAGATGAGGGGGAGCAGTCCGGATTCCTCCAGGAGGCGGAGTCCCACGGAGGGGCGGGGGGAGCGCATGATTTTCATCAATTCGTCGTTGATGCGCTCCTTGGTGATGATTTCTATGCGGGGTGCGTTGTGGCGTATGGCCTCGAAGGTGTCGGGATGGATGCTGAAATCGAGCTGGGAGGCGAACCTCACGGCGCGCATCATGCGCAGCGGATCGTCGCTGAAGGTGACATCGGGGTCGGCGGGAGTGCGGATGATGCGGCGGCGCAGGTCTTCCACTCCGTCGAAGGGGTCTACCAATTCGCCGAAGCGGTCTGCGTTAAGGCAGATGGCCATTGCGTTGATGGTGAAATCGCGGCGCAGCTGGTCGTCGGCCAGGGTACCGTCCTCCACTATGGGATTGCGTGAATCGCGGGTGTATGACTCGCGTCGGGCTCCTACGAATTCCAGCTCCAGGTCGTGGTGGACGATGCGTGCCGTGCCGTAGTTGGCATAGACGGTGAGGCGTCCCTTCTTGCCGAGATCCCGGGCCACCTCCTTGGCAAGGGCTATGCCGGAGCCTACGGTGACGAAATCTATGTCATGGGATGGGCGTTCGAGCATGATGTCGCGCACGTATCCGCCGACCACGTATGTCTCGCGCGGCATAGCGTCGGCTATGGCACCGATACGCCGGAAAATGGAGTTTTTGAGTTCGGAGCGGAGGTTTACTTTGGAGGAATCCGGAATCATACTAACTATTTTGTAAGCTTCTTATCGCAATCAGAGGGGGATGATATCTTCGGGGAAACGTGTGAGGGTCACGAGTCCGTCGGGAGTAACCTGATATGTGTTTTCGGCTCCCACGGCGCCGGTGCCGGGGATGACGAATTTGGGTTCGATGGCAATTACCATGTTTTCGGCCAGCACATCTTTGCTGCGAGGGGTGAGGACGGGCATTTCGTTGAGCTCTATGCCGACGCCGTGGCCTATGAAGGGGGCGTGCTGGCGGTGGCCCATGAAGTTGTCCGTAAGGCCTCGTTCCTCCACGAGGGAGATGGCCTTGTTGTAAAGTTCGGCCACGGGGCATCCGGGCACTCCGATGCGCTCCAGCTCGCGCAGGATGTCGAGCGAGCATCTGTGGGCCTCCAGGGCGAGGGGAGCGATCTCGCCGATGCGCCAGACGCGCGTCATGTCGGTCTGATAGCCGTTGAAGGCACCGTTCATGTCCACCATCACGGTGGTGCCCGGGCGCATGGTGGTGCCGTCGGCACCCACGGGGAAGGCCGGTGAGACTCCGGCTCCACCCATGGCGAAATCGTAAGGAGTGGGGGCATCGGCATTGTCGCCCGAGATTACTGAGCCGAGGTTGATTTCCATCAGCTGACCCGAAACGCGGGAGTATCCCAGGCAACCCTCCAGACGGAGGATGCGCTCCATCTCCACCTGCCACTCTATGTCCGTCATGTCCTCGCGGTAGGCCTTGGTGAAGCGGCGGTATGCCTCGGCGTGGTGTATGCCGTCCTCCTTGATCTGTCCTATCTCCCAGGGTGTCTTGACCATGCGTGCGGCCCTCAGGAGGGGGGAGGCATTGATGACGCGGGGGCTCTCCATCGCCTTGACCAGGCGCGCTATGTCGCTCCAGGTCATGGTGTCCTGCTCCAGGCCGAGTGTAGCGGGGAGTGTCATGCCCAGTTCGCGCAGACGGGAGGGAATCTCTTCGGGCTTGCGTACATAAATCACATCCTTCTCCTCGGTGAAGCCCATGGGGCGGATCACGAATCTCACGGCCTCACCCTCGACGGGGATATATACGTATCCTCGGAAGAAGCGCAGGGAGGTGTAGTAGATGTTGGCGTTGAAGCCTATGAGGATGGCGTCGCATCCGGCGGGGATGTTGTCGCGCACGCGGGCTACGTGCAGTGCTGCCTCTGGGCGCAGGGAGTCAGGGATGAGTTGCATGGGAGAAGGGGGGAGTTTTTAGTGTACAGTTTTTAGTGATTAGTGATCAGTGGTTAGTGTACGGTTTTTAGTTTTTTTGGAGGATGAGTCCGGCTTCCGAGATGCCGGGGAGGGAGTCGAGGGGGTGTATGGCCACGGAATATCCCTCGGCGAGGGTGACGGAGCCGGGGACCGGACACTCCAGTGAGTAGAGGCCGCAGAGGCCGTGTCCTGCGGGGGTGCCGTCGTCGGTGAGGAGATGGATGGTGAGGGTGTCACGCCGCATCGGGGCGCCGAGGTTCTCCTGCTCCACCACTATGCGGGCGATACGCGGGGCCGGGAGTCTGTGGCGCAGGGAGAGGGCGAGGGAATAGGAGGGCCCGGTAACGACCACGGAGTCAAGCGGCCAGGGCTCCATCTCCACGATCATGGCAGGGGTCCAGAGGCCGGAGGGGAAAGCCACAAACCGCGACCAGGCCGGAAGCCTGTCGGCACATCCGGCGGCGGCGAGCAGCAGTGCCGCCGCTGCGGAGAGGATGAGGGTGCGGATCGGGGCGAGTGTCATTTTTTCAGGATTCCGAGGGTTTTTTCGGCTTCTGCTGCCGCGGCTTTTTGGGCCGGGGCTTGTGGTCGGAAGACCGGTCGGACTTGTCGGATCTGTCAGACTTGTCTGACTTGTCTGAACGGTCGGACTTTGCCTTCGCTTTCTTCTTTTTCTTCTTGACCTTGTCGAAGCGGGTGAGGGAATCCTGGTCGGTAAGGTCTATGTATTCCTTGGGGGCCTCGGTGGCGCGGCGGGTGGCTTCGGGGTCGAGCTCGTCCACCTTGATGCCCTGCTTGTTGAGGGCTATGATCTCGAATGCGCGTGAGGCGGGGAGGGTCACCGTATTGACGGGCATCTTGCGGTCAGTGGAATAGATGAGCGTGCGGCTCAGGATGTCGCTCTTGAAGAGATAGAAATCGGCATCCTTGGTCTGGAGCACGGCATCGCGTGGGGGGAGTTTTTTGGCCGACTCGGTGTATGCGTCCAGCTCGAAATTGAGGCAGCACTTGAGCTTGGCGCATTGTCCGGCGAGTTTCTGGGGATTCATCGAGAGGTCCTGCGCCCGGGCTGCGCCTGTGCCCACGGATACGAAGTGGGACATCCAGGAGCTGCAGCACAGCGGACGTCCGCAGGGGCCTATGCCCCCAATGCGCCCGGCCTCCTGGCGGGCGCCTATCTGCTTCATCTCGATGCGCACCTTGAACTCGTCGGCGAGGATGCGGATCAGCTTGCGGAAGTCCACTCGCTCGTCGGCTATGTAGTAGAAGATGGCTTTTCCGCCGTCACCCTGGTATTCCACATCTCCGATTTTCATGTCCAGACCCAGCTCCTCGGCTATTACGCGGGAGCGGATCATGGTGGAGTGTTCGCGTGCGCGGGCCTCCTCGAAGCGCTCTATGTCGGCGCGTGAAGCCTTGCGGAACACCTTCTTCAGTTCCGTGTCGGGGTTGATCCGGGCCTTTCGCATCTGCATGCGCACCAGGGGTCCTACCATCACCACGGAGCCGATGTCGTGGCCCGGGGAAGCCTCCACGGCCACGATGTCCCCGATTTCGAGATTGAGCCGGGAGGGATTGGAGTAGAAGCCGTTGCGTGTGTTCTTGAACTGCACCTGCACGGCGGGGTAATCGGCCGAGGTGGAGAGGTCGGCGAGCCAGTTCGTGGCCTCGCACTTTCCACGTGGCTCGCGGTTGTGGTCGATGTCACTCATTGCTGCTGTGATGTGCTTACTTGGCCACGGCCACGGCGCGTGTTTCGCGTATTACGGTGATCTTGACTTGTCCCGGATAGGTCATCTCGTCCTGGATCTTCTTGGCGATTTCCGTGGAGAGTTTTTCCGTCTCGGCATCGCTGATCTTGTCGGCGCCGACTATGACGCGCAACTCGCGACCTGCCTGGATGGCGTAGGTCTTGATGACTCCGGGGTATGACATGGCGAGCTGCTCGAGGTCGTTGAGGCGCTTGATGTATGCCTCGACGATTTCGCGGCGTGCTCCGGGGCGTGCACCGGAGATGGCGTCACACACCTGCACGATGGGGGCGAGCAGGGAGGTCTGCTCCACCTCGTCGTGGTGGGCGCCGATGGCGTTGCAGATGTCGGGTTTCTCCTTGTATTTCTCGGCGAGTTTCATGCCGAAGAGAGCGTGGGGGAGTTCCGGCTCGTCGTCGGGCACCTTGCCTATGTCATGGAGCAGGCCGGCGCGCCGCGCCTTCTTGGGGTTGAGGCCGAGTTCGGAGGCCATGATGGCGCAGAGATTGGCTGTCTCGCGCGAGTGCTGGAGTAGATTTTGGCCGTAGGAGGAGCGGTATTTCATCTTTCCGACCATGCGGATCAGCTCGGGATGCAGCCCGTGGATGCCGAGGTCGATGGCCGTGCGCTTGCCGGTCTCGATGACCTCCTCCTCCACCTGGCGGCGCACCTTGGCCACCACCTCCTCGATGCGGGCGGGGTGTATGCGGCCGTCCACCACGAGCTGGTGCAGGGCGAGGCGGGCTATTTCGCGGCGCACGGGGTCGAATCCGGAGAGCACGATGGCCTCGGGGGTGTCGTCCACAATTATCTCGATGCCCGTCGCGGCCTCGAGGGCACGGATGTTTCGTCCCTCGCGGCCGATGATACGGCCCTTGATCTCATCGTTGTCAATATGGAAGACGGTCACGGAGTTTTCCACGGCGGTCTCCGTGGCTACTCTCTGGAGGGCCTGGACCACGATTTTCTTGGCCTCCTTGTTGGCGGTCAGCTTTGCGTCGTCCACGATGTCGTTGATGTATCCCTGGGCGGCGGTGCGGGCTTCCTCCTTGAGGCTTTCGACGAGTTTGTCACGCGCCTCCTCGGCGGAGAGACCGGAGATGTGTTCGAGCTGCTGCTGGGCGCGGAGGTTGAGCTCGTGTGTTTCGGCCTGGATGGTCTCGAGTTCGGTCTCGCGACGTGAGATCTCGTTCTGGAGCGACTCCAGGGATCGGCTCTGCTGGTCGAGTTCCTTCTTGCGGCGGTTTTGCTCGGTCTGCTGCTGGGAGAGCTGCATCTCGCGCTGCTTGGCGCGGGCCTCGGCGGCCTGGGCCTTCTGGAGGCGGGAATTGGCGGTCTTCTCGGCATTGCCCAGGAGCTTCATCTCCTCCTCCTTGGCCTCGAGGATTTTCTTCTCCTTGAGCACATCCCCCTCGCGGCGGGCCTCGTCAAGGATTATATTTGCCTGGGAGCGGGCGGAGCGCCTGCTGACGGCGGTCGCGGCGAGCCATCCGATCACGGCGGCGCCCACGGCGATTATTATGCATACTGCGGTTTCCATGATGTGTGATATCCGGTTTTTATGGAGTGTATTAATGAGTGTTGTCTACGGATTGTGTAAAACGCGCACTCACGGGCAAGTGTCAGGACGGGACATCATCATCAAGTCCGGGGAAATTGTCGTTTTGTTCCATGGCCTGCAGTCGGTCGTCGATCTGGGTGGCGGCATCGCGTGCGGCCTCATACCTGTCACGCAGATCGTCGTAGTAGGAGGCGAACTGATAGGCCACCATGGCGAGAATCTCCATGTCGGATTTCGCCGGGAACCTTTTGTGCCAGGTGTCAAACAGCTCGGCGACGTGCCTCTCGGTGCGTCTGACGGCCCCCTGCTTCGGGGCATCGACGGTGAGGGGGATTCTCTCGCCGGCTATCGTTATGTGGATTTTAACTTTTTCCGGGTCGTTCATAAGATGCGTTCCGCCGCCGTCCGTCCGTGGTGGGCACGGGGAGGTCAGATGGCGGGATCGTCCTTGAGAAGGAGGATGCACTTGTCAATGGTGCGGATCATGCGGCTGATACGGCGTCGCGCGCTGAGGAGTGCCTCGGGGGTGTCGGCCAAGCGGTGCGAGAGCGTGAGAAACTCCACATCGAGCATGGCGCGGTCACGCTCGGAGCGGGCCTCATCGAGGCGGGACTCGGTGTCTTCGAGCCTCGCCCGGAGGCGGGCGTTCTCCTGCTCGGCGGCTCTGAGGCGGGCGTCGAGAGCAGAGACACGGTCATTGACCGAAGCCAGTATTTCCGGCAGTGTGCGGGCCATATTTCGCCAATGATTTTACAAAATTAGCAAAAACCCCGCAAACTGCAAAATCCGCGGGGGAGCAAAATGCCGCGAGGCGTGGAAATCAGTACCAGATGATGCCGTTGGAGGATGAGGAACGCTTGTCATACTTCAGGTCGGAGAGGAGCGACGACTTGACGGCTATATGGAAATTATAGCTTCTGTAAGGACCCACGGGCACCACGGAGGCCGACATCGTGAAGCAGTGGAGGTCGCGCGAGATGGAGCAGTTCATGTAGGCTATCTTCTTGGCGTTGAAATCGTAGGAGGCCGAGAAGGAGAAATTCCAGTTTTTGGTGGGGCGGATGTTGCCGGAGAAGGAGAGGTTCTGGTTGAACTTCCCGTTGAAGTCCATCTTGTCGTAGTTGAACGTTCCCAGGCCGTAATTCACCGAATAGTTCACGGTCAGGCTCCAGGGGCACTCCCAGGCGGCGTATCCGTCGGCATCCTCGGCTGAGGTGTCGGCGGCGCGGCGTGCCCGGCGTGCGCGTGCCCGGTCGGTGAACGACTCCTCGCCCCCGTCGTCGCCGGGATACGATTCATCCTCGTCATCGGGACGCCTGTCCGAGTCTGCGTCGCGCGAGGAGGATGAAGAAGAGTCCTTGCGGCGGAATGTGGCGTTATTGAACGTATAGGAGAACGAGGTGCCTGTCGAGACGAGCTTCACCCATCCCTTGCCGGCCTTCCATCGCGGCACGTTGACCCTGACGGGGCTCCCCGAGGGGGAGAGGGCGTAGGTGTAGGGATCCCAGGTGGCGGAGAGGTTGAGATTGAAATTCTTGACGAGGCGCAGGAGGATGGAGGTGCTGAGGTTGCTCCAGTTCATGGAGTCGGCCGCGAAGTTGTAGCTCTGGCTGACTGTAAAGTTCTCGATTAGTGATATTTTCTTGAACCCGGTGGTGTCGGCATCGCTTTTTACCTTCATCTCCAGATTGTTGGCCAGCGACACCGTGACGACGCCTTGGCGTCCCTGCGAGGCGCTCTGACCGAAGATGCCGTGCTGGAAATAGGGGTAGACGACGGTCTGGGGGACGCCGTAGCCGTCGGTGTAGTTGTATTGCCCGAAGGAGCCCCACATCGGGGCGCTGAAGTCGGGAGCTCCGGAGATGGTGACCGTAGGGGTGAGGACATGGCGTATCATCTGCACCTTGTCGCCCAGAAACTTCATCGGCTTGTAAAAGCCATAGAGTTTCGTGTCGAAGCTAAGCGAGGCGTTGAAGCTGAAGATGTTGTAGAAGCCGTAGGTGGTGTCGCGCACCTCTGCCGAGGCGTTGGGGTCCCACTGGCGGCGTATGCGTGAGGTGTACATCACATCGTTGAGGGACACCGAAGGGGAGAGGTTGATGTATTTGAAGATGGAGAAGGTGGCCGAGACGGGGATGTAGTGCTTCATGCCGTTGCGCCAGTCGCGGATGAGCGACTTATGGAAGAACTCGTCCTGACGGGCCGTGAGGGAGTTCTGAAACTGTCCGCTGTAAGAGAGGCGTATTTTCTCATACCATTTCTCACCTCCCACCGACACCTTGCGCTTGAAGGGGGCCACCTGCGAGAGGGTTACGGTGAGGTTGGGGAAGGAGACGGCGAGAGTGGAGTCCTGGGTGCGCTGGGTGATGTTGGCCGTCGTGGAGAGTGACCATTTGGTGCCGGGGAAGCGGTAGGTCATGTTGACGGTGGATGACTTGGTGTTTTCGGTGAAGGAGTTGTTGTAATAGGAGTTGAGGTCGTTGCGGGTGTAGCCGGAGGTGGCGAAATTGACGGCGGCCGAGAAGCTCATGTTTGGGTTGGCCTTGGCATCCTGGGTGTGGTTCCAGACCACGCGGAAGTTGGTCTGCTTCGAGTAGTCGGGAGACTCCTTGTCGCCGGTGATGGTCGTGATGTAGGAGAGGTCGAAGGTGCCGCGGAATTTGTATCGGCGCACGTATGTGGAGCGTGCCGAGACGCCCCATGAGCCTTTGGTGTAGAGCTCGCCGCGCAGAGCGAGGTCCACGTTGTCGTTGATGGCGAAGTAGTAGCCGCCGTCACGCAGGTAGAATCCCCGGTTGTAGTCATCGCCGAATGTGGGCATGATGATACCCGAGGAGTAGTCTTTCGTGAAGGGGAAGTATCCGAAGGGGAGTGCTAAGGGGAGGGGCACGTCGGCCAGCACCATGTAGACCGGGCCGGAAACCACATCCTTCTTGGGGCGCATCCGGGCGCGGGTGAGCTGGAAGTAGAAGTGGGGATGGTCGTGGTTGTCGCAGGTGGTGTATCGTCCTCCCTCGACGAAGAAGGAACCGTCGTCCATTTTCTTGGTGGCTCCGCCGGTGAGGTATCCCTCACCTTGCTGGGTCACGACGTCGGTGATGTATCCCTTCTGGGTCTTGAAGTTGTATTTCATGGTCTTCGACTCATACTCGCCGCTGCCATCCTGGAAAATGGGGTTTCCCTGGATGACGCCGGTGGAGTCGGGGGTACCGGCGGCATATACTGTGGTTGAGTCCATGTCCATCTGTATGCGGTCGGCATTGATTTTGAATTGGCCGTATTCCACGGTGCCGTCGCCGTAGAGGAAGGCGTTGTCGGTGCCGATCATCACCAGGGAGTCGGCAGCCGAGAAGGTGACGGCGTTTTCGAGGTCTACCTTTTCCTTTACGAGGCGGGAGAGGGTGGTGCGGTCTTCGGGGAGGGAGTCTTGGGAGTCTTGGGAGATTAGGGAATCTTGGGAGGATGGGGAGTCCTGGGA
>CAMWLC010000061.1 GCA_947174995.1 uncultured Porphyromonadaceae bacterium
GCCACCTTACAGCAGCCGCCGACCCCTCACGGGGCCGGCGGCATTTTTTTTGCCTGGGAGGGATATGGTCTTGATTTTTTTTTGTAATTTTGCCATCTGTATGGTGGCGCATGGCTGCCGTGCTTTTTTTTCGCGAAAAATTTCTTACTGATGATCACGAAACGGTATAAGTTGGTCAACAATATCGGGGGATGGCTCGTGTTCGCCATCGCTCTGTTGACTTACTGGCTCACCCTCGAGCCTACCGCGTCCTATTGGGATTGCGGTGAGTTTATCATTCAGGCCGATAAGCTGGAGGTTGGTCACCCCCCGGGGAACCCCATTTTCATGCTTACGGCGCGTTTCTTCGCTAATTTCGCTCCCAGCGCCCAGTATGTGTCGGTCATGGTTAATGCTATGAGCGGGTTGCTCAGCGCGTTTACCATCCTGCTTCTTTTCTGGTCAATCACTCATCTCGCGCGCCGTCTTCTCGTGAAGGATGATCACGAGGGGGAAATCTCCCTGGCGAAATTCATCGCCATCATGGGGTCAGGCGTCGCAGGCGCTTTGGCTTATACCTGGAGCGATACGTTCTGGTTTTCGGCGGTGGAAGGAGAGGTGTATGCTTTCTCATCCTTCTGCACGGCGTTGGTGTTCTGGTTGATTCTCAAGTGGGAGAATCATGCCGATGAGCCTCACTCAGACCGTTATCTTATTCTTATCGCCTACATAATCGGAGTCAGTGTCGCTGTCCATCTCCTCAACCTGCTCTGTATCCCGGCGATCGTGCTCGTGTTCTGCTACCGCAAGTGGAAGGACATGAATCTCGTGAAGTCTCTGATCGCGCTGCTTGTATCGTTTGCAATCATCGTGCTGGTGCTTTACGGACTTGTGCCGGGCTTCATCAAGGTGGCGCAACAGTTCGAGCTGTTCTTCGTGAACACATGCGGCATGGGCTTCAACAGCGGCGCCCTGGTCTATGCATGCCTTACGGTAGGAGTGTTCGCATGGGCCATTTACTCCCTTTACAGTCAGAAGTCGGCTAACGCCATCAGGGTGTCGGTGCTCTGCGCTCTTGCCGTGTCCGGAATTTTCTGGATCGGTTCGGTGTGGGTGTCCGTGGTGCTTCTTGTGGCCGTGGCGGCTCTTTTCTGGACCCGCTACAAGACGATGCTCCCCGTGAGGGTGCTGAGTGTGGTGATGTGGAGCATCGCCGTGATTTTCGTGGGATATTCGAGCTATGCCCTCATTCTCATCCGTTCCACGGCTGACACTCCCATGAATCAGAACTCTCCCGACAATGTGTTTGATCTCGCCTCCTATCTGAGCCGCGAGCAGTATGGCGAGAATCCCCTGATTTACGGCGAGACGCTTTACAGTTCTCCCATGAAGCGTCTGAGGACGCAGTATGTGGATTCGGTGGTGCAGCGCGATGACGGCAGTTGGGTGACTATCGTGACTCCCTATTACGATCCCATCATCACGCCCGGGAAGGCTCTTTATGCCAAGGGCGTGAAGGGGGGTGAGCCCTCTTCCGAATATGGTTTCCTTGACGAGGGGGAGATACGTTCCAACGCCTCCCTGGCCGCGCGCGGGGGCGATTATTACGTGAAGCGTGACTACAAGCCTCAGAGCAAGATGAACCCCGAGCTCAATATGCTCTTCCCGCGCATATATAGCCGTCAGCACCGCGATATGTACGGCCAGTGGGTGCGTCTGGACACCATGCCGGACAATCTCAAGACCCTTGAGGCCGTGGATCAGAACGGCGGCCGCATCCCGGAGCTCGACACGCAGGCGCAACCCATATACAATGAATACACCGGAACTCTGGCCTATCCCCAGAAGCAGGCCTTCAAGCCGAGTTTCGCACAGAATCTGGCATATTTCTTCAATTACCAGCTCAACCACATGTATATGCGTTATTTCCTATGGAATTTTGCAGGCAGACAGAACGACATAAACAATCAGCAGGGTGAGCTTGACGCCGGCAACTGGATTTCGGGTATTCCCTTCATCGACAATGCCCGTCTGGGAGACCAGAGCCTTCTTCCTGAGGATTTGGGCAAGGGGAATGCGGGCCACAATGTCTATTTCATGCTTCCGCTGATACTGGGTCTGCTGGGCCTCGTGTGGCAGTCGTTCGAGGGACGACGCGGCATCGAGCAGTTCTGGGTGGTGTTCTTCCTCTTCTTCATGACGGGTGTGGCCATCGTGCTCTATCTCAACCAGACGCCGGGGCAGCCGCGTGAGCGCGACTACGCTTTCGCAGGATCGTTCTACGCATTCGCCATCTGGATAGGCCTCGGGGTGGCCGCGCTCTGGAAGCTGCTTGAGCGCACGCGCCTCAAGTCGGAATATTGCGCCGCCATCGCCGCTCTGCTCGGGCTGTGCGTGCCCCTGCAGATGGTGAGCCAGACATGGGACGACCATGACCGTTCGGGCAGATATGCCGCCCGCGATTACGCCGTCAATTACCTGGAGAGCCTGGAGCCTAACGCGATTGTGTTCTGCAACGGCGACAACGACACCTTCCCGCTGTGGTATGCGCAGGAGGTGGAGGGTGTGCGCCCCGATGTAAAGATCATCAATCTGAGCTATCTCAACTCCGACTGGTATGCCAACCAGCAGCGTATGCAGTCATACGACGCTCCACCGGTGGCCTTCACCGCGAAGCCGGAGAATTATGCCTACGGCAACGCGGATGTCACCCTGCTGGGCAAGGAGACGGCTCCGGCTGATCTGCTGCAGTCGCTCAAGGCCATATACAGCGGAGCCGGAAAGACCCAGGACATGCCGTATGCCTCCTTCCCGAGCGGCACGGTGACTATCCCGGTGGACCGTGCCAAGGTGATTGAGCGGGGTCTTGTGGCTCCCTCCGACACAGCCGCCATTGTGGATCAGATTGTCATCAATCTCGCTCAGGCGCCCGCCTACCGTCAGAAGGGATACATCTCCCTGGGCGAGCTGCTGATGCTCGACATCATAGCCACCAATGCCGCCAACGGCTGGGAGCGTCCCATCTACTGGGCTTCGACCGTAGGCAACGAGTATCACCTCGGCCTCACCCCCTATCTCCGCTCCACGGGCATGACGCATCAGCTCGTGCCCACTGTGCAGCAGGATATGGCGACACGTCCCGACCGCGCGTATGACGTGATTACGAAGAAGTATCGTTGGGGCGGAGCCGATGTGGCACCGGAGAAGGCTCCCTATTTCGACGAGACGGTGCGCCGTATGCTCGTCACAGTGCGCACGTCGATGGTGGATCTGGCCTCGCAGCTCGTCTACGAGGGGGATCTCCTGCGCGGACAAGGAAAGACCGCGGAGGCCCGCAAGGAGTATGCCAAGGCTCTGGAGGTGCTCCGCCTCATGGAGAAGAAACTCCCCGACTCCTCGGCGCCTTACACCTTGAGCGTGGCTCTCACCGCGGCGCAGATATATTGCGAATTGGGCTCGAAGGATATGCTTGGCAAGCCGGAACTGACCAAGCGCGGACTGGATATGCTGCTTGGCCTTATGGACCGCTACGGCGCCTACGTGGCCTACAACCGCAGCATGGCTTTCAGCTTCGGAAATCCCTCGCTCACCTACGAGTCGCAGCTCATACCCTATCAGTATTACCGCATGATCGAGCTTTATGCGGACTACGGAGGCGACGAGTCGAAGATCAAGCCCATTCTTGCGAAGTGGCAGCTCAGCGAGGATGAACTCAAGAAGAACTACGACCGCTATACGGGCAATGCCCCTGCCGGCGAGGATGAGATGACCCCGGAGGAGTTTGCAGCCGAGATTGCGAAGTATTGCGAGATCGCCAACGAGATGGCCTCCCTCTCCGCCGAGGATTATGCAGCCCGTTCCGCCGACGAGAAGATGGTGGACTCGGCGCTATACAGCGTGATCCAGTATTATCTCTCGGAGGGGGGCACCGAAGAGGAGCTCCGGAAGTATCCCAACTACCGCTCGCTCGACATGGAGCGCAGCCGCCGCCTCTCGGAGGAGGCGTCGCGCTGAAGTCTCCGGTCTCGCTCATAGAGCAGCCGCCGCAGTGGTGGCGGGACCTAATGGCCCCGGGCGCGCTGTGGCGCCTGTCGGGAGAAGAGAGGTGTGTCTGCCTTACCTTTGACGACGGCCCTACCGAATCCACGACCCCCCGCTTGCTCGACATCCTGCGGCACCATGGCGTGAAGGCCACTTTCTTCATGGTGGCCGACAATGTGCGCCGTTATGCCGGACTCATGGAGAGGGTGCTTGAGGAGGGTCATGCCGTGGGCAACCACACGTATCATCATCTTGCCGGACACCGTCACGGCTGGCGGCATTACATATCCGATGCCGAGATGGCGGCCGAGCTAATACCCGGACGGCTTTTCCGTCCGCCGCACGGCACGCTCACCCCGCGCGAACGCAGGGCCGTGGAGGAGAGGGGATGGCACACGGTGATGTATGATGTCGTCACGCGTGATTATGCCCGCAGAATCACCGCCGGGGGTGTGGTGGCGAATGTCAGGAGGTATGCGCGTCCCGGCTCGGTGATAGTGTTTCACGACTCCTTGCGGAGTATCGACAAACTGCTGACGGCCCTCCCCGAGGCCATCGAATGGCTTCGGTCAGAAGGGTATGCCTTCCGCACCCTCAATATGGAGACGGGGGAGTCCCTTGTCGGCAACTAAGACCCCATCTAATAAAATTTCAGAGCTACCGGAGTCTAAGAAAGAGATATAGTCATGGATGAATTGAGAGAGAAGAAGATACTTGTGGTGGGAGCCGGCGGATTTGTCGGTGGGTTCCTGGTGGAGGAATGTCTGCGCCGGGGCGCGCGTGTATGGGCCGGAGTGAGAGAGTCCACCTCCCGCAAGTGGCTCACTGACGAGAGGCTGGAGTTCGTGACATTCGACTTCGACGACCCCTCCTCGCTTGCTGTTTCGCTGCGCGATGCCATGCCGCAGGGAAAGTGGGATTATATCATATATAATCTCGGAGCCACTAAGTGTCTTCGCTACACCGACTTCGCCCGCATCAATTACGAGTATCTCCGCGATTTCACGGAGGCCCTCAAGGCCACGGATCTGGTGCCTGAAAAACTGCTTTATATCAGCAGCCTTTCCGTGCTCGGCCCCGGACCGGGGGGATATGCCCCCTTTACCGAGCAGACCATACCGCAGCCCAACACCCGCTACGGGGCCTCCAAACTGAAGGCCGAGATGTGGCTTGCCATGTCGGGGCTGCCCTATATCATATTCAGATGCACCGGCATCTACGGGCCTCGGGACCATGATTATTTCCTGATGTTCGACTCCGTGCGGCGCGGAGTGGATTTCTCGGTCGGATTCCGCAAGCAGTTGCTCTCCTTCATATATGTGGAGGATCTGGCCCGCGCGGTGTGCGAGGCCCTCGCCAAGGCCCCGGTCGGAGAGACCTACAACATCTCGGAGGAGGCCGTCTACACCCAGGCCGAGTTCAGGGCCATAGCCTCGCGTGTGCTCGGAAAGCGCTTCGTGCTTCCGGTCAAGGCTCCCCTCTGGGCCGTGAAGTGCGTGTGTGCCGTAGCCGAGAAGATCGGGGCAGCCAAGGGAAAGCCCTCCACCCTCAACCGCGACAAATACAATATCCTGCGTCAGCGCAACTGGGCCGTGGATTCCTCCAAGGCCGCGAGGGATTTCGGATTCCGCGCCTCCACCTCCCTGGAGGAGGGTGTGGGGAAAGCCTGCGCATGGTATGCCGCGCAGGGATGGTTTGACCGTAAGAAATAGTCGCCGATGCCTTCGCTCGCTTCCACTGACTCCATAGCCGCACGTGCTTTCACTGACTCCATAGCCGCACGTGCTTTCACTGACTCTGTAGCCGCGCGTGCCGCCGCCGACTCCATAGCCGCGCAGGCCCGTGCCGACTCCATAGCCGCGCAGGCCCGTGCCGACTCCATCGCGCAGAAGTATCCACTGGAGGGTATCCTCATCGAAGCTCCCGCACCTCCTCCCCCCTCTCCCCCGGCTGTTGGTGCCGGAGGCTCCTCATGGGTGACGGGGGGACTGCTGCTGCTCTTCTGCATCGTGGCGCTCAGATTCCGTAACAACTACCGCTATATCGTGGGACTTATCAGGGACCTCACCGAAGTGCGCGAGAGGCACAATATGTTTGACGACACCGTGCGCGAGACTTCGTTTCTGGTGCTGCTCAATCTTCTCCAGGGAGGGTGTGCCGGAGTGGTGCTCGCATACGCGCTTTTCGACGCGCCCTCACCCCTTCAGACCGCCCTGTGCACCGGGGCCTGTCTGGTCTATACGCTTGTGATGTGGATGGCCTACAGCATAGTAGGGAATGTCTTCTCGGACCGTGTACACACGCGCATGTGGGTGCGCGGTTTCATCTCCAGCCAGGGATTGCTGAGTCTGCCGCTGCTGCCTGTGGCCCTGCTCTGCCTGTGTTATCCCGGAGAGGCGCACACGTTGATCCTGACAGGCCTCGGATGTCTGATTTGCGCCAAACTTGTGTTCATTTGGAAGGGATTCCGCATTTTTTTTACGCAAATTTCCTCTTGGGTGCTTTTTTTGTACTACCTTTGTAGCCTGGAAATTGTTCCATTGATACTGACGGCCGTCGGAGCGATGGCGGTTTGCAGTGTCATACACATATAGACTAAGAGAAAAAACACAACTCCCGGCTCCGTATGTGAGAACGGCCGGACGTCCGGGGCGACCATAATGACAAGAAATGAGTATTAAGAAAATTCTGGTTTCACAACCACAGCCTGCCTCCAGCAAGAGCCCCTATTACGACATAGCGGCCAAGCATGATGTGGAGCTTGTGTTCCGTCCATTTATCAAGGTGGAGGGCCTGTCGGCTAAGGAATTCCGTCAGCAGAAGATCAATCTTGCCGATTATTCCGCCGTCATCTTCACCGCCCGCACGGCAGTAGACAATTTCTTCCGTCTCTGCGAGGAGAGCCGCGTAAGCGTGCCCGACACCATGCGTTACTTCTGCACCACCGAGGCCCTTGCCCTCTATCTCCAGAAATATATCGTATACCGCAAGCGTAAAATCAACTTCGGCCTTTCCGGCAAGCTCAACGACCCCCAGTTGATGGCCGCGATGGTCAAGAACAAGAAGGAGAAGTTCCTGCTGCCCGTCTCGGACGTGCATCAGGATGACTTGACATACCTGACAGAGGCCGGCCTGGATGTCACGCCGGCGGTAATGTACCGCACGGTCAGCAACGACTTCACTCCCGACGAACCTTTCGACTACGACCTGCTGCTCTTCTTCAGCCCGGCCGGTATCAACTCTCTCAAGAAAAACTTCCCCGACTTCAACCAGGCTGAGAACGGCGTGGCCATAGGCACCTTCGGCGCCACTACGGCAAAGGCCGTGGAGGATGCCGGACTGACGCTCTCTTTCTCGGCCCCCTCGAAGGAGAGTCCGTCGATGACGGCCGCGCTGGAGAAATTCCTCTCCGAACAGGAGATATAAGATCCTATGAATGAATTTAATGATTCGCTGCTGAGCCGTCTCTACCTGAAGGACACTGCCTTCCAGGACCTCATGCAGCGCCGTATATTCAACGTCCTGCTCATAGCCACACCCTACGATGCCTTCATGATGGAGGAGGATGGCCGCGTGGATGAGCAGGTGTATTTCGAGTATGTCTCCCTCAATCTCTCCTCGCCTCCGCGCTTCACGAAAGTGGCCAATTACGAGGAGGCCCGCGAGGCCCTCGCCTCGAAGCCCTTCGACCTCATCATAGCCATGCCGGGCGTGGACGTCAGCGAGACTTTCCGCGAGGCAAAGGAGATCGACGCCCTGTATCCGGAGATACCCTTCGTGGTGCTGACCCCCTTCTCCAAGGAGGTGCGCCGCAGGATTGCCAACGAGGACCTGCGGGGTGTGGATTACGTATTCTCCTGGCTGGGAAACGTGGACCTCATTCTGGCCATCATAAAGCTTATCGAAGACCGCATGAACGCCGACAAGGACGTGCTGGAGGTAGGCGTGCAGTCCATACTCGTGGTGGAGGACTCGATACGCTTCTATTCCTCGGTGCTTCCTCATCTCTTCAAGTTCCTGCTCAAGCAGTCAATGATATTCTCCACCGAGGCCCTCAACGAGCATGAGCAGATGCTGCGTATGCGCGGACGTCCGAAGGTGCTCCTCGCACGCGATTTCGAGGAGGCCGTGGCTCTCTTCGACAAGTATGGCGAGAATATGCTCGGAGTGGTGTCCGACGTGCGTTTCCCCCGTGGAGGGGTCAAAGATCCCGAGGCCGGTCTGCAGTTCGCCCGGTATGTGCATGCCCGTTTCCCGGACATGCCGGTCATCATCGAGAGCCAGGAGAGCGAAAACCGCGCCAAGGCCGATGAGATGGACCTCACCTTCATCGATAAGAACTCCAAGACCCTCCCGCTTGACCTCAAGCGTGCAGTGAGCCGCCTCTTCGGTTTCGGAGATTTCATCGTTAAGGGGGAGAACGGAGGGGAGATAATGCGCATCCACGACCTCAAGGATCTCCAGAACAAGATTTTCGAGATTCCGGACTGGAGCCTCTACTACCATGGCCGGCGCAACGACATAAGCCGCTGGCTTTATAGCCGCGCCCTCTTTCCGATAGCCGATGCCATAAAGCATTTCAGATTCACCGACCTCTCGCAGGCGGAGGATGTGCGCAGACTCGTGTTCGAGTGCATAGTGAAATACCGCCGCATGAAGAACCGCGGCGTCGTGGCCGTGTTTGACAAGCACCGTTTTGACCGTTACAGCAACTTCGCCCGCATAGGCGAGGGCTCCCTGGGAGGAAAGGGTCGCGGCCTGGCCTTCATCGACCAGATAATCAAGCGTCATCCCGAGTGCGAGGACTTCAAGGGGGTGCAGCTCACCATCCCCCGCACCGTGGTGCTCTGCACCGACATCTTCGATGACTTCATGGAGAGCAACGACCTCTATCCCCTCGCCCTCTCCTCCGCTCCGGATGAGGAGATTCTCAAGGCCTTCCTTGCCGCAAAGCTCCCCGACAGGGTGATAGACGACCTCATGGCCCTTTTCGAGGTGGTGGACCGTCCGCTGGCCGTGCGCAGTTCCTCGCTCCTCGAAGACTCCCATTACCAGCCCTTCGCCGGAATCTACGCCACATACATGATACCCCATCTCGATGACCGCACACATCAGCTCCGTCTGCTCTGCGACGCCGTGAAGGGTGTGTACGCCTCGGTGTTCTTCGCCGATTCCAAAGCCTATATGAACGCCACGAGCAACGTCATCGACCAGGAGAAGATGGCTGTCATCCTCCAGGAGGTGGTGGGCGAATATCACAACGGCCTCTATTACCCGAGTTTCTCGGGCGTGGGTCGCTCGCTTAACTATTATCCGGTGAACGACGAGGTGGCTGAGGATGGCGTGGCGGAAGTGGCTGTCGGCCTGGGCAAATATATCGTGGACGGAGGCATGGCCCTGAGGTTCTCTCCGAAGCATCCCGACAAGGTGCTCCAGACATCCACGGTGGAACTCGCCCTGCGCGACACCCAGACCTACCTGTATGCCCTCCCCGCCGATGCCGCTTCAAGCGACAACTTCACTACCGACGACAGCTTCAACATAGTCCGCCTCCCTGTGGCGGATGCCTTCAAGACGGGGGCCCTGCGGTATCTTGTCTCCACTTTCGATGTGGACGACCGCGTGATACGCGACAATGAGGCCGGCCGCGGACGTAAGGTCGTGACCTTTGCCAATGTATTGAAGCATAATGTCTTCCCCCTCGCCGACATCGTGGACTTCATGCTCACTACCGGCCAGTATGAGATGGGACGTCCTGTGGAGATAGAATTCTCGGGTATCATAAATCCGGATGCCATGGGCTCGGAACGCAAGGGAACGGTCTACTGGCTTCAGATGCGCCCCATAGTCGACAAGAAGGAGATGCTTGACGACACCATAATGAACCATCCCGACTCGGAGCTGATACTGCGCAGCGACACGGCCCTGGGACATGGTGTGATGGACGGGGTGAAATATGTGGTGTACGTGCGGCCCTCCACCTTCGACTCCGCAAGAAATCCCGAGGTGGCCCGCGAGATAGAGGATATCAACCGTCATTTCGTGGAGGAGGGTAATCCCTACATCCTCATAGGGCCCGGACGCTGGGGTTCAAGCGACTCCGCGTTGGGTATCCCCGTGAAGTGGGCGCAGATAGCGGGCGCACGCCTGATAGTGGAGTCCGCCCTTCCCGGCTACCGCATCGAGCCTTCGCAGGGCACCCATTTCTTCCAGAACCTCACGAGCTTCGGCGTGGGATATTTCACTGTGGATCCTGATGCCGGAAACGGGTATTTCGACGCCGCGTATCTGGATTCACTGCCGGCCGTGTATGAGAGTGACAGCGTAAGGGTGGTGAAGTTTGACGATCCCCTCACCATCGCCATCAACGGCCGCAAGGGCACGGGCATAGTCCTGCGCCCCGGAGTGGAAGTTTCTTCCCACACCGACGATGAATGATTTCCTTCCCTCGGGTCCGTGGGGAGTGTGGTGGCATCCCGTGAGATGCTACCGCACCCTCATCGAAAGCAGGGAGAGGATGGCGGTGATAGAGGAGGAACGCGAGACAAGAAATCGTGAAATGGAGAATATCATGAACAGAATCACTGACACCCAGGCCCTGCTGGATGAGGCGCGGGGGGAGATAGCCTCCCTGCGCGGCACTCTCGCCGAGCGCAACGTGGCTCTGGGCGAGGCCGAGGCCAAGATACGCAGGCTCACTTCCGAGCTGGAGGAGATGCAGTCTGTCGAAGACCAGATAGAGGATTTCCGCAAGATGCTCGGCCAGGCCGAGGACATGAAGCGCCGGTATGAGAAGCGCATTGAGATACTCCGCGGACGTCTGCGCGAATATGATGACCGGGCGCGTGTCAACGATGAACTCAATATAGAGATGGACAAGAGGCCCGTAGCCGCCACACGTCCGGGCACGGTGAGCTCCGACAGCGACTGGCTGCGTCCTCTGGATGAAATATAATTTGGTAACCATGTGGTCGGATATAGCGTATCTCGCAGCGGGACTGATTCTGCTGCTCCTCGGAGGCAATTATCTCACCGAGGGTGCCGTGGCTGTGGCGCGGCGTTTCAATGTGTCAAGTCTTATGATAGGATTGACGGTCGTGGCTCTTGGCAGCGCGATGCCCGACATTGCTGTCTGCGTGGAGTCAGCCCTTGAGCACAAGACGGCTATCGCGGTGGGCAATATCATCGGAGCCAACATTTTCGACCTGCTGCTGGTGATCGGCCTGATGGCTGTGGTGCGTCCCTGGAAAGTGGGACCGATGATGACCGGCCAGGACCTGCCGATGCTTGTGTTGAGCGCGGTGTGTCTGTGGATAGTGGGCGACACGCGCATATTCGACGGCACTCCGGAGAATGTCATCAACCGCTCGGCCGGTCTGATGCTGCTGGTGATCTTCGCCGTCTATATGCGTCTGACGGTGCAGAGTGCGAAGACGATGCTCTCCACCGGAACGCATAGCGGAGGCGTGGCCGAGTCGCATCAAGCCAAGGGAGAAAAGAAAGGTGTCGGGAAAGCTCAAATCGTGTCATGGCTCATGATAGTCGGCGGACTCGCGGCTTTGGTGGTCGGGGGCGACTGGGTAGTGGATGGAGCCAGCGGCATAGCCCTGAAGGCGGGGATGTCGCAGGGAATGGTGGCTCTGACCGTAGTGGCCATCGGCAACTCCCTGCCTGATGTCACCACCTCCCTCACGGCCACGCTCAAGGGGCAGCCGGATCTGGCTTTCGGCAATATCATAGGGGCCTGCATCATCGATGCCCTGCTTGCCATAGGAGTAAGTTCCGCCATCACTCCCCTCAGCGCTGGCACGGTGGGATTCGTCGATTTCATGACCTTCGTAGGCTCGGCCCTGCTCGTGCTTGTATTTCCGCTCCTCTCGCGCACCCGCACCATGAAACACTGGCAGGGTGTGGTGCTGATCCTCCTCTACATAGCCTACATGATCTTCACCATCATCCGCGGATGACGGGGGGATTCAATATTAAGCCAAACGGCCCGCTGTCACAGCGGGCCGTTTGGCGGTGTTTTCCATAATACTTTTCTAACTAACTAACCTAACATCATGAAACGATTTCTTGCTTTTGTATCTGTGAAACGCCGATGCGGCCAAAAGGGTTGAAACATTCCCCGAGATTTAACCTTTTTGTAATATCATCACGTTTTGAGAAGAAATTAATAAAAAATACTCATAAGTAGGGATATTCAGTTAATTCCCCCAATTGGGGTATGGGTAGCGTGCTGAGA
>CAMWLC010000062.1 GCA_947174995.1 uncultured Porphyromonadaceae bacterium
TTCTATCCTTCAAGAAGTTGGACTCAACTTATTATGGTTTAGCGGACAGTAATAAATTTTTTTGTTCGGTGGTAGAGGAGGCAGGGATGCCTCCTCTACTTGCCTTCTCTACAGGGGGAGGATGGTGTAGTGGTTCTCGTATTCCTGCATGAAGGTCGGCTCGTCGGGGTTGAGACATTCGGCTCGGTTGATCCTGACGCTCCGGCGACCGTCTACAAATTCGGCTCCGGAACATGCACGGGCCAAGGGCTTCCATGCGCCGGTGCGGCAGTTGTATTGCTATACGTAGGTGCCGTCCAGCCAACCGTTGCTGTTGCGTCTCTCCGACATTATGATGGTGAAGATGCCGTCATCGACGCCTATGTCTTCCACCCACATCTCGTCATCGCTTAGGCTGGTTTTGTTGAGGTTTACGGTTTTCCCAGTGCCGTTTTCGCTATCATACATGTAGAGTCTGTTGCGGTATCCCTCCTCTATGTCGCGGACGGCGTACCAGATTCTACCGTTGTCGGTGAATACTGCGGAGTTGTTGGGATCGGTCGTCACTTCGGCGAGTTTCTCCGTGTAGCGTTGTGTGGCCGGGGAGGCGTCCGTTTCCGCAGTCGTGTATGATTCGGTCTGATCCCCTGCTGTTTCGGGACTGTCGTAGGCGTATGATTCCTCGGTGATGACGGTGTCGCGTGTGTCGGCATCGGATTTTCCGGAGCCGCCGCACGAGCAGAGCGCGAGCAAGGGTCCGGCAAGAAGGGGCGGGCCGGCGAGGTGAAGGATCGGATATCTCGGGATAGTGAGCATATTGGTCGTAATGTTGTGATGTTTACAATGATAAAGGGCGTCCGGTCTCATGCAGTCTCAGTCGGTTGGTATGAATTTGGCGGTTCGTTATAGCCGGGCCGCAGGGTGAGACAGACGCTCTTTTCATTGTGGTTTCATAATTTCGAGGGCAAAGTTACCTGCTTTATCCTGACGGGCAAAATATAAAAACGGCTGTGATTCGGTTTTTTTCAAAACCTGCGGATAAGGCGGATTTTTTCCCGTTTATGCTAATTTATCTGTTTGGACGATGAATGTCTGTTCCGGTAAACCTCACTCAATCCGGATGTCTATACTCCATTAAACGCCAAAGACGTGAGGCTTCGTCGCTTCACGTCCCGAGTATCAGGTATCGCCAAACACCTTTTCAGCCTGAACCTGAAGAATACTTCACCCCACGTCCGGTGCGGTTATGAGTGTGACGCTTGGTGCGTCTTTTTCAAAAACGCTGCCGGAGATGGGCATCCTTCACCGTTCGTTCGACTGAATATTCTTTTTGGCGATTTCGATACTCTGAACGATTGGCAAATCTGCCTTTGGCGCGGCTGTCAGATGTCGGCGCGATCTCTTTCGCTGCGTGACACGGGTGTGTCGGGTCTGATAGCCGAGGCAAATTCACTAATTATTTCTGAAGAATGCATCATATCCGGCAACTTTTTTCTTCGCGGTTCGGGTTATTTCGCTAATTTTGCATCGCAATCGGGCAGGGGTGCTGTCGCGTTTGCAAAGTTAGGCGTAGCGGGGAAACGGGACAAATGCTTTTCGCCGGGGAGGTGGAGTTTTTTACGAAACCATGAGTTAACGGGGATTTTTTCCCGCCTGACATATACAATCTGAGGAGATGGAGATATTTGACGTCATAAAGTTGGCTTACCGTTCACGGTTGCTGTTTCGCACGGAGGCGGAATACTATGCGCTTACGGGCGTTTCGTTCGAGACTATACAAGATCATCATACGGACGAGGAGGAGATGGGGAAGTATTACCATGTACTGAACCGCGAGTGTTACTTCCAATGTGACGAGACTCTCAGGACGATGGTCAGATCATATCTCAAGATGTCGCGTATGTGTGGCGGAAGAGATTTTGACTGGGGTAAGCGGAAGCATATCGGGTTACGGAAGAAGTTTTGCCGTTGGCTTTTCCGGACCTCTACGGCGGAGGTGTGTAGGGTGACGGTAGAGGAGGAGCAGAAGTTCAAGTCGCAAGACTGCGACGGGAGATTGGTGGAAGCTATCTTTCCGGACGGAATGACAGGCAGGGGGAGGATCGACCTGATATTTCTGCTGCTGATCACCTTCGGAGTCATACCGCCTATGACCGACTCCCGGGGCAGGGATATGCCGGACAAGAAGTTGGGCGAACAGATTGATGCCATGACCGATCTTGTGAGGGAACTTCGGGATGACTTTCCGGAGGTGGGTGTACTGTCGGTGCCCGTGATTTTCAATATTATCATGGAGGATCTGGAGCAGAAAGCGGCGGATATGGATGATCCGGCGGAGAGAGCCGAATGTTCTGTGGCCCGGTTCTGGTATATGCTGAGCAGGATTGAGGACGCCTGCAGGTTCGTTTCCTCGCCGCAACACATATCGGACAGCCGCATCTCTAATGATGGATATATCATGCCCGGGATATGGGTGGATGATCATGACGAGGGACGCACACGGTTCTGGATATTTCCCGACAACAAGCTTATGGCTTTTTGTTATCATGACACCGGACGCGGCTGGCAACTCGAACCGTTTGAGTTCGGTTTTCCTACCTCGCAAGAGGATGACGAACCCGGGGGAGTGTGTGTGATCGCTACATCAGAGGGCAACCGGCAGATGATAGAGAGTCTGAAAGGAAACATGAGGCAAAGTGAGATAGTGTCGGCCTCATACGATCTTGACGATGAAGAGAAGTACTGGCCTTTTGGAAAAATCTCCTTTAAATGCCACACACGGGAGCATCCGGAATGGTTTGACTGGACTTGCTTCCGGCGTCTGGCGGGTGATGATATACGTCATGGGGGCTTTAAGGAGGTGCTGAAGGATATATATGATCCGGAGTCACCGCAATCGGTGCTTCTCAGTAACATAGGTGATTTCATGACCGATGCCGAGAATGCCCTGGTGGCAATCGACCGGGAGTTCATATACGTCACGGCATCCGTGTCAAAGTGCCGGTACATCCTGACGTGTCGTGATACGGATAACGGGGAGCGTTACCGTTATGAGCCGGCGTCCGGCGGCGGGGTGGAGGATCTCAATCTGCTTAATGTGGAGATAAGCGAGGATGCGCCTCTGTATCTTTTACCGAGATTCAGAAAGCCTGAGAACAGGCTGTCGGCATCGAGACTGCGTTTTGCTGAGGCGGTGAGAAACGTGGATCTGGAGCATCAGATCACTATCTATCCGATGCGCAAGTGCCCGGGAGGGGTGTTGTGTCTGAACAATTTCAGTCTGATGATTCCTTTGGAGCCGGAGGTGCTGAAGGAGTACGGCATCCGCAAAATAGTGTCGAGGGAGGAGCTGCTGAAAGCAAAATGAGAACCGGCTGAAAGCCGATTCTCATTTCAAATGTCGGGGTGAGGCGACTCGAACGCCCGACCTCTACGTCCCGAACGTAGCGCGCTAACCAACTGTGCTACACCCCGAATGCAATGCTCGGCCACGACTTTGCGGCGCATGGCTTCGCTTTTGCAGGTGCAAAGTTATACATTTCCGCCGAAAACCGCAAATATTTTCCAAAATATTTTATTCGTCCAACCCCGATTGGTTTTTTAGAAGATCCAATCGTAATCGGATACAGGAACAAAACTACTTCGACAGTCATGCGTTATACTCTTAGGATAAGAATACCATTCTCGTTACCAAACTTACAGAACCATGCCACAGCCATTGGGATACGCAATAGGGCAACAGGACTTCAAGATGCTCCGCGAGGGCACTGCAGTATACGTTGACAAGACGCGATATATCCGTATGTTGGTGGACTCCGACAGCAAGTTTTATTTTCTGGCACGACCGCGACGTTTCGGTAAAAGTCTTTTTCTCTCGGCCTTGAGATACTTCTTCGAAGGGAGACGCGAGCTATTTAAAGGACTTTACGTGGATACGGTCGATTGGGGCTGGCAGTGGGAGAAATATCCCGTCTTGCGCCTCGATCTCAACACTGACCGCTACGCCGATACGGGCCAAATGGAAGGAGTTCTGGACAGACTGCTCAGAGATTGGGAGGAGGAATACGGTGTAAACGTGAAAGACACGGACCATGCCCAGCGTTTCGCCTCTGTTATAGCCGCCGCTCATGAGCGGACGGGACTCCCCGTCATAATCCTCGTTGACGAATATGACAAGCCCCTTGTGGGGAATCTCAATGATCCGGAAAAGTTTGAGCATTACCGTAGCCGTCTGGCCTCGCTGTATTCCAACTTCAAGAGCGGTGCGGAACACATACGGATGGTGTTTCTGACAGGTGTGAGCCGGTTCAGTAAGCTCAGCGTATTCTCCGACCTCAACAATATCCGCGATCTCACTTTAGACAACGCGTACGCGGATATATGCGGCATCACTGAAAAAGAACTGGAGCAGGATTTAGGCCCCGGAATAGCCGATCTCGCCGAAGAACTCGGCGTGAGTTACGAAGAGGCGCGGCGTGAGCTTAAGAAGAGCTATGACGGCTACCGTTTCGCAGAGAATGGAAGTGATATATATAACCCCTGGTCGGTACTCAATGCTTTGGCTTCGCTCAAGATAGACACCTACTGGGCTGACACGGGTATGCCAACTATCATAGCCGAGGCGCTGAAGCGTATCAACGCCAATCTTGAGGAATATTTTGACATTTACTGTTCTCCTAAGGATCTCAAGGGTCTTGATCTGCTGAATCCCGATCCTGTTGCCCTGATGTATCAGACAGGTTACCTTACCATCAAAGATTATGACCCATACGGACCGGAATATCATTTGGGAATCCCAAACCGTGAGGTGAGGGAGGCCCTGCTGAGTTTTCTGGTACCTTACTACGTGACAGCCCGGGAAGTGCCGTCCAACAGAGTCCTGACCACTATCAATCGTTCGCTGCGTCTGGGCGATCCGCAGAAGGCTATGGAGGCGATCCGCAGATATTTCGCAGGTGTGGATTACAGTCTGCGAATGGAGAACGAGAACAATTTCCACAATGCCTTCTTTCTGCTGATGGACCTCATCGGGCTGAAAACGGAAGCAGAATCGCATACCTCCGACGGGCGCATCGACATACTGATTCAGACGGCAAGATACGTCTATGTGATAGAATTGAAATATGACGGCACAGCCGAGGAAGCGCTACGCCAGACTGAAGAGAAAGAATACTCACTGCGGTTTCAGGCGGAGGGGCGGAAAGTATTCAGGATCGGTGCCTCATTCTCATCCAAGACGCGACGTATTGACGACTGGCTGATTGCGGAAGATGAAACCGCCGGAAGCTAAAAGGCTCCCGGCGGCATGTAGTCATTCTATCTCTCCGTTGACCCAGGCGTCGATCATGCGCCGGGCCAGTGAGGGGAGGGTAGGAAGTTCGGGCAGTTTGTCGCGGGGGAAGAATGTGCCTGAGGTGAGTTCCTTGTCGGCAAACCGGATGGAACCTTTCTTCCATCGGGCGGTGAAGCCTATCATCAGCTGTGAGGGGAAGGGCCAGCTCTGCGAGCCGTAGTAGCGCACATCCTCGATTTCCAGCGATGTCTCCTCCTTCACTTCGCGCACCACACATTCCTCCAGACTCTCGCCGGTCTCGACGAATCCGGCCACCAGTCCGTGCATGTTCTCACGCTTGAAATTGGCGGCATGCACGAGCAGGGCTTTGTCCCCCTTGGTGACGAGCACGAGCACGGCCGGAGTCATTACGGGCCACGATTCCCAGCCACATTCCGGACAGCGCCGCGATATGAACGAGGCACGCTCCATGCGGGTGCCGCAGACGGGGCAGAAACGACTATGCTGTTCCCACCATATCAGTTCAGCACCTTTCACGGCCAACTTCCACACATCCTCGGGCAGCAGTCCGTAGCACTCCCGCAGCTCCACCCAGCGGCGTCCGTCGGGGCGTCCGAGACGCTCCGCCTCTTCATCGGAGACGGCCATACATCCCCATTCATCGTTCTGGGTGTCGGGGCGGAACATCCAGCCGTCAGGCGACGATATGACGCGGGCCGGACGGTTGTCGGCCTCCAGGAGGAGGCGGTGATGGTTGAAGATAAGTTGCATATCGGTAAAAATGTGAATAAGGGGTGAGTGTTTTATCGGTTGTCGGTAAGGGAGGCGATCATCTCGGCGCAGGTGAGGCCCGTGCGGGGATGACGCCACGCGGGGGCGAGCTCCGCCATAGGCTCCAGCACGAAGAGGCGCGAGGCCATGCGGGGGTGGGGCACATGGAGATGATGGGTGTCAAACGTGAGCTCGTCCACGGCTATGATGTCGATGTCGATCATGCGGTCGGCATAGCTGCCGTCCGCACGGCGGTGGGAAGCGGGGGATATATGCTTTTCGATGGCCTGCAGGCGGGAGAGCACCTCCTCGGGGTCAAGCTCAGACTCAAAGGTGAGGCCGATGTTCATAAACATACGGGTCGAGTCGAAACCCTGAGGTTTCGACTCGACCGCATGTGACAGCTCGTAGGGCCCGAACTCATCCCCCACGGCCTTCATGGCGCGTGTGAGGTTGAGACGCGGATTGCCTAAATTGCTGCCGAGATTCAGATAATACGTCATAGCGTCTTCTTGACTTCGACTTCCTCGAAGCCCTCGATCATGTCGCCTTCGCGGATGTCGTTGTAGCCCTGTACGGAGAGACCGCAGTCGTAGCCGGAAATGACTTCCTTCACGTCGTCCTTGAAGCGTTTGAGCGAACCGAGCTCGCCGGTGTAGATGACGATGCCGTCGCGGATCACGCGCACCTTGCTGCCGCGCTTGATCTTGCCGTCACGCACGATGGCTCCGGCGATGGTGCCGACCTTCGAGATGTGGTAGGTCTGGAGCACTTCGGCCGTGCCGGTGATCTCCTCCTTGATCTCGGGAGCGAGAAGACCCTCCATTGCATCCTTTACCTCCTCGATGGCCTTGTAGATGACGGAGTAGAGACGGATCTCGACACCCTCCTTCTCGGCCTCCTTGCGGGCGGCTCCGGAGGGACGCACCTGGAATCCGATGATGATGGCGTCGGAAGCGGCGGCCAGGGTGACATCGCTCTCGGAGATGGCTCCCACGCCCTTGTGGAGCACGTTGACCTGAATCTCGGGAGTGGAGAGCTTGATGAGGGAGTCGGAGAGAGCCTCGATGGAGCCGTCCACGTCACCCTTGACCACGAGATTGAGCTCGTGGAAGTCATCGAGGGCGCGGCGGCGGCCGAGTTCCTCAAGTCCGGGACGCTTCTTGGTGCGCAGGCCGAGCTCGCGCTGGAGCTGCTCGCGCTTGGCGGCGATCTCGCGTGCCTCCTGTTCGGTCTCGAGCACGTTGAAGGTGTCACCTGCGGCGGGAGCGCCGTTGAGTCCGAGAATCAGCACCGGAGTGGCCGGAGCGGCCTCCTTGACGCGCTGGTTACGCTCGTTGAACATAGCCTTCACCTTGCCGTAGTGTGTGCCGGCGAGCACGACATCGCCCACGCGGAGCGTACCGTTCTGCACGAGCACCGTGGCCACGTAGCCGCGCCCCTTGTCGAGCGATGACTCTATCACGGAGCCCACGGCCAGACGGTCGGGATTGGCCTTGAGGTCGAGCATCTCGGCCTCGAGAAGCACCTTCTCCATGAGCTCGTCCACACCGATGCCCTTCTTGGCCGATATGTCCTGGCTCTGATACTTGCCTCCCCATTCCTCCACGAGATAGTTCATCTGGGCCAGTTCCTCCTTGATCTTGTCAGGGTTGGCGGCGGGCTTGTCTATCTTGTTGATGGCGAACACCATCGGCACTCCGGCGGCGGAGGCATGATTGATGGCCTCGATGGTCTGGGGCATCACGTCGTCGTCGGCGGCCACGATGATGATGGCCAGGTCGGTCACTTTCGCGCCTCGGGCACGCATGGCGGTGAAGGCCTCATGGCCCGGGGTGTCGAGGAACGTGATGTGGCGTCCGTCGGCGAGTTTGACGTTGTAGGCGCCGATGTGCTGCGTGATGCCTCCGGCCTCGCCGGCGATCACGTTGGCGTTGCGGATATAGTCAAGCAGCGAGGTCTTGCCGTGGTCGACGTGGCCCATGACGGTCACGATCGGCGGACGGGGGAGGAGATCCTCCTCGTTGTCCTCCTCAGTGGCGATGGCCTCGGACACCTCGGCGCTGACGTATTCGGTGGTGAACCCGAATTCCTCGGCCACGATATTGATGGTCTCCGCGTCGAGACGCTGGTTGATGGACACCATCACGCCGAGATTCATGCAGGTGGCGATGACGTTGTTGACAGGCACGTCCATCATCTGGGCGAGGTCATTGGCCGTCACGAACTCGGTGAGCTTGAGGATGCGGCTTTCGGCTGCCTCGCGCTCGGCAGCTGCCATCTCGCGGTTGTGCATCTCCTCGCGCTTCTCCTTGCGCCACTTCACGGACTTCTTGGTCTGCTTGGTGGTGAGGCGGGCGAGGGTCTCCTTCACCTGCTTCTGCACGTCTTCGGTGCTCACCTCCTGGCGCTGCGGCGCGCGCTGGCGTTCGACGCGTGTGCCGCGTGCATTGCGGCCGGGGCGTGAACGCTCTCCGCGCGCTCCCCCCTGGGCATTGCCGCGCGCTCCTCCCTGGGATGAATCGGCGCGTTTGTCTGTGCCCTGTGCAGAAGCCTTGTCGATGTCCACCTTCTCCTTGCCGATGCGCTTGCGTTTCTCGCGTCCGGGGGCGGCGCCGGCCTGGCCTGTGCGCTCGCGGCGGCGTTCCTCCTTGGATTTCTTCTTGGGACGCGTGGACTGATTGAGTGCGTTGAGGTCAATGGTGCCCACCACGCGCAGATGGGGCTTCTCGGCTCCGGTGCCGATGCGGAACACGTTGGACGTGCCCGCGGATTCCTCCTCACGGGCCGGGGTCGCGGCTGTAGCCTCCTTGGCGGGCTTCTCCGCAACTTCGGGAGCGGCTGTAGCCTCCTTGGCGGGCTTCTCCGCAGCTTCGGGAGCGGCGGCCGCCGGAGCGGGAGCGGCCTGTGTCTGCGCGGGTGCAGGAGCGGAAGTGACCTCGGGAGCCTTGGCGGGGGCCGGAGCCGGAGCGGCGGGCTTGGGGGCCTGGCGACGGTCAGCGGTGGCGGATTTGGGCTTGCCGACGGCATCAAGGTCTATTTTCCCGACCACGCGGGGGCCGGCGGGACGTGAAGTCAGCCCTTCGGCCGAGCGTGCCGAAGAGGCGGAACTCTTCTTATCTTTCGTTCGGGAAGTGGTGAAATCTTCCGACTTCTTTTTGGAGTCGCGGTCCTTGCTGTATTCCTGCTTGAGAAGGGCCACAGCGGCATCGTCAATTCTTGTGTTGGGATTGGCGGGATCGACCTCTATGTTGTGTTTCCGCAGGAACTCGGCCACGGTGCTGAGACCGACGTTGAGTTCGCGGGCTATTTTATTCAGTTTTGTTTGCATAAGTGATTTTTTAGAGGTTCAACAGAGAGGTCAGTCCTCGAATTCCGCGCGGAGCACCTCCTTTACGTGAGCGAGAGTGTCATCTTCCAGATCGGCCTGGTCAAGGGTTTCCTGAGGAGCGTTGAGCACGGCCTTGGCAGTGGCCAGTCCGAGATCCTTGAGGGCCTCGATCACCCAGGCGTCGATCTCGTCCTTGAACTCGTCGAGGTAAATGTCCTCCTCTCCCTCGTCAATGTCGCGGTAGACGTCAATGGTGTAGTTGGTCAGCATCGAGGCCAGGCGGATGTTGAGGCCCTCCTTGCCGATGGCCAGGGACACCTCCTCGGGGTGCAGGAACACCTCTGCCTTGCGCTCCTCCTCGTTGACGCGGATGGATGTCACCTTGGCGGGGGAGAGGGCGCGCTGGATGAAGAGCTGTGGATTGGAGGTGTAGGATATTACGTCGATGTTCTCGTTGCGCAACTCGCGCACGATGCCGTGGATTCGGCTTCCCTTGATGCCTACGCATGCTCCTACAGGGTCGATGCGGTCATCGTAGCTCTCCACTGCGATTTTGGCGCGGCGTCCGGGGATGCGTGCCACGGACTTGATGGTGATCAGGCCGTCGTGTATCTCAGGCACCTCCTGCTCGAAGAGGCGGCGCAGGAAGCGCTCGTCGGTGCGCGAGAGTATCACCTTGGGATTGTTGTTGGGATTGTCCACGCGCTTCACCACGGCACGCACCACATCCCCCTTATGGAAGAAATCTCCGGGAATCTGCTCATCCTTGGGAAGAATCATCTCGTTTTCCTTCTCGTCGAGCAGCAGCATCTCGCGTTTCCATATCTGATGCACCTCGCCGGTGATAACCTCTCCCTCAAGCTCCTTGAACTTCGAGAAGATAGCATCCTTCTGCAGGTCGAGAATCTTGGACTGGAGAGTCTGTCGCAGCGTGAGGATGGCACGGCGTCCGAACTTCTCGAAATAAATGCGCTTGGCCACTTCCTCGCCTATCTCGCACTCGGGATCGATCTCGCGTGCCTCGGTGAGTCCTATCTCCATATCCTTGTTGTTCACTTCGTCGTCAGCCACGACCGTGAGGTTCTGGTATATCTCACAGTCTCCTTTGTCGGGGTTCATGATGACGTCAAAGTTCTCGTCGGAGCCAAACATCTTCTGGAGCACGTTGCGGAAGGATTCCTCCAGCACGCTTATCATGGTGGTCTTGTCGATGTTTTTCAGTTCCTTGAATTCCGCGAACCGGTCGACCATATTGACGGTCTCAGCTTTCTTTGCCATATATCTTGGGTGTATTTTAATATTTCAGAATTTAAGAAGATAATTGACCCTCCTGGCGTCGGTGTAGGCGAAACTGCGGTCCACCTGCTCGATGACCGGGCGCTTGGCTCCTTCGGGTTTCACTTTCTCCTCGCAGCGGATTACGAAGCTGTTGTTATCGCAGGAGATGAGCTCGCCGCGGTATTTCCGGCCGTCGGCGGAGAGCACCTCCACCTCGTGACCGATATGCTTCTCATACTGCCCCTTCACTTTGAAAGGTGAGGTGAGTCCGGCCGAGCCAACTTCCAGTTCGTAATCCTCCTTCTCGCGGTCGAAAGCCTCCTCTATTTCACGTGTGAGGGTGATGCATCGGTCAAGGGCGGCATCTCCCGTGGTGTCGATTTCTACTGTGATGACGTTGTCGGGAGTGACGTTCAGGTCTACCAGGAAGTAGTCCGAACCCTCCAAACGGCTCTCTATGAATGTGCGTAAGGCTGTGGAGTCTATCATATATGTCTCGGCTTTTTTCTGCTGCGGGTGAATAATTCAGGTAAGGGTCCAAGACCCCATTCTCTGGTGAGATAGGGTCTAAAAAAGCGGAGAGGACTTGCGTCCCCTCCGGAATACGTTTACAAAATTACTCAAAAAATCCGGTTTTTCCTAACGCGGCCCTCCAGTCACGGGCGATAGCCGGGATTAATTAACATTTTATAACTTTTGTAAGCATTTATTAATATTAGCCGGAGGGGTAGGGGAGTGGCTATCCAACCAGTTCGGCATCAAGATTGGCGAGAAGGGTGCCGAGCGCGGGATTGCCTTCCACGGCTTTCCTCAGGAACTCCTGGGGAGGGAGTGTGCGGTCCGGCTCTCGGGAAGAGTCGATTAGGATGTTGATGACCAGGGAGTCGTTGTTCAGTCGCTCGCGCAAAAACTGCATAAGCCGGGGCATGGCTGACTCGAAGGCCTGCGCCTGGGCGGGATGGCCCACGGTAAACGTGAATGTGTCCTCTCCGGCTTTGGCGGGCGTGCCGGAGCGCATGGCGCTGATGAGGATATGCAGGTCGGGGTTGGCGGCTGCAAACTCCTGCCATGCCGTGGCCAGGGTCTCTTCCGTCACCGGCTCACGCTTCGTGTCAAGGCTCCCGGACGGGACTGCGCCGGCAGCTGCCGGATCGGATATGCGGATGGTGGAGGATTTTCGGGAGGTGCGGCGTCGGGCGGGCTTCTCTTCGGGGCCGGCGGGAGAGGGCCGGGAAGGCCGGGAAGATTGGTAGGATTGGGAAGAATGGGAAGGATGGGAGGGTTGGGAAGGATGGGAGGG
>CAMWLC010000063.1 GCA_947174995.1 uncultured Porphyromonadaceae bacterium
CCCCCCCATAATTACCACCACTCCCCTAATTCCCACTCCTCTCTCTTCTCTCACTCCTGCAAAATTAATAATTTCCCCTCAAAAATTCAAAAATATCATGCCATACCCTCAGAATCTCCCCCTCCTGACCCGCGCCACGGACTCCTGGCACTCCTGGGCGCAATTTCGCGCCGAGCGTCTGCGCAACAAACGCTACACCTACGGCCGCCAGTGGGACGACCCCGTGTCCACCCCCTCCGGCACCATGTCCGAGGGTGAGCTGCTCCGCGAGGAGGGGGGCATACCCCTTTCGAGCAACATGGTGCGCCGCACGGTGCGCAACGTCACGGGGGTGTGGCGCGGCAATTTCGAATACCCGCGTCCGCTCGACAATACCCCGGAGCAGCGGCAACTCAATGCGCTGCTCAAGACCAATATGCGCCTCAACCATGCCGCCGAACTGTACGCCCGCACCCTTGAGGAGTTTCTTATCTCCGGTCTGGCCATCCATCGCAAGTGGCACGGTTTCCGGGGCGGCGTCGCGGCTTCATGGACCGATTCCGTCACTCCCGACACATTCTTCATGGACTCCGACGCCTCCGATTTCCGAGGATGGGACATACGTCTCATCGGCCAGATCCATACCCTCGATTTCGATACGCTACTCTCGCGTTTCTCTTCCGATGCGGAGAGCGCGACGGCATTAACTGCCCTTTACGGCACGCGGTCCGGGGAGATGTGCCGGGTGCTGGAGGTGTGGCACAGGGTGTCGCGTCCCCCGGTGATGCCCGGACTCCCCCCGGGAGAGAGGTGGATGTGGTGCTATCTCACGCCCGACGGCCACGTGCTGGCCGAGGGGGAGACCCCCTACGCCCACGGCGAACATCCCTACGTGGTGAAGGCATACCCCTATATCGACGGGGAGGTGCACTCCTTCGTGAGCGACATCATCGACCAGCAGCGGCTCATCAACCGCCTTGTCTCGCTCTACGACCGTGTGCTCCGCGCCTCGGCCAAGGGGGTGCTCCTCTTTCCGGAACATGCCCTCCCCCCGGGAGCCGACCTGCGGGAGGTGGCCGAACAATGGAGCCGGGCCGACGGCGTGATCATGTACACAGCCAAGGCGGGTATGCCCGCGCCGCAGCAGACCGGCGGTCTGAGCGCGGCTCCGGGCATCACCGACCTGCTGACCCTGCAGATGAAGATGATGGAGGATATCTCGGGAGTCAACAGCGCCCTGCAGGGGAAGCTGGAGAGCTCCTCCACCAGCGGCACCCTCTACGAGCGCCAGACCCGCAACGCCCTCACCTCCATCCGCGACCTCACCGCCACCTTCGACCATTTCCTCACCCTCTCCCAAGCCAAAGACCTCTCCAACCTCCGCCAGTGGGGCAATTGAAGACATGATGGGGGCCGCGTCCGAAGACGCGGCCCCCATCATGTCTTTGAGGTTCGGGAGGTCAGTCTACGCGTACCTTGCGGCCCGCCACGATGTAGATACCCGGCACGAGGGGGTCGCTGAGCGCCGGTTCGCCGGCACGCAGCTGTACGGTCATGAGCCGCAGGCCCGTGGTGGTGTACACCGCCACGCTCCTGTCACACCCCGAGGTCAGACGCAAGGCTCCGGCAAGGGGTTCAACGGTAAGCGTATCCTCGGCATATATCCCGCCGACGGTGGATGTATCCCCGAACACCGGCAGATAGGCCTGATTGCCGTCGCCCGCCATATAGGCGCGCATCGGCAGCGTCTCCACGCCGCGCACGAAGGCCGCGCCCGGCGCAAAGGGTTGGCCGTTCTCGTCAATACAGTCGTCCATGCCGCTGTTCAGACCCATACTCAGGTCGGGGACATACTCATCCATATCATACGGCCCTATCAGGCCACGGAATTCGATTCTGCCGGGACGGCTCTCGCTCTTTCCGTGGCAATCGTAAGCACTGATGGTGACATCCTTCGCGCTGAAGCGCACCTTGCCTCCGAGCCTGAACTCATCGGCGTAGTATTCATGCTCCGGCATGGCGATGATATAGGGGATGCAGGCATCGATCCTCTGAGCCGGAGTCCAGGTATCGAAATAGTCAGCCCGGTAGAGCCAGAAAGGCTTTCCTTCGGCTCCGTTGTCACGGGCCGCGAAGCTTACCAGCGCTCCCTTGCTTTCATGCTCGATGCTCTGCACGTCAAACGGAAGCGCTATCGTCTCCCAGCCGCATCCGTTCCCCTCTCCGGGTGCGGGTGTGGTCTGCGAGAACTCGCGCTCATATTCCACACTTGCGGCAGTCAGCCAATCCAGGCCCCATCTGTCGGGCTGCGCGACGGGTGTCCCCACTGAGAAGGGATAGCCGTCGGTAATCACGATTCGGTCGGCGGAATAGACGGTGCGGGTGGGATAATGTTCCGTAACTATTTCCACCACATTATGATCGCGGCCTATCTCGCCACCATCCGTCCACACGAGCATATTGGGATTCTCGGCATAGTCGAGGATTCCCTCGGGCAGGGCCCGTTCACTGTTTGTCCACCTCAGTGTGGTCAACTCGGGCAGACCGGCAAGCAGGGCGGAGGATTCCGTCAGACTTCCGGGGAGATAGAGCGTGTTGAGATGAGACATAGGTGCCAATACGCTGTCGGGTATCGCCTTCAGATTTATTCCCCTCAGGTCAAGGGCCCGGAGTCCCGTAAACCGCCCGGCCAGATACCGGAGGTCATCGGCAGTGTCTATCGACGCACATAGCTCTGTCATTACTGTGGTACCATTGCCTATTAACTCACAGGCCCTCTCCAAATCACGTCCTGATCCCGCTATTGTCGGCACGGGATAGAAACAGGCATCATAATCGAAGAAGAAAGAATTCCCGAAGGGGATTAGCATTGACGGGAATTTCTCTTCTCCTACTGTCCGGGCATCTATTCTAACTAAACAGGGTGCGGGGCCACACAGTTTCTCGGTGCTGATAATGCCTTGATACCCCCAAGGATACCCAGCATACACATCTACCAGTCCCGTTTCAGACTCGATTCCGAAATCATGGCCATTATGACCCATTTGAGGTTCATCGTAAAATTCGGCCAGGAATGTTTCCGGTTCAGAATCATAGAGATCAGGATTGGCGGTGATTGCCCTTGCCTCGATTAATGCATCATATCCAAACTCCCGGGAGGGCTCGAACTCATGCACAGGGGCAAACCGTCCCCGGTCTTCTCCTCTGACAACGATGGAGAGGCTGTCAGCCTTGAGGGGGGAGACAGTGTCGGCCTTTACCGTGAGTCTGTCTTCCATATATTCGGGTATGAATACCGGTTTGGCCAGACGGTAGTCGGCGATGCGGAAGGAGTAGCTTCCCGGAGCGGAGTCGTGATGACCCTCGCGCCGTGAGGCGAATAGGAAGTCGGTGTCATCGTTCACCTCCACGGGAGCCTCATACAGTGTGCCCTGCGCAAGGGGTTCGGTGCCATCCGTGGTGTAATAGATGGCGGCCGCCGGGTCACTGCATGTCAGCGTCACGTGGTGAGCCGCGTAGGATGCCTCCGGCTTCGGAACCGTGAAGTGATCCACAGTCAGCGTGTTCACTCGGGAGACAAACATATTCTCCTTAAAAGCCTTTGCCTTGAAAGACATGTTACCCGTCAATACTATCGGGGCCTCGTAGAGGGTGCTTGCTTCGGTCGGGTCAGTACCGTCCGTGGTGTAACGGATGGCGGCTCCTTCGGTTGGGCAGGTCATGGTGACCCGTCCCTCTCCGTCAAGAGCGAGCGCGGGAGTAGCCACCTGATGCTCCGCTTTGGTATAGACATACTCGCCCGGAGCGGAGTCGCGGTAGCCGTCACGATATGCGATATATTTCACCGTGCAGTCCGTCTCCGGCAGGAAAGGGCCCGTGTATTCAGTGCCTATCGTAGCACCGGGAGCCGTGCCGTCCAGCGTGTAGCGGATCTTGTCCGCAGCATCCGCGCCGGTCAGCACTATCTTGCAATCCTTGAACTCCACCGAAGGCGTGGCTACTTCAAACCGGCCAACGGTCAGCGTGGCTACCTCCGAGGGTATCATATCCTCCTTGAAGGCCATCGCCTTGAAGGTCATGTTGCCGGTCAGGGTGATCGAGGATTCATACGGAGCGCTCGCAGATGTCGGGTCCGCGCCATCCGTGGTGTAACGGATCACGGCTCCCTCCGTGGCGCAGGTCATGACTATCCTGCCATCCTCCTCCGCTATCGTCGGGGTGGCCACCTGATGCTCCGCCTTCACGTAGACATACTCCGCCGTGTCAGAGTTCCTGTATCCTTCGCGCAGGGCCACGAAACGGACGGTGCAGTCCGTCTCCGGCAGGAAGGGGGCGGTGTAGTCCGCGGCTGTCCCGCTCTCCGCAGGGTCTGAGCCGTCGACGGTATAGCGTATCGCGGCGTCGGCATCCTCGCAGGTCAGCACTATCAGGCCCCCCTTGAACTGAGCCACGGGAGTCGGTACTCCCAGGTCGTCGATCACGATCTGAGAGACCGGGGAGTCGAAGAAGTTCTCCCTGAAGGCGATGGCGCGTATGGTGCGGTTGCCGGTCAACGTGATCGGGGCGCTGTACCGCGTGCTTGCGGCTGTCGGGTCGCTCCCGTCGAGGGTGTAGTATATCTCCGCGCCGGGGGTCGCGCAACTGATCTCCACCACCTTCTCCGCCGTTCTGCTGAACTCCGGAGCCTTGACGGTGTAGTCATATTTGCGATATGCATACTTCGCCACATCAGAGTCCGTGAGCCCCTCTTTCGAGGCGTAGGCCTTCACGCGGCAATCCTCCTCGGGCACGAAGGGCCCGGTGTAGACGGGACTCTCCTCGTTGGGCTCGGTGTAGTCGAGGGTGTAGCGTATCACCGCGTCCGGCGTTGCGGAACGGATCACGACCTTGAAACCCTCGAAACTGAAGGTGGGTTCGGCGGCACGGTAACTGCGCACCTGGTATGTGCCCACAGGGGAGTCATGCATACCCTCCTTGTAGGCCACGGCCTTCACCACGAGGTTGCTCCCCACGAACACCGGACCGGTGTATGGGGTGCTGTTGCGGTCGGGAGTCGAGCCGTCGAGGGTATAGAACATCTCTACGCCGTCCGTCTCACACATTATCACCACATGGTCAATCCCCTCCATGGCGAAGCGGGGACGGTAAACCGTATTCGGAGCCACGGAGTCGTCGATGTCGGGTACACCCGGTTCGCCGGGGTTGCCGGGGTTGTAGAAATAGGAGAAGTTGGCCGTCAGCGTCACGTTGCGGTCAGGCATCGTATAGGTGAAACTGCGCGATTCGGACACCACATTCCCCTCCTCGTCGGTCCAGTTGAGGAAGGTGAAGTATGTATTCACTCCCGTGGAAACGGTGAATGAAGTGCCCTCATCATGCCATCCTCCCCCGGAAAGGCTTCCCGAACCCTCCATATTGGATAGAAGGGTGAGATTGCGGGAGATATGCGGCACACCCGGTTCGGCGGGGCTTCCGGGATTGTAGCGGAAGTTGGCCGTGAGATGCGGGTCGCCGGAGGGAACGGTATAGGTGAAGTTGGTGGAGGTGGAGATTACCTCTCCCGTCTCATCCGTCCAGTTGACAAACTGGAAACCGCTGTTGGTGCTCGCTCGGAGCGAGACATTCTGCCCCACTTCGTATGTGCCACCCCCGCTCACGGAGCCTCCCGCCGATGGCGAGGCGCTCAGCGTGACGGTGGAGAGATGCTTGATAACGGGAACGTCAGGCTCGGCCGGACTCCCGGGGTTGTAGCGGAAGGTGGCCGTGACGTGCGTGTCATGCGCCGGCATGACGAGGGTGTAGTCGGTCGCCGTCGAGAGGATGTTGCCGTCGGCATCTTTCCACCCGGTGAAGACGAACCCCGTGGCGGGATAGGCCACGAGCCTCACCGAGGTGCCGAAGGCATACACCTGCGAGGAGCCGACATTGAGCGTACCGCCATCCGACGGCACCCTCGAAGTCGTCAGCGTGAAGTTCACGCCCGGCTCCGGAGGGTCCGGCGGATTATAGTCCGCCCGCGCCGCCGCGCCCCACAGCAGGAGCGCGAGCAGCGTCAGCATATATCGGACTGTTTTCATACAGTGTGGTTCAGTTTATTTTACGATTACCGTGAAGCTCTCCGCCCCTACGGTCACGACATTCACACCTTCGCGGGTCGGGACGTTGACCGTTCCTCCGGCGGCGGTGAAGGATTCCGTCAGGATGCCGTCAGCGCCATATACGGCCACTTCGGCTCCTGCGGGTGCCGTTACGGCTATCGAGCCGCGTCCGGCAACCACCTTGACGGCGTCGCTCTCCATACCCTCCACGCCCGAGGCTTCGGGGGCGAAACCGAGGATGAAGCGATCGTCACATATCCCTTCGTTGTCGGCGGTGAATACGTAGGGGCCATATTCGAAGGAGTGCTCCAGACCGGTCACGGCGTCATAGAGACGGGCGTCGCGATCCATGCGGTCGGCGCTGATGCTGTATTGCTCACCGCGCACGGGGAGGTAGACGCCGAGGCGCACGCTGCCATGGTCGTAGGGACGCTCGTTGATGGCCAGCGGACTGCCGGCGGCGTCGATGCTGTAGATCTGCGCCGTGGCAAGATCCATGCTCATGAACTTCGAGGCGTCGCGATTGGCGTCATAGCCGAGCGATGCTCGCTCGTTGAGCACCACACGGGTCATGTCATGCTCCAGGCTGTCGGCTGCGAGACGGATCGAGAGGTTGATGAGGTCACGTCCCTTCTCGGGGGCGCGGCGCGGAGCCTTCTTGTTGGAGGGGGTGGTGGTGAGCTGCTTGCCGTCGCGGAGCATGGCCAGCGACTCGCACTCCTCGGGCTTCTGCACGAAGAAGGGTTGCATGGGGCGCAACACGTAGCGGTCGTCAGAGAGGGAGAGGGCCTTGTAGGTGGAGCCGGTCCACACCGTTATCGGGGCCTCCATGTCCATGTCGTGGATGTCGAAACAGGTGGGATAGGGATTGCCCAGGAAGTTCCAGTTGGCGTTGGCGGGCTGATCCTCGCAAGCGTATGCGGCGATGGGAAGCGTGGCCTCGGCCGCACCGAAGAACTGCTGATGATTCTCCTTGGCCACCGGCATACGGAGCCATCCCGTCTTGTTGGCGCGGACTATGTAGCCCTGGCCGCGGAGCAGCTTGCCCTCGGTGACGGTCTCCCAGTTGCCGGAGGAGGTGTTCTGCGAGGCGCGACGCTCGCCGTTATAGCGGCGGATCACCCAGGAGTCGGTGGTGCTGTTGGTGATGTCTGCGAAGTCAACGTCAGTCACGGGGGAGAAGAAGAACCATTTCTCTGCGGTATCGATATAGAAGTAGTTGATCATCTCCTCTGCCGTCACGGCATCGGTCTGGCTGAGGAAGGCTGCGGGAGCACTCTCACTCGTGCTGTAAGAGAACTTACCGAAAGGCTGCGCGGCCTCTCCGTCGATCCATATCGACGAACCGGTAGCCATATCTATCTCCGGCGTATTGCGGATACGCTTACCCTTGTCAAGAGTCAGGCGGTTGCCGATATACCAGTAATCGCGGAGGGAAGCCTCGTCACCGGCCTCAATGATAAACTTGTTCCAGTAGCTGTCCAGCTTGTAATCCTCGACCGCGAAGTCGGGCACGATCAGCTTGACATTGCCGCGGGTGACTCCATTGAAAGGATAATACCCTGCATTTACAGGAGGCGTGGCGACCGGACAGACCACAGTTTTTAATGAAGTACAATTTGCAAACACATTGGATGCAAAAGAATTGCAGTGTGAGTTGAGTATGAGGTGCTCGAGCTTATTATTTCCATTAAATGCGTCAAGTGAGATTGAAGTGACCGATTCAGGTATCACAAGTTGCTTTAATCCGCTGCAACTAAATGCCTCTTGTCCTATTGAACGAAGGCTATTAGGTAATTCCAAATCTACACATTTATACGCATCGTAAAATGCTCTTGCTCCAATTGAGAGCAAAGATTCCGGAAGATGTAAATCATTCATATTAATACATCTATAAGCAAAATAGCCCGGAATGAACGTGACGGCATCAGATATATGCAATTTTTCAAGTGCATAACACTCATAAAACTGATATCCATGAGTATTGCCACTACTATATGTTCCAAACTCAATAACTGAATCCGGCATTATGAACTCCTTGAGCAGATTGCATGAATAAAATGCCTGATATCCTATGAAATCAAGCACCGAACCCTCGGCAAAATCAATTTTCTGCAGCGGAGTATCATACCATGCCTGGCTTCCTATCCTTTCAACGGATGCAGGAATAGTGTAGTGATATGCATTTGTACCGCAGAATGCCTCAGAACCTATAGTTTTCAAACCCTCCGGCATAAAGACTGTGGAAAGATGTGATTTTCCGTAGAAGGCTCTAGCAGGAATAGTTTCTATCTGAGTGTTGGACATATCGATGCCCTTTGCGTTCGTGAGCTGTGATATAATGCTCCAATCAGCATCGTTCATCGGGCCATTTATCTTAAGAAGCTCAACATCCTGGAGATTTTCTACTTTATACAAAATCTCACGCCCCAAGTCTCCGGCATTTGCCAGTGTGACGTCGATCCAGTCCTGATGTAATTCTACCTCCTTTATCTGTGCCCAGAACTTTTCATAGCTACCTGTATGCCATTCGGTAAATTCCACTGTGTGCTCTCCGGGTGTAAGCACTACAGATTGATAATTCCAGTCAGTATTTCCACTGATTTCTACAAAAAAATCACCATCAATTTTTACGGTCAACCTGTTTTGATTCGAATTCGAAGATCCAACTCGTCCGCGGAAAGATAGTTTGGAATATTTGTCAATAGTGAAGGTAGTGGAGATGGAAGATGAATTATTTTCTATTCCAACTGCATTTGAGCGGATGTATCCTTCCTCAGTAATCCACATATTTGTGGAGTCGTTCTCAAAAGTCAAAGGCATTGACTTCGATGTCAGACACGCGCTTTCGAGTTCCTTGCACTCCCATATTCGGATATTTCTGAGAGCACCACGATATCCCCTTGAAGCACTATAAGCTGCAGAAGTACCGGAATTGTTGACAAAGCGAAGTACATGAGTTCCGGCAGGAACCACAAAGCGGGTCACAGCATACCACGGATTGCTTGAAGAATTATAGGTGTTAATAGTGCGATATAACACATCGTCCACATACAGTTCAATTTTCTCACTACTACTATACGTTTGTCTATACCAGTCGAATCCGATTTCAGTAGGATATGTGGAAGTGTATGTGCCGGTGAGGGTCGAGGTCATGTTGTTCTCGGAAATGAGAGGGGTCTGTATGTAGTTCTCTCCCAATTCCCAAGCGTAGTTTGTGGCGTTGGTCCATTTCACGGGGACGGAGCCTTCGACGAGGATGGCATCGTTGATGTCATCAGAGTTCGGCGTTTCGGCATACAGGGCCGGTCCGCCGAGCAGGAAAATCGTGAGCATCAGTATGCGCACGAGCGTTCCTGCGTGTGTGGTTATCTTTGTCATGATGTTTATTTATGTTGTTGGTTGGTTGTTGTTGCTTTCCCGCACTCCGGGGTCAGGGCACGACCACGGGTGGGGGATTGTCGCCCCAGGAGGGCATGTATTCGGGGGTGGAGAAGGTGATGGCGCTACCCTCCTGACGGGCCGTGCCCGTCTCGGTGCGATATGTCAGCAGGGGACGGGCTTCGTAGCGCGTGCCGGGGGTGAGACCCGTCAGCTCGACCACGATGCGGTCGTTGCCGACAAATTCGCCGGGCACTTCCCTCCATGATCCACCCTCTTCGCGCAGCAGGGCACCGCACGCCGTAGCGCCGTAGCGCGGCGAGAGATACCAGGCGTTGAGCACGGCCGAGGTCGGAGTCCACCCGTCGTTGATCCAGGGGCGGCTCATCACCGGTTCCTCAGGAATGTCGGGCAATTGCGCGTCATACATCTGCGAGAGATGCACGCGCACCTCCTCGCTGCCGCAGCGGAACACCAATACCTCCTCACGCAGTCGCGGCGTGGGGTTGGGCGCCACTCTGACGGTGACGGTGGCCGTCCCGTCGGTCATGGCCTCCCCGCCGGCCGGGGAGAGGGTGAGCCAGTCGGCCCTTCCGGCGGCGGTGACGCTCCAGGGGGCGGTAGGAGAGTAGACGCTGAAGGAGAGCGTCTCGCCTGCAGCATCGATGAAGTTGAGGTTGACGGGGGTGACGGCGAAGGTCTGCGTGAGACCACGCTGCTCCAGGGGAACGGTGACGGGGAGAAAGGAGCCGTCGGGGGAGCTGATCACCATCTCCCCTACCCGCGCGGAGGCGGAGGGGTTCATGGCCATGCGCAGGGAGAAGGTGGCACGCTCACCCTCGGATCCGGAGACGGCCGGGGTGTAGCTCCACGCTCCGTCGGCTCCGCGCTCCATGCCCGGAGCGGGGATTATCTCCATATAGCCTCCCGAGTCGGAGGGGTCTGAGAGGGTGACGCTCCAGGGAAGGTTGGAGGTGATGCTGAAACTGTCGTCACCCCCCAGGGCCGGCCACGGGGCGGGCGTGGGATTGCTGACGAGGATACGACGGTTTTCCTGCGTGACGGTGAAGGCGTAGCTCACACCCGGCACACGCTCCCCGGACATGTCGAGCCCGTAGACGGTGACGGTGCAGGTGCGCTTCTCGCTCTCGCTACGGTTGGCCGCCGTCTCCAGGATGAAGGTGCCGCTGCCGGCAGTGATGCCGTCAGGAGTGGCGAAGGTGACGCCACACCATGAGCCGGGACAGTCGGACACCTCCGCCGTCCAGCGCGTGTTGGCGTCCACCTCGAGCGGCGTGCGCGACAGACCCGATCCGACGCTCAGCAGATGGTTGGCGAGCGGCGTGCCGTCAAGTCTCACCGATATGTCCACACGCGTCCCCTGACCGGGATGGAAACCCTGCTCCACATTGTCGCTGCATCCGGCGACGAGCAGGCCCCCGGCTGCAAAGAGCGCCATGCGGACCAAACTTCTAAGTTTCATCTATTCTATCGTTTTATGATTGATAACTCTGATTACTCTGATTACTCTGATTCTCAAAGATTCACCGAGACCCCCAGCGAGCCGTGAAATCCGCCGAGCGTGACGCCGGCCTGCGAGCAGACGGCCCGGATGTCACCCTTGACACCCACGGGCACGGCATACTCCGGCATAACGAAGATGCTGAAGCGAGGCGCGGGATGATACGAAAGGCGCACGCCCACGGGCACGCTGCTGACCGAGAATCCGTTGCCGAGACTCCCCTTGGCCATCAGCAACTGCTGCATGAACCCGACACGTGGCGTGACGCCGAATCGTTCGCCGAAACGGAAACGGTAGCCGGCGTTGACGCTCCACTCATCCACACGGTATTTCACGGAGCCGGCGAAGAGCACGTCGCCCAAGTCGGCTCCCGAGGAGTCGGTGAGGTCGTTATACCAGTCCACGGCTTTCGTCTTACCTAAGCCGAGCATATACGTGGCCGAGAGGTCGACGTTATGCCACACTCCGCCGAGCGTGAACGTCACTCCGGGGCGCGAGGCGTAGGCGATACCCACGGCGGCATACCCGGTGTTGGAGGGGACGTACTGTATCTTGCGCAGACGCACGGTGTCGCGGTAGGTCTCCCCACGGTTGATGCGGAAACGGCGCGTCTGCGGGTAGTAACCCCGCTTGCGGTAGGTCAGCTCGTAGTCCCTGACGGGGAGCTGCATATATCTGTCGGTGGTGAACAGGGTGT
>CAMWLC010000064.1 GCA_947174995.1 uncultured Porphyromonadaceae bacterium
TGGAATCAGACCTAATTTTATTCCTACTCAAAAGTTTTTAGCGGACAGTAATAATCCGTAATGAGGTGTACCGGTTCTGCGATCCGGCGCAGCTCGGCATCCGACCGCCGGAGATCAAGTTTCGGAAATGAGAGACCGTAAAGGAGGCATCTCTGCCTCCTCCATGATACTTTTACATGCCCTGCATCCAGTCGGGTATCTGAATGATGTTGAAGAGGATGAAGTTCACAAACGTCACGGCCAGGGTGGCGTAGAGCGTGCCTTTCACTATGAGTTCCTTCTTGTGGGTGCCGTGACCCATATACCACCATATACGCACCAGCCAGAGGGTGTAGATCGTCGGGGGTATCATGTCGATCACCACATACCGGAAGTCAAGGGCCAGACACATCCAAAAGAAGATGAAGTAGGCCAGGATGGCACACGCCAGATAGGTGGCACGTGCGACTTTGCGTCCGAAAGTCACCGTGAAGGTGCGTTTGGAGTTGCGCAGGTCATACCGATAGGCCACGTAGCAGAAGGAGAGATGGCAACACACCATCATCAGGCCGACACGGAGACTCAGTATCATGGCCGGCATGAGGTCAAATTCATTGAATGGAATCATCGTGCCCATCTGTGACTGCGCAAGCGAGGAACCGATCACTCCCACGGGGCCGAAGAGCAGAAAGGTGATGAGGATGCCGAAGGGGGTGCGCACAAGGGCCAGGGGAGGCGCCATGTCCATCCACGCCAGGAGCACTATGATGGCCGCCAAGCCGATGCTCCACCATCCGGAGAGCTCCATGATGGCCAGGCCTATGAGCACTGTGACGAGCAGCAGTCCCACGGATACGGCCTTGTATACCGGGAGGAGCGTCTCGCGCCAGGTGTGGCCGGTGTTGTCGGTACCCTCGCCGAAATTATGGAGCAGCGCGAAATATTTGTAGGATATGTTGGCCGTTATCTGCGCCATACACACGAATACGGCGCAGACAAGGGCCGGAAGAAGCTGGAAGTTGTTGTGTACATACGCCGCTACGCATCCGGCCATGACGGAGGCGAGACCCATGCACAGCGAGGGAAGGTTGAGCGAGCGCAGCAGCGCCGCCTTTATCTGGTCGGCGTTGGGCTTTAAGAGATTTCTGTTGTTGGTATATGACATGATGGGTAAGTATCGAAAGAAGATGAAAAGTTATATGGGCTGCTAATCCGATCAGACTCCGAAATACATGATTACGAAAAGACTTCCGGCCCCGATGACCATCCATAGGGTAAGGGCCTGGACAAGGGGCTTGACGCCCACCTGCTTCACCACCCTGATGCTCAGACTCGCGCCGATGGCAAACAGCACCGCCACGAGACACTGCTTGGCCGCCACCACCAGGACATCATACACCGGGCGCATGGCTCCCATCAGGCCCGAGGGAGTGTAGGTGTTGATTATCATGGCAAGCACGAAGAGGAGTATGAACCAGGGTATGGAGACTTTGGCTTTCCCCTCGCCGCCGCGATCGTTGCGGTAAAACCACATGGTGAAGAAGGCCAAGGGTATGATCCACAGGGCACGGGTGCATTTGATGAGCGTGGCGATCTCGCAGGCTTCGTTGCCGTAGGCGGCTCCGGCTCCCACGACGCTGCTCGTGTCGTGGATGGCGATGGCCGCCCACGTGCCGAACTGCTCCTGCGAGAGTCCGAACCAGTGGCCCAGGGGGGGGAAGATGAAGAGGGCGATGGCGTTGAGGATGAAGATGACGCCGAGCGAGACGGCCATCTCGTTCTCGTTGGCCCTGAGCACACCTCCCACTGCGGCTATGGCGCTTCCGCCGCAGATGGCCGTGCCCGACGACACGAGATAGGATGTCTTGGAGTCGATGCGCATATACCGCCCCAGCAACACGCCTATCACCATCACTCCCACCACGGAGACGATGGTGAACAGCATCCCCTCGGCTCCCGATTGCAGCGATTTCTCGAGATTCATGCCGAATCCCAGACCCACCACCGAGGCCTGAAGGGCGAGTTTGGAAAATTTCTTGTTGAATTTAGGATGGGGTATGCCGAATACAAACGCGAACACCAACCCCGCGAAGAGGGCAACAGGCGCGCTTATGATCTCCACACCGCATATGGCCTTGAAGGGAATCAGCATCACCACGAGAAGCACCCAGTAGAGCCACTGACCCACTCCGGAGAGTGAGAACGGACCCGGGGCCGCGTTATCTGAGGTCTTTGTCATAAAGTTAGTCAGTTAGTCAGTCTGTGGAGTAGAGGGCGTTATCCCACGCCCGCTATCCTAATAAAAAAACGCCTCAGAATTAAAAGTTATTACGCGCCGAAGGATTTTTTGCAACATTTTTGCAACATTATTTCCTCAAATCCTTCTTGCGGTAGCCCGGAAGCTCGATACGGAAGGTCGTTCCCTTGCCGATTTCCGACTCCTTGACAAAGATGCGTCCGCCGTGATACTCCTCTATAATCCGTTTCACGAGCGTCAGGCCGAGGCCCCAGCCACGTTTCTTGGTGGTGAAGCCGGGGTTGAATACATTGCTGAAATTCTTGCGGGCTATCCCCTTTCCGGTGTCGGCCACTTCGATCCACACCTTGTCGTCATTGCCTCCGGTGGTGATGGTCAGCGAGCCAACGCCCTCCATGGCATCCACGGCATTCTTGGTGAGGTTTTCCATCACCCACTCGAAGAGGGAGCGAGACAGCCAGACTCCGTGGTCATCGTCGCTGAGATGCATCGTGACATTCACCTTGTCGGAGATACGGCTCTTCATATAGTCAAGGGATCCGGCCACGGTCTCGTTGATGTATTCGAGCTGGAGCTCGGGCACGCTTCCTATTTTCGAAAACCTTTCGGCTATGGTGCTGAGACGCTTTACGTCCTTGTCGATTTCGCGCGTGACCTCCTCGTCGGTGCCCGTGGCCTCAAGATACTGCGTCCAGGCCATGAGTGAGGATATGGGGGTGCCGAGCTGATGGGCGGTCTCCTTCGAGAGTCCCACCCACACACGGTTCTGCTCCGCACGTTTGGTATAGAACACTCCGGCCACCACTATTATGCCGAGAAGCACCATCACCCCGAGCTGCACGTATGGATACAGGCTCAGTCGCCAGAGCAGTATGGAGTCCTCGTAATATATATATTGGTAGGTATTGTCGTATACCTTCACCTCCAGGAAGTGAGGATTCGTGGCGGCGAGTTCGTGGAGAGGCACTCCCCCCTGGGCCTTGGCAAGGCGCCGCTGGAGATACTCGCGGTTGCGCGGGGAGAGCACCTCGAATCCCTCCTCCCCATCCTTCACTTTCTCGGGGAGTTTGAAGTTGCGGTGGTCGAGGATATGGGAGCTGTCATCGGCCACGAGCACGGGGATACTGTTGTTCTGGCTGATGATTGAGAATAGAAACTCAAGATCGGCCTCGTTCTCCGCCTGGGCGAGGCGCTCCGTGGCACGGGCCCATATCGACATGCGCTCACGTTCCTGCTGGGCGAGTTCCTTCACGAGACTGTTGGAAATCAGCAGAAACATAATGATTGCCAGGGAAAATACGGAAAGAAACAGATACTTTCCCAGGCGCTGACGTTCATATATCGCTGTTGCCACTTTGATGCAGGGGATTAGGAGAGCGCCGCGGCCAGTATGTCTTTTGCCACGGAGTCCTCTGTGTTTGGTCCGATGATGCGGTCTACCTCCTCCTTTACTTCGGGAATGGCGTTGTCCACGGCCACGGCCTCGTCGGCTATGCGCAGCAGGGGGCGGTCATTGAAATTGTCGCCGTAAGCCACGATACGCTCCGCTCCAAGCGAGTCGGCGAGACAGCGCACTGTCGCGGCTTTGGTAGCATCGGCGGGAAACACCTCCATATTGGCGAACTCCGGGCCGTTCTGGTCATGATAGAACATGGGCGAGACATTCCAGCCTTCCCTTCTCACGGTCTCGAAAATCTCGTGGCCCGGGGCGGTGGGCTGCATGGCGAACAGGAGCAGGACGTTGTCGAGCCGCTCGGGCAATTCGGATTCTCCATCCTCGCCGACATGAAACTCCTTGAATGGATTACCTATACGCTCCTCCATAAACCGACGCTCCAGATCGTTGAGCGCTCCCTGATGATAAATGTGTATCTTGTTGTCGCGCATGGTGTAGATAAACGTGGGGAAACCCTTGCGCCTGTAAAGGGCAAGGATTTCCCTCACGGTCTTTTCATCATGGAAGCGCGTCATGAGATAACGGTTGGCAACGGGGTCCCATATCACGGCTCCGGTCATCAGCACCAGGGGGTGGCGCAGATGCACGTCCCGGAAGATCTCGGCCACGGTGGCCGGAGTGCGGGCAGTGGCTACGGAAAACATGACTCCGGCCTCTATGGAGCGGTTGAGCATCTCCACCGTCGCCGCCGACAGGCGGCTGTCGGTCCCGAGCAGGGTGCCGTCAAGGTCGCTTACATATAATGTCTTGTCCATAAAGGGATAATGTTGCAGGGGGGGTATTATTCGCGCCGGTCACGTATCTCCACCCATTCGGCATCCGTCACCTGGCTTTCATGCCACTCCTCCGTTTTCTTCCGGGCGCCATCATCGCCTATGACGGTGGTGGAGGAATAATCATGTATCTCCACATACTCCACGTCAACGGCATACTCCTTGGGGATGAGCGGACCGCCCCGGTGTCCGGCACGGCGGCGGCGCGTACCGGCCTCACGCGACTGTCGCCTCCCCTCGCGGGGATCTTTTCCGTCACGGGGAGGCATACCGGCCGCACGTCGCACATAGTCTTCCGCATTGCGCTGCAGACGCCTCACTATCCACATCGTCACGGCCCGGCGTATTCTCGGCCAGAGCCACCACAGGAGGGCCGCTATAATGAGTATTATTATCAATCTTGTCATCGCTTTCCGTTTTTAGTCGCCCCTCGCCCGCTCTTCAGCCGGGCTATGATGGAAATCACCACATACCAGGCTATGATGAGCATAAGCCCCGGCGCTCCGGGGAAAAGGAGGATGAGGGCACACACTCCCATCACAAGCAAATAGCGTGCCTCATTACCTTTCCAGGAGTAATTCTTGAATTTCAGGGCGAGCAGGGGGAGTTCGCTGATCATGAGGAGGCAGAGTGTCACCACGCCTATGGTCACGAGCCAAGGAGAGGCGAGAGCCCCCCAGCCGCCATATACGGCGGCTGCATATCCAATCCAGAAGATGGCGTTGGCCGGGACAGGCATCCCGAGGAAAGAGGTGGTCTGACGCGTGTCGATATTGAATTTCGCCAGTCTCACGGCTCCGGCTACGGGAATAAGCGCCGGAAGCCATGCCACCCATTCCTGTGTTCCGGCCCCGAGAAGGGCAACTCGCAGGAGCACGGCGGGGGCCACGCAGAAACTGACCAGGTCGCTCAGCGAGTCGAGTTCGCGCCCCAACGGGCCGGAAACTCCGACTGCACGGGCCACAAGGCCGTCGGCGAAATCGGCGACGGCTGCCAGGAAAATCAGCAGGCAGGCGACCTGCCATGACGGGAGACCCAGGACCACATCGGGACCCAGGAGGACAAATATGGAAAGCGTGCCGCACAATACGTTGCAGCACGTCACGGCATTGGCGAGGTTCTTCTTAACAGGATTCATTAATCTGTCAGCGGTTTCAGCACTGCTACGGGAGTAACGCCCCCGCGCGTCACCTGGTTCAGTTCCACCAGTATCTCGGAGTCCATCGGAAGATAGAGATCCACACGAGATCCGAATTTGATGAAACCCAGATGTTCGTCTATGGAGGCCTCCTCGCCGGGACGGGCGTAGGTGACGATGCGGCGGGCCATGGCTCCGGCCACCTGGCGCAGGGTGATGCGCTGGCCGTTGGCACACTCGATGCCGATGGTGCATCGCTCGTTTTCAGTACTGCTCTTGGGAAGGTAGGCGCTGAGGAAACGCCCCTTGTGATGACGCACATACACCACCCTGCCATCCACCGGAAACCAGTTGGCATGGACGTTGAGCGGCGACATGAACACCGACACCTGCATGGCCTCGGCCTTCAGGAACTCCGGCTCGTAGGTGGGCTCTATGACCACCACCTTGCCGTCGACCGAACTTACAACATGGTTTTTTCTCTCGCCGCGATACACCCGGCGCGGACACCGGAAGAAATTGAACACGAAAATGTAGACCAGCGCCGAGAGGGCGGTCAGACATGCGGGGAGCACCACCGGGGGCAGAAACAGCCACACCGGAATGTTGAGCGCGACCAGCACCACCAGCAGCAGGATGAGTATGTTTGTGCCTTCGTGATGTATTTTCATATTCCAGAGTCTCACACCCCCCGCAAGGCCGCTAAGGGGGACGGGGATTGGTTTTGAGCGTTCAAATTTACAAAATCCTCACCAACTCCGCAAATAAATCGGCTCTCCACGTGGCGAATATACTCTTTTTTTGCTAATTTTGCACCTTGAAAGCCCCTGTACACCTGCCGGGCGGGGCTCCGGACGATATTTTTCAAGAATTATGAATATTTCCTATAAGTGGCTCAAACGCTACATTGACGTTCCTCTCCAGCCCCGCGATCTGGCGGCGGCCCTCACTTCCACGGGTCTCGAATGTGACTCGGTGGAGGAGGTGGAGACCATCCGCGGAGGTCTGCGCGGTCTGCGTATAGGCCGCGTCCTCACATGTGTGCCCCATCCCGATTCCGACCATCTGCACGTCACTACGGTGGATGTCGGCGACAAGGAGCCCCTTCAGATTGTCTGCGGTGCCCCCAACGTGGCGGCCGGACAGACGGTGGTGGTGGCCACCATCGGCACCGTGCTCTATGACGGCGACAAGGAATTCAAGATAAAGAAATCGAAGATGCGCGGCGTGGAGTCCTTCGGCATGATATGCGCCGAGGATGAGATCGGTCTCGGCTCTGACCACGCCGGAATCATGGTGCTTCCCGAGGGTATTGCCCCGGGCACGCCCGCCGCTGAATATTTCAATGTGGAGAGCGACTACCGCCTGGAAGTGGAGCTGACCCCCAACCGCGTGGACGCCGCCAGCCATTACGGCGTGGCCCGCGACCTCAAGGCGTGGCTCACGGCCCGCGAGGCCATGGGCGATATGCCCGCTTCCGACACGCACATCACCCTGCCCGATGCTTCGGCGTTCAGCGTGGACTCACCCGAGGGCGCCGTGGTGGTGAGGGTAGACGACAACCGTCTCTGCCCCCGTTACAGCGGCGTGACGGTGCGCGGAGTGAAGGTGGCCGAGTCGCCCGAGTGGCTCAAGAACCTCCTGGTGGCCGCAGGACAGCGCCCCATCAACAATATAGTGGACATCACCAATTTCATCCTCCTCGGTCTCGGACAGCCCCTGCACTGCTTTGATCTGGCCCATGTCAAGGGAGAAGAGATAGTGGTGCGCACCTGCGCGGAGGGTACCCCCTTCACCACCCTCGACGGCGTGGAGCGCAAGCTCAGCGCGGCCGACCTGATGATATGCGATGTCGAGAAACCCCTGTGCATAGCAGGAGTGTTCGGCGGTCTGGATTCGGGCGTGACGGAGGAGACCACCGACGTGTTCATAGAGAGCGCATGGTTCAATCCCACGTCGGTGCGCCGCACCGCCCGCCGCCACGGCCTGAGCACGGATGCCTCCTTCCGATATGAGCGCGGCACCGACCCCCTCATCACCATCTACGCCGCCCGCCTGGCAGCCGTCATGATCCGCGAGATGGCCGGAGGACGTATCTGCGGCGAGATAATCGACATCTGCCCCGAGGCCGTCAAGCCGGTGGAGATGGAGTTTTCACTCGCATACTGCGATTCCCTCATCGGCAAGCATATCCCCTCTGAACTCGTGGAGAAAATCCTTAAGGCCCTCGACTTCGAGGTCAAGCCCGGAGAGGATCCCGACACACTCCGCCTGACAGTGCCCCCCTACCGTGTGGACGTGACCCGTCCCTGCGATGTAGTGGAGGAAATACTGCGCATCTACGGCTACAACAATGTGGAGACTCCCTCGCGCGTGTCGGCCACGCTCTCGCGCAAGACGGCCGTGGATGAGTCATACACCCTCCAGCAGCTCCTGAGCGAGCAGCTCACCGCCGAGGGTTTCCACGAAATACTCAACAATTCCCTCTCGGCCGCATCATATTACGAGGATAACGCCATATTCACTCCCGAGGCCTGCGTGCGCGTCATCAACCCCCTGAGCGGCGACCTCTCGGTGATGCGCCGCACACTCCTTTACGGAGGCCTGGAGACGCTGGCCCACAATATCAACCGCCGCGCCTCCGACCTGCGCCTCTACGAGTTCGGCAACGTCTATTCACGCAATCCCGAGAAAACCTCCACTCCTGAGGCCCCCCTGGCCCCCTTCCACGAGGAGATGCGTCTCGACCTGTGGATGTCAGGCAATGCGGCTGTCCCTTCATGGAATAGGCCTGCGGCTCCCCTGACGGTGTTTGATCTGAAGGCCACGGTGCTCAATCTCCTGTGTCGCGCCGGATTGCCCGAGACCGCGCTGACCCAGACGCAGTCCAAGGACGACATCTTCGCCGCACGCCTCGACCTGAGCCTGAAGACGGGCAAGACTATCGCCTCGCTCGGCATCCTCTCCCGCGCCGTGCTCAAGAAGGCCGACATAGAGCAGGAGGTGCTTTACGCCACCATCGACTGGAACGCCATGATGCGTGCCGTCTCAAAACATGAAATCACGTTCACTCCGCTCCCCAGGACCCAGGCCGTGAGACGCGACCTCGCCCTGCTCCTGGATCGCGACATACCCTTCTCTCGCGTGGAGGATGTGATACGCAAGGCCGAGCGCAAGCTACTCGGCGAGGTGCGTCTCTTCGATGTCTACGAGGGAGACAAACTCCCCGCCGGCAAGAAGAGCTACGCCGTCACCATCACCCTTCAGGATCCCGAGAAGACCCTGGCCGACAAGCAAATCGACTCCGTGATGAGCCGTATCACCGCGCAACTCGGCAAGGAGTTGGGAGCTGAACTGCGATAAAACCATACCCAAGACAAACAAATCAAAATCTACACAATCACCAAATAATGGGAAGAGCATTTGAATTTCGCAAGGCCCGCAAGCTGAAACGCTGGGGCAACATGAGCCGTACCTTCACCCGCATCGGCAAGGAAATCACCATCGCAGCCAAGGCCGGAGGTCCGGACCCCGACATGAACCCGCGTCTGCGCGTGCTGATCCACAACGCCAAGGCCGCCAACATGCCCAAGGACACCATAGAGCGCGCCATCAAGAAGGCCACCGAGAAGGACGCCTCCGACTACAAGGAGATCGTCTACGAGGGATACGGCCCTCACGGCATCGCCATCGTGGTGGAGACCGCCACAGACAACAACCAGCGCACCGTGGCCAATGTCCGCTCCTACTTCACGAAGCACGGCGGCTCGCTGGGCACCAGCGGCTCCCTGTCGTTCCTGTTTGACCACAAGAGCGTGTTTCATGTAAAGCCCGACGCAGCGAAGGCTCTGGAGGATTTCGAACTTGAACTCATGGATTTCGACGCCGAACTTGAGGCCGAGGAGGAGGAATGGCTCATCTACGGTGCCTTCGAGCAGTTTGCCGCCATCCAGAAGTTCCTTGAGGATTCCGGCATGGAGATCATAAGCGCCGAGTTTGAGCGCATCCCCACCGACTACAAGGAAGTGACTGCCGAGCAGCGCGAAGCCATCGAGAAGCTCCTTGACAAATTCGAGGATGACGACGACGTGCAGAACGTCTTCCACAACATGAAGGAGGAGGAATAATCCCTCCCCGCCCCAAATTATACGGACAGATGTCGCCCCGGCCATGCGCATGGCCGGGGCGACATTTTCTCCATTCTTTTCATCATACAATCCGCATCAACGAAGTAATAACCGGACGAACTGTGATCATTTTACAATATTACATTTGAATTCTCGGGAATATGTTGGGCAATCCAATCACTATGGACATACTTGGCACCCAAATATTGCGGCTTCGGAAACTGTATATCCATGAATTTATCATCTTCGAATAACGAAGGTTGAAAGATGAGGGTATTCCTCATATCACAAAGTTAAATATTATAAGTAAGTGTTCAAATTTAAACGATATAATCAAAAGTAAGTGCTCACTTGATCTTTTATACAATCTGCGGCTTCTTTTTTGCCGCTTTCAGCTTGTCGCTCAGTCGCATAGCTCGCTATGCTCCCTCTCTGCGCACAGAAATCGTCTAAAAAACAGGCTCTCATATTTTATAAATTAAATTTGAACACTTACTTAGTTGAGATATACAAACAACCAATCAGGCTATCACACAATAAAACATAAATACTTAGATATTGTCAAACCAATAGATTAAATATGAGGCTAAAACAAAACGGGGGAGCAGATCGCTCTACTCCCCGTTTCTGTACCCTGAGCCGGGATCGAACCGGCACGGATTGCTCCACTGGTGTTTGAGACCAGCGCGTCTACCGATTC
>CAMWLC010000065.1 GCA_947174995.1 uncultured Porphyromonadaceae bacterium
TCAGAGTAATCGGGGAGGGCGCTGTCAGAGTTATCAGTGCTATCGGGGCTGCTTTTTGATAGCTCTGATTCCTCTGATAACTCTGATTATACCGTCAGGGATTCCTCTGATAACTCTGATAATATCGTCAAGGTTAGCTCTGATTCCGCTGATAGTGCCGGCGGGGGTGTCTCAGATTTGGCCGGGGGTCAGAGGGAGAAGGAGAGCCTCAGGTTGATCTGGCGGCGCGTGAGGTAGTTGGGGACGGCATACTGGATGTTGTTGACGTCCGTGACCCAGTAGTAGCTGCTGACGTTGGACATGTCAAAGAGGTTGAAGAGATCGAGCGAGAGGGTGATGTCCTTGAAGTGGCGCCAGAAGTTGTATGGGCGCACTCCCTCGGTGGGCGCTCCTACGAGTTGGTAGCTCAGACCTACGTCAACGCGTTTGTAGGCGGGGGCGCGGAAGTATGATTCGGCCCTGCTTACGTGCGGAGCTGTCATTGTCAGACCGTCGGAAAATATGCCGCGAAGAGAGAATTTGAGCTTGGGGAATTTCGGGAAATAATCCGTGAAGAAGAGTGAGAAGGAGTAGCGTTGGTCCGATGGGAGGGGCACTTTCACACCGTCAAGGGTCTGGGAGGTGTTCATGAGCGAGAAGGTCACCCATGAGTCGGAGCCGGCCACGAACTGTCCGAAGAGCTTCAGGTCGAGTCCCATTACGTGGCCCTTGCTGTCGTTGATGCCGGTGTAATTGATTTTCAGGTTGTCGTATTCGTAGGATATAAGTCGTGACAGGGCTTTGTAGTAGATCTCTGCCGTGAGCTTGAAGGGGCGGCTCATGGCACGGAAGGTGTAGTCGCCGGCTGCCAGGAACTGTATACTCAGCGGTGATTTTATGTCGCGGTTGAGCATGATGGTGGAATTCCCGAGAGCATCAGTCTGAGCGAGACGGTATTCTTTATAGAATGGCTGCTGATAGTACATTCCTGCGGCCGTGCGGAAATTCCAGCGATTGTTTTCGATAGGTGAGAAGCTGAAGTTGACGCGGGGAGAGACGAGAAACTCCTTGTTAAAATCCCAGTAAGACATGCGCACTCCGGCGTTGAGCACGCAGTGCATGGATGACGTGTCAAAATAGAATGCATCCTCGGCGAAGAGAGCGACGCGGTTTGCCGAGATGTCCTGGTGGGATGTAAGGTTGTAGATGAGATGCACGCCTTCGGGGGCCGTGGGAAGTGAATATCCGGCTGAGTCGCGCCATTCCCACTCCTTGGTTCGGTCGCGGAAGTTCTCGTGCTGCCATGTGAGTCCGTATGTAATATGATTGTTTTTCACGACAGTGGTGCCACGAAGCATCGTCTGGAGCACGGAGGCGCGAAGACGGTTGCGGGAGTGCTCCATATACTTGCCCACGCCGAGCTCGCCTCCTACGGCCCCTTCGCCCGCGGTGCCGGCCTGGTCGAGCCAATATTCGCCGGATATGTCGTAAGAGACCAGTTCGTTGGTCATGAATCCCGAGAGTCCGAGAGTGAAGCTCGTGGCGCGGTTATGACGGTAAGTGGCCGAGAGGGCACCGAGAAAGGTCTGGAAACGGTCTTTCTCCTCTCCGTCGAAAAACACCTTGAAGTGCTTTGTGTTCTCGGCTGTGCCGAAGTTGGTTTCGCGGTCGGTAGGCTTGAAATTGAAATTGCTCAGGTTAATGTTGCCGAGAAAGTTCAGGGTCAGCCTTTCGGAGGGTTTGCCGGAAATATTGGTTTGATAGTCGAAATAGAGAGGGTCGTATTCCCCTCGGGTTTCGAGTGACGAAAGGAGCGAATTGTTCTTTTTAAGGCGCAGCCCGTGGAGCTGGGAGAATTTGCCGGAGTTCTGGCCGAAGTACAGTGAGCCACCCATGAGGGAGATGGAGCCCCCTCCTTCGAGAGCCTCCGGCTCGCGGTATGTGATGTCGAGCGCGGATGACATTTTGTCGGCATATCGGGCGGGGAAGCCACCCGAAGAGAACTTCAGGTTGCCGACCATGTCGGGATTGATTATGCTGAGGCCCTCCTGCTGGCCGCTGCGCACGAGCTGTGGACGGTACACCTCCACGCCGTTGATATAGACGGAATTTTCATCGAACGTGCCGCCGCGCACGGAATATTGCGAACTCATCTCGTTGGAGGAATTGACTCCGGGCATTGTGGCGAGCATCGCCTCCACGGAGCCACCGGAGACATCCGGAGAGGTCTTGAAAGACTCGGCGTCGAAGGTCTGCATACCGTTGACGTTCTGACGGAAACCCACCACCTCCACCTCATCAAGCTGCGAAGCCTCGGGATAGAGCCTGACGTTAAGGGTGATTTCCCCCTTGGGAGAGATGAGTTTGCGTCCCACTGTCTTGAACCCTATGCAGCTGAATATCACCTCCAGGGTATCCTTGGGAGCTACGGAGAGGGAGTAGCGGCCTTCCAGGTCGGTGTTTGTGCCGATGGATGTGCCGGCCACACGTACCGTGCCGAACTCTACGGGTTTGTCCTCGCTATCGATCACCTTGCCGGAAATGCGCACATTCTCGGCATATAGCGATGTGACGGAGGCAAGGAGGGTGAGGAGGAGATATATGATGTGCTGGGGTCTTTTCGTCATGATTCAGTTTTCTTTATAAAGAAACGGCACGGGGGGTTGAAAATTATGATTTTTTTTGCTAATTTCGCGTCCGGGGAGGAGTGGGCACACTCTTGATTTAAATACAGTAGATATCCTAAATGGCACAGAAACCTGGTATTCCCAAAGGCACCCGCGACTTCTCGCCGGCCGAGATGGCGCGACGCAACTACATATTCGACACCATACGCGAGACATTCCGTCTCTTCGGCTACAAGCAGATAGAGACTCCGGCCATGGAGAATCTCTCCACGCTTATGGGCAAGTATGGCGAGGAGGGGGACAAGCTCCTCTTCAAGATTCTCAACTCGGGCGACTTCATGAAAAGCGTTAAGCCCGAGGACATCGAAGCCAACAATCTTCCGCGTCTCACCAACGAGATGTGCGAGAAGGGTCTGCGTTATGATCTGACGGTGCCCTTCGCACGCTTCGTAGTGCAGCACCGCCAGGATCTGCAGATGCCTTTCAAGCGTTTCCAGATACAGCCCGTGTGGAGGGCCGACCGTCCTCAGAAGGGGCGTTACAGAGAGTTCTACCAGTGTGACGCGGATGTGGTGGGGAGCGATTCCCTCAATAACGAGATAGAACTGATGTCGCTCATCGACATGGTGATGAAGCGGCTGGGTATACGCACTGTCATAAAGGTGAACAACCGAAAGGTGCTCACCGGCATCGCCGAGATGATAGGGGAGGCCGACAAGATAGTTGACATAACCGTGGCGATTGATAAGATAGACAAGATCGGCATTGACAATGTGAATGTCGAACTGCTGTCCAAGGGCCTTTCCGAAAAAGCTGTGGCGGCTCTGCGCCCCCTGCTTGAAATGGAGGGTGACAACGCTGCCAAACTCGACACGCTGGCCGCGCTTCTGAAGGATTCCGAGACCGGCCTGAAAGGTGTGGAGGAACTCCGCGAAGTGATTTCCGGTATCGACGCGCTGGGTCATGACTGCGACGTGGAACTTGATGTGTCTCTGGCACGCGGACTCAACTATTACACGGGCACCATCATCGAGGTTAAGGCCCGCGATGTGGAGATCGGCAGCATCACGGGAGGGGGACGTTACGACAACCTCACGGGAGTGTTTGGCGTGAGCGGTCTTTCGGGCGTGGGAATCTCATTCGGTGCCGACCGCATTTACGATGTGCTTAATCAGCTTGAACTCTATCCCGCGGAAATCACCTCGGCCGTAAAGGTGATGTTTGTGAATTTCGGCAAGGAGGAGAGTGCATTCGCCGCCCGCTGCGTCAAGGCCCTCCGCGAGGCCGGTGTCTCCGCTCAGCTTTATCCCGACGCCGCCAAGATGAAGAAGCAGATGGCGCTGGCCAATGCCGAAGGGATACCCTACGTGGCCATTGTCGGCGAGACCGAGCTGAAGGAGGGTAAAGTCACCCTCAAGCGCATGGCGGATGGCAGTCAGGAAATTGTCACGCCGGCCGAACTTACGGATATTCTCTCAAAGGAATGTGCAATATGAAGGAGAAAGCGGGACATATAAGCATGGAGCGTTTCCTCGTGCGTCAGCCTTCGTGGCCTGAGGAGACATCCACCGATAAGTTTTATCTCGATGTGGCTAACAAGTTGCTGGAGATCGCACGCCATGAGCATCTTTTCGCATCATGGCCCGAGAGTGTGGTGGAGCAGGGGGCGCTCTGTCTCACCGGCTATTACCAGGATGTGATAGCCGATGCCGGGGTGTGGCACGGATTCATCGACGAGAACCGACGCCTTTTAGGGAAGAGGCTCCCGTTTTATGAGGTGACGCAGGAGTATATGGATTATGAACTCAACCGCGAGGATGTGCGGTTCATGGTGTGGTATGTATTCGCCATGACCTACGAATCACGGCGCGAACTCTATCCTCTCGACAAGGAATTGCTTCACGGCGCCGACCGCTGGTATGAGTATCTGGATTCCATCTACGAGGAGGCCCCAATTCCCTCCGGCTATAATCCGGCTCACGAGCTTGAATTTCATAATCCCGAGGATCAAGAGCAGATGATGACATTAGCCAACTGGCTCTACATGCACTGCTATCTGCTGACCCCCGCCAATGCGCTGACACTGTCAGGTCTGCTTGCCGACCCCTCCTTGTTCAAGGATGACGAGTCGGGCGATAAACTCCGTGAGGTGCTCCATAAGGCCATGAACGAATATCCCACCGGTCCGCTCGCCCTATATCTGCGCGACTGGCTGTGGCTCACGGTGGAACACCGTATGCCCCCGATGCCCAAGACTCGCCGTGACCCGGAATCCGGAGCCGCCGAGCACCCCTATTACACGAAATTCACGGCCGCTACCTCCGGAAAGCCGATAGCCTATTTCGGCTCATACGAAGATCTCAACCGTTTCTTCATAGAGGCACTCGGATGGGCACAGGGCGAGGAACATCTGCCGGCCCTCAAGCAGGCTTCGGACTTCGTGCTCATGGTGAATCCCGCTAAGGGGATGCTCGTGGCTCGTGACATAGCGCGGTGCATCGCCGATCCCTCCAATCCGCTCTACGATCGCGAATATGCACGCCTCCACGCCATTGACCTGATGACCGTCAGAGGGTGTTGTCCCGGCGATTTGCTCAAGTATGTCTGCGGCAACGGCTGGTTGCCCGATGCAAGATTCCCGGGTACGGATGACACCGCGCTTCCGCAGGAAAACTGGGAATTTATCGGACGATGCTATCTTCAACAGTATTTCGTGGGGGATTAAAACCTGCTAATGAATATGAAAAAGAGAATTCTCGCGGGACTGGCCCTCCTCCTGGCACTTCCCATGTTTTCCCAGACCACCCCGGAAGAGGTGATGGCCGATCTCGACAAAGCCGGAGGCGTATATTATGCGTATCCCGTGAGCGAGTCGCGCAATACGCCCGCTCCAAAGGGGTACAAGCCATTTTACATAAGCCATTACGGACGTCACGGTTCACGCTACCTGATAAGTGATGAAGATTACCTGAAGGTGGCCCGCACGCTACACAGTGCCGAAGAGGCGGGAGCGCTCACGCCTCTCGGGCGCGATGTGATGGAGCGCGTTGACTCAGTGCTCGTGGAGGCCCGCGGACGCGGAGGTGATCTCAGTCCATTGGGCGTGAGGCAGCACCGGGGGATAGCGGAGAGGATGTATCGGGCGTTTCCCGAAGTGTTTGCCGGTGAGGCCCCGGTGTCGGCGCGAAGCACCACCGTGATACGCTGTGTGCTGAGCATGGATGCCTTCTGCGAGAGACTGAAGGAGCTGAATCCCTCGCTCAGGACCACACGAGAATCCTCGGCACGGTACATGGACTATCTCAATTATCACAGTCCCGAATCCAACGCCTACACCGGAGGGGATGAATGGCGCGAAGAATACCGTAAGTTCGAGAAGGGGCACACCAATCCGGATCGGCTCATGGCCTCTCTTTTCGCCGACAGCGATTACGTGCGCCGTAAGGTCAATCCCGAGGAACTGATGTGGGGTCTCTACTGGATTGCCGTCGGGATGCAGGATATAGAGACTGAGCTGAGTTTCTACGATATTTTCACCCCGCAGGAGATGTTTGACCTCTGGCAATGCGGCAACTATCATTTCTATGTCTGCGACCATAATTATCCCGGCAACCGCGGTCTTGTGGTTGGAAATGCCACTAATCTTCTGCGCAACATCATCGAGAGCGCCGACGAGGCCCTGGCAGCGGACAAGCCATCGGCTACATTGCGCTTCGGACATGACGGCAACCTGATACCACTCTCGGCCATCCTCCGTCTTGAGAACTGCTATAACTCCGAAAGCAATCCCGAGGATTTCTACAAGGCGTTTGCCACATTCCGTATCTCTCCGATGGCCGGCAACATACAGATGGTGTTCTTCCGTCCCCCCGGCAAGAATCCGATGCCTGAGGATTATCTGGTGAAGTTCATGCTTAACGAGCGAGAGACCTCCATCCCGGTTGAGACCGACTCATGGCCCTTCTACCGCTGGGGCGACGTGAGGGATTTTTATGTTAATTTAATGTTACACGACAGGAAGTAAGCGGCCCCGGGGCGTTATAGTATAAAAATTTTAACGCTATGGAAACCACACTTACTTTCTTTCCCACTGCCGCCACAGCGCGGAGTACATCACCCTTTACTTATGATCCCGAGCCGCTGCTCGCCCGTCTGAGGCGTGCGAAGGAGGAGCGCGAGATGGAGCGTCTTCGCGACAGCCGGGCTACCGGTATCAAGTCCTTTTCTCCCGTCACCCACGAGGCTATGGCGGAGATATGGCCCATATTGGAGAAAGAGGCGGGGCGCACCACTGATTTCAGTTACGGCGGTCTGCTGATGTGGGTGGATTATTTCAAATACGAGTATGCCATCGTCAACGACACGCTCTTTATCAAGGGTCTTGTCGAGAACGATGTCACCACTCCTGCCTTTTCACTTCCCGTCGGGGGAATGCCTCTTGCTGACAGTGTCGCCATGGTGCGTGATTACTGCCGTCGCGAGGGGATTGTATGCGAATTTTCGGCTGTTCCCGAATATGCCATGCCACAAATGCGGGCGTTGGGACCGGTCAGAGAGGAGGAGCTTACCGATTGGGCCGACTATCTCTACGAGGCTGCCCCTCTTGCCACACTCAGCGGCAAGAAAATGGCTAAAAAGCGCAATCACGTCAATAAATTCCTGGCCACGAATCCCGATTGGGAACTTGTGGAGCTTACTCCGGCGAATGTCTCTGAGGCAAGGGAATTTATGGATGTTTTCGATCTGGAGGGAGACGCGACGCCGATGGCCGTGGAGGAGCGCAAACTGACGCGTATGCTTATCGATCGCGTTGCGGAAGGTGACCGGTATCTTAGGGGTGCACTGCTCAAGACGGCGGGGAAGGTGTGCGCCTTTACCATCGGCGACATCAAGGGGGACACGCTGTTTGTGCATGTGGAGAAGGCCACCCGCGCAGTGGATGGTAGCTATGAGATGATCAACAAAGCCTTTGCCGAAGCGGTCTGTGGCAAGCATCCCGAGGTGAAGTACATCAACCGTGAAGACGATGCCGGCGACGAGGGGCTGCGCAAGGCCAAGGAGTCATACAAGCCGGTGGAGATGCTCCGGAAATACAATGTGGTCTTCGCTTGAACGCGAAGCAGGGCATCGCGGCGATAGCCAAAGGCTACGCAACGGGCGACTTTGCATCAGAGTAATCCGCAAGATAAGGCGCTGTCTTATCTTGCGGATTACTTATACTTGCTGCCAGGCTCTGATTCTCCCTGGCTTTATTTCGCTTTGGATAGATTCGCTTTGGGTTTCTTTAAAAACCAAACACTCTCTTGTGCACTTTGGCATTTCTTGGATTTTTTGTTAACTTTGCAGTGGTTTTCCGGATTTGCCTTGCGTAATCTCGGAGGACATCAAAATTCAAACATTTCCGGAGTGATGTGAGAATCATCATTCAATTACCGACATACCACCTGACAGTTTAACAGATATGAGTGACGTACTGATAATCATCCCCACATATAATGAAATCGAGAATATCGAGCACATGCTCGATACCGTTATGGCACTTCCGGATGGATTTGACGTGCTGGTGATTGATGACGGTTCGCCCGATGGAACGGCCGATGTGGTGCGCACGTGCATGAAGCGCTATCCGGGGAGAGTGCACCTGGAGTGTCGGGCTGGAAAGCTCGGTCTAGGCACTGCATATATCCATGGATTCAAGTGGGCGTTGGCGCGCGGATACGGGTATGTCATAGAGATGGATGCGGATTTCTCGCATAACCCGGCCGATCTGACGCGGCTCTATCACGAGTGCAAGGACCGTGGAGCGGATGTCTGTATCGGATCCCGCTATATATCGGGGGTGAATGTGGTCAATTGGCCTATGGGTCGCGTGCTGATGTCTTATTTCGCGTCGGCATACGTGCGGTTTGTGACGCGTATGCCTCTGCGTGATTCCACGGCGGGGTATGTCTGCTATCGGAGGAGCGTGCTTGAGGCTCTGGATCTTGACAAGATAGAGTTCAAGGGGTATGCTTTTCAGATCGAGATGAAGTTCAAGGCCTGGAGACGGAAGTTCCGGGTGGTGGAGATTCCGATTGTGTTCGTGAACCGCCAGTTGGGGACGAGCAAGATGAACTCAAGCATTTTCGGGGAGGCGGTGTTCGGAGTGCTGAAGCTGCGGATGCGGGCGCTCTTTTCACGCGACGCATGAGCGTCGCGGCGATAACCAAAGGCTACACGGAATCGCGAGTGCTCCCTTTCGGGGGCATTTTTTGCTTCTTTTAAGTAGTTCTCAAAAATTAATGTATACATAAAACTTAGATGTTTTTGAAGAGATTCGGGTGCGGAATGAGGGAGAATACTTATGTATTCGACTGAATGACAAGCCCGAAGCGGCCAAGAACTACTTATTCTTGGGAAATGGGTGCTTGCAGGGATCAGGATAGATAAAGGGAGCATATCTGATGGCAAATTGGAGGACATCGCACGCGATGTCCCTACTTTTAGGACTGAATACCAGCAGATTGTAGGGGCGTGGTATACCACGCCCGAATGAAATATGGAAGAGCGTCGGCGAGGCCCGGGGAAATGGAAGAGCCTCGGCGGGGGCCGAGGCTCTGGTGATTCGCACAGGATTCAAACCTGTAACCTTCTGATCCGTAGTCAGATGCTCTA
>CAMWLC010000066.1 GCA_947174995.1 uncultured Porphyromonadaceae bacterium
CCCCCCCCCCGCCCGCCCCCCCCCCCCCCCCCCCCCCCCCCCCCCCCCCCCCCCCGACTCTTGTATGCGATGGGTATTACTGGTTGGCTCCGTGGCAATTCTTGTATTTCTTGCCTGAGCCGCAGGGACAGGGATCATTGCGTCCCACTTTCGGTTCGGCCTTCGCGGGCTGCTTTTGCGTGGCCGATCCGCTTCCGGCGTTCTGCGCGGCCTGACGCTGGGCACTCTCTCCGGGATAGGTGTCGCGGGTGGTGGAATAGTTGGCGTAGGGGCTTGCGGTGGAGGAGTAGCCGCTGTATTCCTGGCGTATTGACTGGCGGCGCAGACGGGCGTCATACTCCTCGGCCTTGCGCTGCATCTCCTCCGCCTCGCGGCGTGCCTGCTCCTCGCGCTGGGCCTTGGCCTCCTCGTAGTCAGGCACGGCCAGACGACCGCGCATCAGCGTGGCCACGGCCTTGGAGTTCATCTCCCAAAGCATCTTCTTCCAGAGCTCGTAGGCCTCCAGCTTGTAGATTACCAGGGGATCCTTCTGCTCATAGGAGGCGTTCTGCACGGACTTGCGGAGCTCGTCCATCTCGCGAAGCTGCTCCTGCCAGGCCTTGTCGATGGAGCTGAGAAGCACCGCCTTCTCCCAGGCCTTGGTGATCTCGCGGCAATTATTCTCGTATGCCTCGCGCACATCGGCACGCACGTTGAAGAGGCGCCGTCCGTCGGTGACGGGCACGCCCACCAGTCCGGTGGCGTTACGCTCCTCCACAAACTCCTTGATGTAGGGAGCGGCCGCCTGGGCCATCTTCTCCTTCTGGCGCTCGTAAGTGTGCATGGCCTCCTCGGCTATCTTGGCGGCCATCTCGCCGCGATCCATCTTGGGATATTCCTCGGCCGTGAAGGGGAGGGAGATGGCCAGGGCCTTTCCGGCCTCCTCAGCCAGTTCGTCGTAGCCACCCTCATAGAAGCCCTCAGCCAGGGTGTTGGAGACTTCGTAGATCATATTGGCGATGTCGCTGCCGATGCGCTCACCCTTGAGGGCGTTCTGGCGGCGACCGTAGACGCCCTTGCGCTGGGCGTTCATCACGTCGTCATACTCCACGAGGCGCTTGCGGATACCGAAATTGTTCTCCTCCACGCGCTTCTGGGCATTCTCGATGCTCTTTGTCACCATCTTCGACTCGATCATGTCACCTTCCTGGAATCCGAGGCGATCAAGGGTCTTGACGATGCGCTCGTTGGCGAAGAGGCGCATCACGGTGTCTTCAAACGACACGTAGAACACTGACGAACCGGGGTCGCCCTGACGGCCCGCACGTCCGCGCAACTGACGGTCGACGCGGCGCGACTCGTGGCGCTCGGTGCCGATGATGGCCAGACCTCCGGCATCCTTCACCTCCTGCGGGAGCTTGATGTCGGTGCCTCGGCCCGCCATGTTAGTGGCAATGGTGACGGTGCCCTTCTTGCCGGCCTGGGCCACGATGTCGGCCTCCTTCTGGTGGAGCTTGGCGTTGAGCACCTGATGGGGAATCTTGCGCAGATTGAGCATCTTGGAGAGGAGCTCCGAGATCTCCACGGAAGTGGTGCCGACAAGCACGGGGCGACCGGCGTTGACCATGGCCACGACCTCCTCTATGACTGCGGCATACTTCTCCTTCTTGGTGCGGTAGACGCGGTCGTTCATGTCGTCGCGCAGCACGGGGCGGTTGGTGGGAATCTCGATCACCTCCAGCTTGTAGATGTCATAGAACTCTCCCGCCTCCGTCATGGCCGTACCGGTCATTCCGGCGAGCTTGCGATACATGCGGAAGTAGTTCTGCAGCGTGATGGTGGCGTAGGTCTGCGTGGCGGCCTCCACCTTCACGCCCTCCTTGGCCTCGATGGCCTGATGGAGGCCGTCGGAGTAGCGACGTCCCTCCATGATGCGGCCTGTCTGCTCGTCTACGATCTTTATCTTTCCTTCGTCGATGACGTATTCCACATTCTTGTCGAAGAGGGTGTAGGCCTTGAGGAGCTGGTTGACGGTGTGCACGCGCTCCGCCTTGACGCTGTAATTCTGGAGCAGAGCGTCCTTGCGCTCGCGGCGCTCCTCGGGGGTACCCTCCTCGTGATCCACTGTGGAGAGCTGCGAGGCGATGTCGGGAAGGACGAAGAAGTCGGGGTCCTGCGTGGTGCCTGTCAGCACCTCTATACCCTTGTCGGTCAGCTCGATGGAGTGGTTTTTCTCATCTATGACGAAGAAGAGGGGCTCCACTGCCTTGGGCATCTCGCGGTTGTTGTCCTGCATATAGAAGCCCTCGGTCTTGAGGAGAAGCTGCTTGTTGCCCTCCTCGCTGAGATAGCGGATAAGGGGGCCGTGCTTGGGGAGGGCCTTGTAGACGCGGAAGAGGGCCAGTCCACCCTCCTCAAGGAGTTTGTCGGCCGACATGGGCTTCTTCGTGGGGTCCTCCTTACGTGCGAGGTCATACTTGGCTATGCGCTCGGGGTCGCCGCTGCGTGCGGCCTCGATCTTGTCCTTGGCCTCGAGCAGGAGCTGCTGGGCGAGTTTGCGCTGCGCCTGCACCACCTTCTCCACATTGGGCTTGAACTCGTTGAACATCTGGTCGTCACCCTTGGGGACGGGGCCGGATATGATGAGGGGCGTACGGGCGTCGTCGATAAGTACGGAGTCCACCTCGTCGACGATGGCGTAGTAGTGCTCGTCACGCTGCACGAGGTCGTCGACCTGCGTGGCCATGTTGTCGCGCAGGTAGTCGAAGCCGAACTCGTTGTTGGTGCCGAAGGTGATGTCGGAGCGGTAGGCCTGACGGCGCTCCTCGCTGTTGGGCTGCGTCTTGTCGATGCAGGCCACGCTCAGGCCGTGGAACTGATAGAGGGGACCCATCCACTCAGAGTCACGCTTGGCGAGGTAGTCGTTGACCGTCACCACGTGCACGCCCTCGCCCGTGAGGGCGTTGAGGAACACGGGGAGGGTGGCCACGAGGGTCTTGCCCTCACCGGTGGCCATCTCGGCGATATTGTTGGTGGCTTTGTCTCCCTGGAGGATACCGTGGAGCACCTGGCCGCCGATAAGCTGCACGTCATAGTGCACCATATCCCACTTCATGAGGTTGCCGCCGGCTACCCATTCATTCTTGAAGATGGCCTTGTCGCCGTCGATAGTGACGAAGTCCTTGCCCTGGGCGGCGAGTTCGCGGTCGTAGTCGGAGGCGGTGACCTCAATGGTGTCGTTGTTGGCGAGGCGGCGTGCTGTCTCCTTCACCACGGCGAACACCTCGGGGAGGGCGGCGTCGAGCTTGCGGGCGTACATCTTGAACATGTCGTCCTTGAGGTCGTCGATCTGCTTCCAGAGGGGCTCGCGCTTGTCGTATTCGAGGGTCTCGATTTCCTTGCGGATCTGAGCCATCTGCTCTTTGTACTTGCCTGCCTCGCCGCGGATGTCGTCACGGATGGCGTTGATGCGTCCTCGGAGCTCGTCGTTGGAGATATCCTTTATCTGCTCGGATATAGGATTGATTTCGTTGTGGAGGCGATCCCACAGCGGTCGCACCGCGCGTTCGCTCTGGTCGCCGAAGATTTTTTTAAGAAGTTTGCTGAATCCCATTGTCGGGGTGATTGTTTATGCCGGGCGGCCGCGCCGGGGGGCCGGGCCGGACTGATAATTGAGTCGGGTTATCACTTGGTGGAGAGAGGGGCGTCGGCCGCTCCGTTAGGGGCGCGTATGCGCAGGGCCGACGCCACGGTCGGTGCGATGACGGTGGCCTTGACAGGCTCCCCCACCTTGCGGGGAGTGATGTCGGAGGCCATGATGAAGGCCGGAGTGCGGACGTCGCAGAGGCGCGCCGGAGTCTTCGTGACCGGATAGCGGGTGTCGTCCACCACTGTCCATCCCGGGGTGAAGACCAGGCGGATGTCTCCGGCCAGGGAGGCATCCGTGGAGCGGCGCAGGCGCGAGAGGGTGTCGGAGCCTTCCCCGAGGATGTCGCTCAGGGAGTAAACGGCGGCTATGCCGCTCATGCGGCTGAGGAAGTCGCGGGCTTCCGCCGAGGCCTCCGCAAGAGGGATGTTGCGGGCCTCAAGGGTCTTGTGGTTGAGATAAATGTGGCCGTCGGCATAACCGTCGACATACGTGTCGTTGCCATGCCGGGCGCTGAAATATGCGTTGAGAAGGGAGATGGCCCGCTTGAGCGAAACCTCGCCGCCGGGGATGCGGTATTTGGCGTCGGTCTTTCCCCGGTCGTCGAAATAGCCGGTGGAGGAGAGGAACACCACGGTGTTGTCGAGTCCCACATACCGCTCTATGGAGTCGAAGAGACGGGCGAGCTGGGCGTCAAGGCGGATATAGGCATCCTCCAGCTCTATGCGGCTGTCGCCGTCGGAGGTGTGGCTCCAGGGGGCGGCGGTATACCCCACGTTGAGCATGTCCATGACGTCGCCGCGCCTTCCGAGCTGGAGATGGCGCAGATAGTCTATGGCAATGTCGGTGATTTCGGCGTTGACAAGGGGTGAGGAGGCATACATGCGGTACACCTCGCGGTCGTTTCTCGGAAAGGAGTGGCTAAAGGGGACCTTGCGCTTCTGGGCCGGGAGACCGTTGTAATCGGTCAGGGGGCGCGAGGGGCGCCAGGTCATGGTGTCGATGCGAGCTTGGAGGGGATTGTCGTAGTTGAGGCGCGTCATCAGGCGGGGCACCTCCTTGTAGTAGGTGGTGGTGGCCCATTTCCCGCTGTTGTCGTCAAGCCAGAAGGCCGACGTGCCGGCGTGTCCGGCCATGATGAGCGATTGAGAGGGGTCGGGGGCGATGCTATAGACCTGCCCCAGGCCGATGCCGTCTATCATCAGTTCGTCGCTGATGGTGGAGAGGCGCAGGGGTGCGGGGCTGTATGTGTCGGTGGTGAAGTTGCCCATCACCCCCTGGTCGGTCAGGGCAAGACGCGAGGTGCGCGTGGCGGGGTCGTAAACCTTGGCGGAGGGCACCCCGGTGAGCGAGGGGTAGGCTCCGGTATAGATCATGGCCGTGGCCGAGGCCACGTCGAGTCCGTCCACATTGAAGTCAACATCCTCGAGCATCAGCGAGCCGTCAGCCAAGCGGCGGAAGCCCCCCTCGCCGAAGACATCCTTGAGATGCTCGATATAGTCGGTGCGGAGCTGGTCCACGACGATCCCCACCACGAGTTTGGGTCTCGCAGCGTTGGCCTGGGTGACGGTGGTGATTGTCACCAGGCCGCAGATGACTGATGTGATTAGCCGGTTCATCCTTCCCTATTATAACTGTCAAAAAGGGAGTTTATTGCATAACTTCCGGCCAATATGACCGTAGCGGCTATCGCCACCATGATGGCCGGGGAGGCCGTCTGGCTCTGAGTGGGCCATTCGAGCAGGAGAATCCCAAGTCCGACACTGTCATACAAGGCGACGGCAAGGGATATTTTCCGCATCTTACGCCACCCCAGCCCCGGGATGAAGAGCCACTGCAGGGGGTTGAGCCAGAATATGAGGATATTCGGGGATGTGGCTTCATGCACGGAGACGAACACCAGGAAGGCGATGAGGCATCCGGCGAGCCCGAGGAGGAAAAACCACACGGCATAGACCCATACGCTGCACCGGCGGCGCAGCGTGTCGGCCACGCTGACGGCGATGCTCAGACCCAGTATGATGAGGGCCACGGTCAGCGGAGTGCGCCACCACGGCGTGGGAGGGAGCACGGCGTCGGGATTCGCCGGGAGGAGCATACGCTCTTCCCTGACGAGAGGGGTGCCGTCGGGGCGCCGGGCGCCCGCGAGTCCGGCACTCAGCCGGGTGGGGGCGAACATCTCCTCGCGAAAGGTGACGGGGCGGTCGATACCGCTTCCCAATGCAAGGTCGATGCCGGCTTGATACCAGGGATAATTGGTGTGGTGGGCCCGCATGGCGTCGCGGAAGGAGTGGTAGATGGCCGTGTCGGTATATTCTACCGGGGCGCCGAGGGCGTCGTCTATGCGGTCGCGCACTCGTGTGGCGCAGTTGTCGAGCACATAGTTGTAGCGATACGTGCGGTTGGCGGGGAGGGCCTCGGTCTGAAGCATGTCGTAGAGGCGGCGCGTCTCCTCGGGGGTAAGGTTGAGCACCTGCTCCCTGACTCCGGAGCCGCGCATGGCATATTCCGGGAGGAACCATGCAAATGGATAGGAGCCGAGCATGTAGTCGGTCTCCCCCTTCACGAAACGGTAGACGAATCCCGGGGCGTTGAAGTCAAACATGCCGTAGTTCCACACGGAATCGGTGTCGGCCGTTCTGACGCGCAGGGCGGTATGGCCCACCAGCTCGTATATTTCCGGCCCCGGGGAGCAGGTGAGCACGCTGATGAGGGTGTCGGGCGCAGCGGCCCGGGCCGTGACTCCGCAGAGCATGGCCGCTAATAGAATCAGGATGAACCTCAGACGTTTCACGCTGCAAATTTAGCAATTTTCACCCGTTTCACCAAAATAAAAGCGCCGCCGAAATAAAAGCGGACATGGCACGCCATGTCCCTACATGGTGTGTCATGTCCGAATTTGATTTGGGTTGCGGGGTTAGAACTCGCAGTTGCCCGGATAGCGGGGGAAGGGGATCACGTCGCGGATGTTCTGCATACCGGTGACGAAGAGGAGCAGACGCTCGAAGCCCAGGCCGAAGCCGGAGTGAGGCACGGTGCCGAAGCGGCGCGTGTCAAGATACCAGTCCATGCCGGTGAGTCCCTGCTCGTCGATGCGGGCCTTGAGCTTATCGTAGTTCTCCTCGCGCTGTGAGCCGCCGATTATCTCGCCGATCTTCGGGAAGAGGACGTCCATGGCGCGCACGGTCTTGCCGTCGTCGTTGAGCTTCATGTAGAAGGCCTTGATCTCCTTGGGATAGTCGGTGAGGATAACGGGCTTGTGGAAGTGCTCCTCCACAAGGTAACGCTCATGCTCGGAGGCCAGGTCAACGCCCCAGTATACGGGAAACTCGAATTTCCTGCCGCTCTTCACGGCCTCCTCGAGGATACGGATACCCTCGGTGTAGGGGAGGCGCACGAAGTCATTGTCCACCACGAAACGCAGACGCTCCACCAGCTCCTTGTCGAAGTGTTCGGAGAGGAACTCGATGTCGTCCATGCAGTTGTCGAGGGCATACTGTATGCAGTATTTGATGAACTCCTCGGCGAGATCCATGTTGTCGGCTATCTCGTAGAAGGCCATCTCCGGCTCGATCATCCAGAATTCGGAGAGGTGGCGCGGGGTGTTGGAGTTCTCGGCGCGGAATGTGGGGCCGAAGGTGTAGATGCACCCCAAGGCCGTGGCTCCGAGTTCACCCTCGAGCTGTCCGGAGACGGTGAGGCAGGCCTGCTTGCCGAAGAAATCCTTGCTGTAGTCCACCTTTCCATCCTCGGTGCGGGGAGGGTTCTCGATGTCGAGGGTGGTGGCCACGAACTGTGCGCCGGCTCCCTCGCAGTCACTGGCCGTGATAAGCGGCGTGTGGAAATAGAAGAATCCTTTGTCGTTGAAGAACTTGTGTATGGCGTATGCCATGGCGTGGCGGATTCTCAGCACGGCGCCGAAGGTGTTGGTGCGCGGACGCAGGTGAGCCTTCTCGCGCAGGAACTCCATGGTGTGACCCTTCTTCTGGAGGGGATACTCGTCGGGGTTGGCGGTGCCGTAAATCTCCAGTTCTCCGGCCTGCACCTCCACGCTCTGTCCTTTGCCCTGGGAGGCTACCAGCTCTCCCTGCACATGGATGGAGCTGCCGGTGGTGACGCGCTTGAGGTCCTCGTCGGAAAACTTCGAGAGGTCGAACACTATCTGAAGATTCTTGATGGTGCTTCCGTCATTGAGGGCCACGAACTGCACGTTCTTGTTGCCCCGGCGGGTGCGCACCCATCCCTTCACATCGACTTCGGAGCCGGTGTATTTCGCAGGGTCGCGCATGATCTCCGCTACGGTAGCACGTTTTATATCTTTCATATTTGTAGTTGGGGATAGTTACGTGTTTTATTCAAATGATCCCATGCGGAGGAAGTTGACCTCCTCCTGGGTGAGGTAACGCCAGCGTCCGCGCGGGAGATTTTTCTTGGTGAGTCCGGCGAAGTAGACGCGGTCGAGCTTGGTGACGCGATAGCCGAGGCTCTCGAAGATGCGGCGCACGATGCGGTTGCGTCCCGAGTGGATCTCGATGCCGGCCTGGTTGCGGTCGGTGTCGTTGACGTAGCTGATGGCGTCGGCGTGGATCTCGCCGTCCTCAAGCTCGATGCCGTCGGCGATGCGCTGCATATCCTCCTCGGTGATGTCCTTGTCCGTCCATACGTGATAGATCTTTTTCTTCACATATTTGGGATGGGTCAGCTTGGAGGCGAGTTCGCCGTCGTTGGTGAGCAGGAGCACGCCGGTGGTGTTGCGGTCCAGGCGTCCTACGGGATAGATGCGCTCTTGGCAGGCGTTCTTCACCACATCGAGCACGGTGAGGCGTCCGTTGGGATCCTCGCTCGTGGTGACGCAGTCCTTGGGCTTGTTGAGCAGGACGTAGCACTTGCGCTCGGGAGTCACTACCTTGCCGTCATACTCCACGACGTCTGTGCGGTTGATCTTCGTGCCGAGTTCGGTGACGGTCTCGCCGTTTACCTTCACCAGTCCGCCGGTGATGTATTCGTCAGCCTCGCGACGGGAGCAGATTCCGGCGTTGGCCATGTATTTGTTGAGGCGGATCGGTTCGTTGATGTCGACATCCTCAAGCACGTAGTCGATCTGCTTGGGACGCGGGGTGAATTTCATGCCCGGCTTCTTGAAGTTTTGCTGACCTCGCTTCTGGAAGCCACCCTGCTGGTTACGGTTCTGGTAACCGCCCTGTTGGTTACGGTTCTGATAGCCGC
>CAMWLC010000067.1 GCA_947174995.1 uncultured Porphyromonadaceae bacterium
GTCGAGGAGGATGGGGAGGTAGGCGCGGGCGGCGGCTTTGGCTGCGGGGAGGTCCATATAACTCCAGTTGCCGCAGTCGCGGGGGGTGGCTCCGGGGATTTCCCCCTCATAATCCGCTATGAACTGCATTGTCTCGCGCAGCAGGGGGAGGATGTCGCGGCTTTCATACTCGCCGGAGAGAAGGAGGTAATTTCCGGTGCAGCATCCCATGGGTCCCCAATATATCACGCGCTCTTTCCACTCGGGGGAATTGCGAAGATAGGTGGCGGCCAGATGCTCCATGGCGTGCAGGGCACGGGGGGTGAGAGCCGGTTCACGGTTGGGGCGCGTCATGCGCACGTCGAAGGTGGTGATGATGTCGCCCCCGGGAGTGATGTCGCGGCGGGAGACGTATACGCCCGGTTCGAGACGGGTATGGTCGATGGTGAAGCTGGGTATTTTTTCCATTGCTTTTTCAAATTTTTTCGTGAGCTGCGAGCATCGGTATATACCGGGTGAGGATCGCTTTGCAAAATTAGGGAAAAAATTTGGCCCTGGCAAAAGAAGAACCAAGGGCGACAATAGATTGTTGAAAAATTGAAACAATATAAACAAAACAGATTATGACTTACGAAGAATTGATTTCCTCCGAGCCTTTGGTGCTCGTTGAGTTTTTTGCAACATGGTGTGGACACTGCGCTGCCATGCAGCCCGTAGTGGATCAGATAAGCGAGATTCTCGAAGGTCGTTGCAAGGTGGCCCAGCTTGACGTCGATAAGAATCAGGAGACATGCGATGAGCAGCAGATTTCCGGCACCCCGACCTTCATCCTCTACAAGGATGGTAAGGAAGTGTGGCGCCAGAGCGGCGAGATGCCCGGCGAGGAGATTCTCCAGGCTGTGCAGCGCAATTTGTAACGAAAAAATAATACTATGGCCATCCAGCGCACTATATTCACGCGTTTTCTGAAAGTTCTCGGTGTACCCCACACCGTGGAGTTTTCAGAAAACGCTTTCAAGACGATGGATTTCGATTCCCTCTATGGAATGACCCATCTTCTCAAGTCATACGGCATACCTTCGGATGCGTTGAGTGTGGGTGACAGGAGCGAGCTTCCGAAAATCACTCCTCCTTTCTTGGCGCAGCTCAACTGCGGCTATTTCGTGATAGTCAAGTCGATAGGGGGCGGTAAAGTGGAGTATGATTCCTTGGGGGAGATGCATACGATGCCGGAGAGGGATTTCGAGGCGCAGTGGAACGGGGTGGTGCTCATAGCCTATCCTCAGCCGGATTCGCGCGAGCCGGAGTACGGGCAGCATCTGCTGACGGAGACCGTGAAGCGCTGGAGCTGGCTCGCCTTGGCGGTGTCAGCACTTGCTGTCATAGCCTATTTCTTCGTGACGCGCAGGGTGTATGAGACGCCTTGGGCCGTGGTCACGATGGCCCTTGACGGTGTGGGGCTCTTCTTCTCCTATCTCCTGGTGCAGAAGACCCTCGGAGTGCACACCAAGACCGGCGACAGCGTGTGCAGCGTCATACAGAAAGGGGGCTGCGACTCCATACTCTCCATGAAGGTGTCGAAACTCTTCGGCGTGTTCTCGTGGAGCGTGGTGGGATTCTCCTATTTCGGCGTTTCCCTGATTACCCTCCTCGTGTTCCCGCACCTGTGGCCGGCTTTGGCTCTCTTCAATATCTGCTGTCTGCCGTATTCCTTCTGGAGCGTGTGGTATCAGCATTACCGCGCCCACCACTGGTGCACGCTCTGCTTGGGAGTGCAGGCCACTTTGTGGCTGCTCTTCGGAGCCTACACCGCCGGAGGATTCATAAGGCATCTTCTGCCGATGAGACTCGACGACTGGGTGCTTTTAGCCACATACGTAGCGACAGTGCTCCTGCTCAATCTGATAATCACCTTCTTCCAAAACCTCAGACTCCATGCCCCGCAAGATACCTGAACCCAAGCTGGAAAGCGCGAAGAAACTCTCCGCTTTCGAGCAGACGAGCATCCATTTCGGACGCCCCTCCAAGCAAACGGCCACCAACGTGGATGCACGCAAGTGACCGGCCGCTCACCAGAGGTTGTGGAAGTGGTGCACCGGGCCGTGTCCGCCTCCGATGTGATATCGCGCCCCGGCCTCGATGGCTCCCGTGATATACTCTTTGGCAAAGACCGCCGCCCGTGTCAGGCCGAACCCTAAGGCGAGCCCCGAGGCCAGAGCCGAGGAGAGGGTGCATCCGGTGCCGTGGGTGTTGGGAGTGGAAAGACGGCGCGAGGGGAGGATATGGATGGTATCCTCTTCCGCATTATAGAAAATATCCGTGACGGTTTCCGAGGCGAGATGTCCCGCCTTGAGAAACACGCTAACGCCCGATGCAGCGAGTTCGCGCGCCGCATCGGGCATTTCGTTTTCCCCCGCTATCCTGCGCCCGAGGAGAATCTCGGCCTCGGGAATGTTGGGCGTGATGACGCGGCAGCGCGGCATCAGCGTGTCGCGCAGAGTGGCCACGGCATCGGCCTGAAGCAGGGGATCGCCCGATGTGGCCACCATCACGGGGTCAAGCACGATGTCCCTGATGTCCGGGTAGAGGTCGAGGGTGTCGCGCACCGTGTGTATGAGCTCGGCGGAATGGAGCATACCGATTTTCACGGCATCCGTGCCGACGTCGTCAAGGATGGAGCGCATCTGCCCTCTGACGAACTCCGGGGGCACGGGATGCACGCCGTAGACGCCGCGCGTGTTTTCATCCACCAGGGCCACGATGGCCGATGAGGCGTAGCATCGGCAGGCCGAGATGGTCTTGATGTCGGCCTGGAGACCCGCTCCGCCGGAGGGGTCGCTCCCCGCTATTGTCATCACGCGGGGATAGGTCATCATATCTTCCATCGCTCCGTCTCGTATGCGCTTTGCCAGAACATCCACTCCATGCGCGTGGACATCACGAAGGCCTCCGTCATACGGTGGCGTATCTCCGGGGAGGCGGCCTCGGCCAGTTCGTTGCAGATCTCGATGGCGCGGCGGTTGGACTCGGCGAAGGTGTCGTCCGCATACGTCTCTATCCAGCGGATATAGGGATTGTCCCGTGATGATTTCTTGATGATTTCCTCTCCCACACGCTTGTAGACCCAGAAGCAGGGGAGTATCCCGGCCGCCTCCACCTCCACGGGTCCCAAACCCAGAGATGCCTCGAATGAATCATAAAGAAGGGTGGTGGGAGTGGGGGAGGGTTTCATCGCGCCGGAGGGGAGGTAGGACTCATGGAGGGCCTGCTCCACGAGGAGACCGTCGGAGGCGAATTTCAGGAAATCACGTGTCTGCTCAAGCCGGGGGAGGCGTGAGGCAATGTGGGCCAGAACGCGGCAATAGTTTTCTATGTAGACCGAATCCTGGCCGATGTAGAAGAGGAAGCGCTCCTGCGAGAGCGTGCCTTCGGCCAACTCCCTGACGAAGGGGAGATCAAGGATGGCCTCATATATCGGGAGGGCCTGCTGCCAGGCCTCTTCGCTCCATTTCATAATTCTACGGTGTTGAATGTTAGGTTTTTTAAATTTATCAGGAGAATTCTCCCCACAAGGGTACCCTCCATGCCGCATATCAGCTTTAGGGCTTCGGCGGCCTGGAGGGTACCGACAAGGCCGGGGAGGGGAGTGAATACTCCCCCCGAGGCCTTGGGGAGGGAGGAAAGAGCCTCTTTGTCTGGAAAAATTTCGGAATATCCGGGATGTCCGGGCATGAATGTGGCCACATGCCCGGAGAACTCGCTGATGGCCCCGTGTATCCATGGTTTGCCACACCGCGAGCAGATCTCCTCGATAAGATAGCGGGTGGCGTGGTTGTCGGTGCAATCTATCACGAGGTCATAGTCCTTCACCAGTCGCTGCCCGTTTCCGGGAGTGAGACCATCGGGGTGGAGGTCGAAGCGCGTGCCGGAGGAGATGGCGGCGAGTCTGTCGCGCGCTGCCACGGTCTTGGGTACACCGATTGTCCGCTCGGAGTAGAGGAGCTGGCGGTGGAGGTTGCTCAGGGACACCTCATCGGTGTCACACAGGCCGAGCCGCCCGACACCGGCTCCGGTGAGGTAAAGACACACGGGACACCCCAGGCCTCCGAGTCCCACCACGAGCACCGATGCCTCCCGGAGACGGTGCTGCCCCTCCTCGCCGATTTCCGGCAAAAGCATCTGTCGGGAATATCTGCTGTCCATATCTGCGGTGTTCATATCAGCGGTCAAAAACTTTGTCCCAGTCTTTCCACACCGGTTCGTATCCGGCCTTGCGGATAGAGAGGGCCACCTCGGCAGGCGTTCTCTCGTCGCTGACGGCGAATTGCTCGAGCGACTGCGGGTAAGTGGCGTACCCTCCCGGGTCGGTCTTTGATCCGGCGCTCATGGAGGTGACACCGAGAGGAATCATATTGTCTCTGAAAGCGGCATCCTCGCGCGTGGACCATGATATGTCGACGTCATGGTCGAAAATGCGGAAGGCGAATGTGAGCTGCACAAGCTCACGGTCTGATATTACCACATTCGGCTGGAAACCTCCCGCTGCGGGGCGCAGACGGGGGAAATTGACGCTGAAACGGGTGCGCCAGTATTTGCGGCGCAGGTATTGCAGGTGACGTGCCATCATGGTGACGTCCGTGCGCCAATCCTCGAGACCTATCAGCACCCCCATCCCTATCTTGTGGAGTCCGGCCGTGCCCATACGGTCGAATCCGTCGAGACGCCACTCGAAATTGGACTTCATTCCGGCGGGATGATACAGCTTATATCTGTCACGGTTATATGTCTCCTGGAAGCAGACCACGCCGTTGAGTCCGGCGCGTGAGAGCCTTTCGTAGTCCTCCGTGCGCAGTGGCATCACCTCCATCGTGAGGCTGTTGAAATAGGGGCGGCACACCTGCAGAGCCTCCTCCAGGTAGTCCGGCCCGGCCACGCGGGGATTCTCGCCGGTGACGATGAGCAGGTTGTCGAAGGGGGCGAGGGCCTTTATGGCCCTGCACTCCTCGGCTATCTGCTCCGGAGTCAGGACCACGCGGTCGAAGGCGTTGTGACGGTTGAAGCCGCAGTAGACGCAGGAATTGGTGCAGGAATTGGTGATGTACATGGGGATGTACATTGATATTGTCTTGCCAAACCGCTCCCGGGTGAGCCTTTGGCTGAGTGCGGCCATGGGTTCGAGATACGGGGAGGCCGCCGGGGAGACGAGGGCCATGAAGTCCTCGTCGTCAAGGCGTCGCCGGGTGAGGGCGCGCTCCACGTCGGCGGCTGTTTTGGCCATGATGCGCTCCGTGGTCTGCCGCCAGTCGTATTGCTTTAGTACTTCGGAAAACATCAGCTCAGGAATGAAGTGAGAGGACTGCTTGCCACGGCCACGGCAGACTGTGCCCCCAGTCCGGCCAGGAAGGCCTCGCGACCGGCCTCCACACCCTTGGCAAAGGCACGCGCCATGGCCACGGGGTCTCCGGCCACGGAGATGGCGGTATTGACAAGCACCGCATCGGCACCCATCTCCATTGCGAGGGCGGCGTGGGAGGGGGCTCCGAGTCCGGCATCAACGATGACGGGCACATTGCTCTGATCGATGATGATTTCCAACAGATCGCCCACCACTATCCCCTTGTTGGTGCCTATCGGGGCGGCCAGGGGCATCACGGCGGCTGTGCCGGCGTCTTCGAGACGCTTGCAGAGCACAGGATCGGGCTGTATGTACGGAAGCACGATAAATCCATCTTTGGCAAGCATTTCCGTGGCCCTGAGGGTCTCGACGGGGTCGGGGAGAAGATGACGCGGGTCGGGATGTATCTCAAGTTTGATAAACTCCGTGCCGAAGGCCTCGCGGGCGAGTTGCGCGGCCAACACCGCCTCCTCGGCGTTGCGCACGCCGGAGGTGTTGGGGAGGAGCTGGATGTCGGGACTCACGATATGGCGCAGCATATCGTCTTCGACGTCATCGGTGTCTATGCGTTTGAGGGCCACGGTCACCATCTGCGTGCCGGAAGCCTTTATGGCCTCGGCCATGACGGCGTTGGAACTGAACTTCCCGGTGCCGACAAAGAGGCGGGAGGAAAATTCGCGGGGACCTATGATAAGTCTGTCCATGATATTATCGTAATGATGTTATGATTTCCTGTGTAGTGAGGAGAGGGTCGGGGGAGTTGAGAAGCAGCCCAGAGACGGCGATGCCGTCTACGCCCGTCAGGCGCAGGGCCGGAATGTCGCCGAGTGTAATGCCGCCGATAGCCACCACGGGGAGGGTCATCCCCTCGCGGCGAAGGTCTGACATCATGCGTCTGTAACCGTCGAGACCCAACACGGGGGCGAGATTCTTCTTGGTGGTAGTGAAGCGCAGCGGGCCTATCCCGAGATAGTCCGCTCCCGGGCGGAAGGCCTTCATGGCCTCCTCGCGGGTATTGGCCGTAGCCCCGATGATTCTCTCCGGGCCGAGAATGGAACGTGCCTCGGGGAGGGGCATGTCGTTTTTGCCGAGATGCACGCCGTCAGCCCCGAGGGGGATGACGAGATGCACGCGGTCGTCGAGTATCACTTTCGAGTCATACTTCCGGCACAGCGGGATTATCCTGCGTGCCGTTTCGGAAAACTCATGGTCCGAGGCCTCTTTCATGCGGAGCTGCACCCATCGGCACCCACCGCGCAGTATATCCTCAAGACCGCGGTCAGTGTGGGTGATGAACTGAAGCATGGGGAGATTGTCAGGTATCAGGGGATTTTCGCGCCAGGCCTCCGACAGCATTGCCGCCCCTGCAAATCCGGTCCGCTCCAGCTCCGGGAGACGGCTGAAAGTCACGCCTCCGAGAGCGAATACATTTGAAAGATCCTCATTCCGCAGCTCCTCCCGGGAGAAACGGGCGGTGTATCCCGGCTTGGATATGCTGTCGAAGACGGGACTCAGGGTGAGGTAATCGTAATGTGGAAATTGGCGGACTTCCTCCATCGAGTGGCAGCTGCGGCTGATCATGCCGCGCCAACTCTCGGGAGGCGTGGGATTGCGGGAGTTGAGATGCAGACCTCCTATGCCATATTTCGCGGCGAGGCCGAAGCAGTCATGAAGGGAGAGGCAGGAGCGGTATGCCTCGGGAATCAACTCAAGCAGAGAGGCGAGGCTTTCGGGGGAGGCACCCGGCTTGCGGATATGCACGCGCCACCATCCGCGGTCGAGCAGACGCACGATAGCCCGGGCCTCCGACCGCAGAAGGGCGGCATGACCGGGGGTGAATCTTTCCGGCATGAAATCCGGACGGGTGATAGCTACGAGCCTCATCAGCCTCCGCAGACAGCAGTGATGACAATTACGCTGTCTCCCTCGGCAAGTTCGGCGGAGGCCCAGTCGGCCTTGCGCACAACCTTGCCGTTGCGGGCCACGGCGATTCCTGCGGGCGTGATGTGATGGATGTCAAGCAGCTCCCTCACTGTCAGGCGTGGAGCATCGGTGGAAAAATCCCTGTTGTTGAAAAGTATCTTCATGATATGGTCCTTTCGTCGGCATTACCCGAATCAAGTTCAAAGGGTTTGATCTCAGCCCGGCGTGTTGAGACGGAAAGAATCCGTCCGGAGCGCCGGACACCCCTGTTATGGCCGCAAATTTAATACAAAAATCCCGGCCCGCAAAAATTTTCCAACAAAAATTCCCTCACATGATTTGAATGATAGATCACCTATTGTAGGTTTAACATCATGCTACCGCGCAGATCAGAGCTATTACAGTAGTGAGTCCAATCACGCCTGACGACGCGCTACTGCTGTCTAAATACACCGATTTCAATAGATTCCTAATCTCTTCACGGGCTTCAGGGTCTTTCATCATACGGAGTAACCCGACATCAATGGAGGCTCCTGTATAGTCGCGCCGCAGTGCTTTAACTGAGGAATATTCATCTTTTTCCCGGCCTTATTTACATTCATGTGGGCCAGCAAATCCACATAGTATTGAGGCACTGTCATGTTTGTCAAACATCAAAATCTCTACGCAAGAGAGTTGGAA
>CAMWLC010000068.1 GCA_947174995.1 uncultured Porphyromonadaceae bacterium
AATCTCGACCGCGCGACACCACGCGAGCTGAAAAAGACACTCAAAGAGCTGGAGCGGGGCCTCGAGAAGATACCGCGCGGGACAGCCGAATGGCGACGCCAGGCGGAGCAGATACGCCGCGTCCGCGCCGAAATAAATTCCGTCAACGCCGCGATGCGAGAGCAGGAGGGGGCGGCGTCGCGCCTGATGGGATGGTGGGGCAAGTGGCAGGACGCGGCCCTGGCCGGCGCAGCAGCAGCTGCAGCAGCAGTCGTGATGGCGGGACGATCGGCGGTGAAGGCATACGCCGAAATGCAGCAGGAGGAGGCCAACGTGCGGAAGTATACCGGGATGACCGAGGAGCAGGTGAAGGCCCTTAACGAGGAGTTCAGGCATATCGATACGCGCTCATCGCGCGAGGAGCTCAATAAACTGGCCCAGGAGGCCGGACGCCTCGGCAAGCAGTCGCAGGAGGATGTGTTGGGGTTCGTCAGGGCAGCCGACAAGATAAACGTGGCCCTCGACGACCTCGGCTCCGGCGCGACGTTGACTCTCTCCAAACTCGCCGGAATTTTCGGCGATGAGAAACGACTCGGCACAGAAAAAGCCCTTTTGTCCATCGGATCGGTAATCAACGAGCTGTCGCAAAACTGTTCCGCTTCGGCTCCCTATCTCGCCGAGTTCGCATCCCGCATGGGTGGCGTGGGAGCCCAGGCCGGACTGACCGTGCAACAGATAATGGCGATGGCGGCCGTGCTCGATACCAACAATCAGGCGCTCGAGGCGTCGGCGACAGCCGTCTCGCAGGTGATGGTGCGTATATACCAGGATCCGGCGAAATACGCCAAAGTAGCCGGGATAGAGGTGAAGAAATTCTCGAAGCTCGTGAAGGAGGATATGAACGCCGCGTTTCTTGAGTTTCTCGAACACCTGAACAGAGCCGGGAGCATGGATGTGCTGTCGCCGATGTTCAAGGATATGGGGGAGAACGGTTCACGCGCCATCTCGGCCCTGGCGACCCTCGCGGCCAAGGTGGAGGACGTGAAGATGCAACAGGAAAATGCAAACACGGCGTTCAAGGAGGCAACTTCCATCGATGCGGAGTTTGCCGTGCAAAACTCCACCGTGCAAGCCGGGATGGAGAAGGCGCAGAAGGCCATCAAGGAGATATGCGTGACACTCGGCCAGGAACTCATGCCGATCATGAAATATGCGATTTCGTCGTCAACGCTGATCGTGAAGGCGCTTCTGTTGATGGTGAGATGGCTGAAGGAATACAGGGTCGAGATCGTCTCGGCGGCATCGGCCCTGGCGGCATACGGCGTGGTGATGGGTATCTTCGCCGTAAAAGCCAAGGTAGCCGCGGCGGCCGGCGCGCTGCTCAACGGCTCGATGGCCCTCACCTCACGCCTCGGACCGGCCGTCCGGCTCGTGTTCGTGGCCCTCACAAACGCCGTCCAGTATTTCACAGGAGGGCTGCGCGTGTCATACGCCATGCAGCAGCGCTGGAACGCCGCAATGTCCGCCATGAAGTTCACTTCATGGATCGGCCTGGTTTCCGCGCTGGCCGCCGGGGTCCTCATACTGGCCAAACGGTTCTCCGATTCGGCAAAGGAGGCCCGCAGGTTGCGTGAGGAACAGGAGCAGTACCGCAAGTCGCTCACCGACATCGCGGCCCGGTCAAACGAAATGGCAGCGAAGGAGAAAGGGAGGCTCGACGCGCTTTACAAATCTACCGTGTCGGTGACAAAGGCCCAGGAGGAGCGAATAAAGGCGGCGGCCACACTGCAGAAGATGTATCCGGATATTTTCGGCAATTTTTCGAAAGAGGATATAATGCTGGGAAAGGCGGCATCGGCTTACAACAGGTTGACGCGATCCATCCTGGAAAATGCAAGGGCCCGCGCCGCCGGCGAGAAGATGACCGAAAACTGGAAGGAGGCCCTCGACAAAAGGCAGGATCTCGGAGATGCCCGCGCTACGTTCAAGAAGGCGGACGCAACATACTCGAAAACGGAAAAGGAGTACAAGGCCCGGCTCGACGGGGCGAAGGATTCCCCGCAGAGATATGCGGCCCTCATGCGCGAGTATGCCGAAATTATAAAACCGCTCAGGGAGCAGCGCGATGCGGCGATGAATGCCATCGGCGAGGCAAAACGCTCCCTGCAGGAGATCGACAGGGCAAACAAATGGCTGGCTGAGCAGGGAGGATTCATGTTTGCTGCCGGGACCACGCCGGAGAGCGGGGAGCCGGCGGCTCTAAATGATGGAGCGGATTACGTGTCAAAGGGAAAAAGCAAGAAAGGCCCGGAGGTTGCGAAATGGTTCACGGACCGTCTGAAGGCCCTCAAGGCGGCCCGTACCGAGGCGGAGGCTCAGGCTGCCGCCCTGCGTGCATTGGGAGAGATCGATTTCCGTGAGCAGCGAGACAGGCAGGAAAAGGCGATGGAGGAGTATCTGTCAAAGGTTATCGCCCTCTACGAGTCAGACTACGCGAAGGCCTCGAAAGGGAAGGATTACCGCGAGGTGGACAATTACCAGCAGCATGTCAAGGAGCGATCCGAACTGGCGAAAAAGATACTGGAGCGGGAAACGGCGGAACGGGCCGACATCCTAGCCCGTCGACGCGATATGGCCATCAAGGAGGCCGAGGCGGAGCAGAAGGCAGCCGGCGCAGCGACACTCGGAGCGGAGGCTATATTCCGGCAAAAGCGGATGGAGGCCTGGAGAGAGTATTATGCCGGAATGTTCGCGCTGCATGACGAGGGATCGGAGCAATATTACAAGCTGTCGATGGAGTGGGAGCGCAAGCTCAAGGAGGACCGGCTCGAGGTGCGGGCGCAGTTTCTCAAGCGCCTGGCGGAGCTCGAGAGAGCCGGCGAGGATGCACGCCCCAAATGGCTGACCGAGTACGAGCGCAAGGTGGCCGATCTTCTGACATTAGCACACGATGCCGGACTCGACGAGGAGCAGTTCGCGGCCATGCGCAAACTGGCCCGCGAGGCGGCCCGCCGGGATTCCGGGATGCTTCTCAAAGAATCCGAGGCAGCGGAGCGCGGCAAGGCAAAGGAGGCGGAGCTGAAGAAGGCCCGTCAGGCCCTCGACGCCGGAATCATCTCAAAGGAGGAATACGCCCGGAAGGTGGCGGAAATCGAGAAGGAGTTCGCCCAATCGATGTCGGACGTTTTCAGCGGTGTAAATGACCAGTGGATAAAGGCGATGGCCGGTGTATATGATGCAGTGAGCGGGATGATCGCTGCTTTCTCATCCGGTTCAGAGGGGCAGCTCCAGAGCGTGGCCGCGGCTGTCCAGGCCACATCCGGCGTGGTCATGCTTGCCATGCAGACGGCGTCGGAGTTTCAGGAGGCCGACCAAAAGATCCGCGAGAAGCGCATCAACGACTATTACTCCAAGGAGATCGAACTGGCCGAGGGAAACACACGTAAGGTAAAGCAGCTCGAGAAGCAGAAGGAGGCCGAGATCGCGGAGATGAAGCGCCGCGCATCCGAGAAACAGTTTGCTATGCAGGTTGTGGCAGCCGTAGCGCAGACAGCGACAAACGCCCTGAACGCATACGGTTCGGCAGCGGCCATCCCGGTTGTGGGGCATATCCTGGCGCCGATTGCAGCGGCGGCGGCAGTGGCGGCGGGTATGCTTCAGGTGGCCGTAATCAAGAAGCAGCAACAGGCCGCGGCGGCTACCGGGTATATGACCGGCGGTTATACGGAGCCGGGACCGCGCGACCGCGTGGCAGGCGTGGTGCACGCCGGTGAATGGGTTGCTCCTGCCTCCATGGTTGACAATCCGCGCACCGGGGCCGTCATCGCGATGCTCGAACAGGCCCGACGCGGGAATGTCTCCCCGTCGCTGAGCATGGAGGCCGTGGACCGCCGCATCATGGCCCCGGCCATAATGGCGGCGGCCATTTCCGGGCGTCCGGCTGCATACGCCGCTCCGGCGATCGCTCCGGAGCCGGCGATGCAGACCGACAGCCGGGGACGCTCACTGCCGGATGTCATCTCCAGGCTTGCGGACAGGCTGGAGGCTCCAATCGAGGCGGTGACCACAGTTTCCGGAAGAATGGGGACACGCAACGCTCTGGACAAGTACGACAGATTTTTGAAAAACAAGTCGCCGCGCGACAGAAAATCCGATTTTACGAGATGAAACTCTATATCGAGGGCAAGGAGGCCGTGCTGATGGCGGATCAGACGGTGGAGCTCGTGATGGAAAACCGCCTTTTCACCGATGCCGACGGCTATTCCTTCGGCATCGCACTGTCCGTGGAGCGAAACCGCGACATTTTCGGTCTTATGGATGTGCCGGAGGTGATGCAGGACCGGCTCAGACTCGACGCCAGGCTCGTTATCGCCGGTATGGTGATGGATGGGTGCGTGGCCATCACGGATATATCCGCCGACGAAATAGAGGTGCAATTCCTTCAGGGGCGCAGCGCGGCAAATTTCGAGGATCCTTTCAACAAGATCTACATCAACGAGCTGACGTTAGGTTATCCGCAGGTAGATGCGGCGCAGTTTGACGGCCCGGGTATTCTGCGGCTGTGGGATTACAGTTACCACGGCGTCAGAAGCGACGCCGTGGCTCTCCCATGGGAAAACAATACAACGGGCGTGGTACACAACGAGGTGCGCTACATCATGGCGGAGGACCGCTACGAGTTGGCGCCGCAGACGCGCGAGACGGGCAAATTGTCGTGGATGCCCTATCTTGTGGCAGTGGTGCGCCGCATCGCCGAGGCCCTGGGCTATACAGCCCGCCTTCAGGAGTGGGAGGTCTCGCCGCAGGGGGCCCTGCTGCTGTGCAACGTGTTGCCCCAGGCGTGGAACCTCTGGGACTTCGGACGGGCCCTGCCACACTGGACACTCTCGGAGCTGCTGTCAAACCTGGAGCCGATGTTGCGCGGCGAGTTCGACGTGGACCACAAGGCAAGGGTTATCTCCTTCCGCTTCACCGCAGAGAGGCTCGAGAACCTCGCCCCCGTGGTGGTGAACGAAGTGTGCGAGGGTTACTCGCAAGATGTCGATGCTTCGGAGCGTGTGGCCGGATACAAGGGTTATAAGTCGATAAGATACGAGGACCGAGGGGATGCAGACTGGAAATTTTGCGATTGCCCGTGGTTCATCCGCCAGTGGCCGCAGGAGCGCGTGATGACTTTCGGCTCATATCAGCAGCTGTCGGCGCATGTGTCGGCCCTGACGACCTCTCGCTACGGGGCAGAGGGAAACACTTATATTTATCGCGTGTCAGGCGAAGACTGGCCCGATGCATGGTATGTCATTGAGAAGACGCGCACGCGCCGCATGAAGTCAGAAGCGGAGTGGGACTACGATTACGGACACCGCATAATCCGCATCAACGCTTTCGGACCGTGGATCCCTCAGGCGGTGGACGACATCGAGGAGAACGACCGTGAGGAGATGACCCTGAAATGCGTGCCGGTCAGGATCTCGCCATATTCGGGATGCGTGATGCTCGACGTGGCAGCCTACGACGAGCCGCGCGAGCCGGAGGAGGAACCGGACCCGACGGCCTCCGAGGACGAGGATTTCACCGGCTACATTCCGCCGGCGATGATCCGTGCCGGAAAGCCGGAAACGGCGGCATATTTCGACAAGCTGCATCTCGCCTACTGGCCGCAGCCCGACAGCGCGAGCCTCCGTAATTTCGGACTAACTCCAATTACGGACGGCACACGCACCGGGCGCGGGTTCGCGGTGTGGTATCCGGAGTACACCCTGGCCATCAACGGGACCTCCTGCCTGGGCATACGCGAGCTCATGGATATAGACCCGCGCCGCAAATATCAGTTCGAGTTTCTCCGCACATCCGGCATCGTGCCGGACGTGCGGGCGAGATGGATTATCAGGGGAAAGGAATACGTCTGCGCGAAGCTGACGTGCAGCGTCTCGCCACGTGAAGGATTGTCGGAGCTGATGCGCGGGGAGTTCTACGCCGTGACGCGGTGAGCGTCACATGTGGCCCCGGAATTTCTTCGGCTCATCCGGGGCAACGCTACCGCGCTCGGCGAGATAACGGTTGGTGGTGGCCACGTCGCGATGTCGCGCCTGATCACGCGCAACCACGATGCCCTCCTGATTGGCGAGATCCCGGATGCCGGCTCCCTTGAGAGAGTAGAATTGCGCCCGGCTGTCAAGCCCGAGACGGCGGCGCACGGTGCCCCACCGGCGATTGAAGATGTCGGCGGGCATCTTCTGCGGCCCGGGAAGGAATCCGCGTGAAAAGAGGTACTCGCCGGAGTTGTGGTTGAAAACCCCGAGGTCGAGCATCAGGTGCACCAGCCGCTCGTTAAGGGCCACGTTCTGAGTCTTGCGGTTCTTGGAATAGCTTTCGGAGACGCGCAGCTCCATATCCTTGAGGGATATGTCGCCGACTCGCAGGTTTACCAGCTCGTTAGGCCGTACGAATGTATAATACATCATCAGACAGGCCAGCAGGTAGGGGCGGTCTGTCTTCTCCAGCAGGGCCGTGAGGGCGTGCAGCTCCGATTCGGTGAGCGGACGCCGGCATTTTTCGTTTTCCGGCAGCTTTCGGATTCCGGCGACGGGATTCTCGGCGATATAGCCGCGATCCTTGAGAAACTCGGCCAGCGAATAGAGCCACCCCAGGTAGTTGTTGCGGGTGCGTGCCGAGACCTCGCGATCGTAGAAAACCCAGTCAAGAAAGGCTACGCACATCGGACGGTCAAACTTGCCGCATGTGTCAATCTTGATTGACCGCTCGCTCAAGTACTCCCGCAGCACCTTGACGCGCGACCGATAGCAGGACCGGGTTTTGTAGCGGTCGAACCGCGACAGGCTTTTTTCGTACTGGAGCAGCGCATCCGTGAAGGGGACGCCGGCACGCTCCGCGCTGTCATCCGCGTTTGGATCCACTCCGGAAAGAAGTTTTTCCATCAGGCTCAAAATGTAGGATTGTGCAGCGGCCCGGCGGGCCTTCTTGTTTTTGATGTGGTCGAAATGGCACTTTTTGCGCCGTTTCTCGCCTGTGACTGCGTCGGTGAAATACCAGTCCACGTAACACTGTTTCCCCTCGTGGTATTTCGGTAACGTGTACCCGCACACACTCGCGTAATTGTGCAGGGAGGGATTGACAAATTTTTTTTTCATCTCAGGATTTTTTTCCCAAGATGCAACACTTTTTTTTCAAAATCGGGACTCGCTCTCGTCTGTATCCCGTATACAAATAAAGCCAATTGACCTCAGAATCAAGGAAAATTGACCTATTCGTAAATTTTGCGGAAAGACAGGGA
>CAMWLC010000069.1 GCA_947174995.1 uncultured Porphyromonadaceae bacterium
TGAGATAGCACATGAGATAGCACATGAGATAGCACATGAGATAGCACATGAGATAGCACAAGGGGGCCGCTTCCTGTGGAAGCGGCCCCCTTGATTCCGACGAGCGATAAACGGGGCTCGAACCCGCGACCCTCAGCTTGGGAAGCTGATGCTCTACCAACTGAGCTATTATCGCATTTGCAATGCAAATTTAAGCATAATTTTCGGCCCGGGCAAGAATTTCACCGATTTTTTTATTAATTTTGCGGCGGCAACCGAACAGGGAACCGGGTGTGATTCCCGGACAGAGCCGCTGCTGTGAGCGGTCCGCCTGAGCGAGGGACATGTTTGCCACTGTCATCCAATGACGGGAAGGCGTCCCCGGCGAGGACCAGAGTCAGAAAACCTATCGGTGGCCGATGCGAGTGTATCCACCCCCTTTTTCCCCGCTGCCGCGTCCGGTCCTGACGCGCCACGCCGATATGAAACGACTACCCCTCACGCGGCTCCCGATGCCGCTTATCGCCACAGCGCGGCTCCTTATGCCGCTCTTCATCACCCTCGCTTGTGTGTCGCGGCTCCCGGCCGAGACACCCTCCATAGATATTTTCTCCCGCTCCTTCGACCATCAGCAGACGGATTCCATCTTCAGTGCCCTGCCCGAACTCACCGTCACGGGCGAGGCCGTCACGGGTGCCGAGGCCTCTCCCGTGCAACGTCTGTCGGGGAGAGCCCTTGAGAATCTCGCGGCCACGAATGTGGCCGACGCCATGAGATACTTCTCCGGCGTGCAGCTCAAGGACTACGGAGGCGTGGGGGGCGTCAAGACCATTGATGTCCGAAGCATGGGGTCTTCACAGACCGGGGTCTTCTACGACGGTCTCCCCTTGGGGAATGCGCAGAACGGCCAGATAGACCTCGGGAAATACTCTCTGGACAATGTGGAGGACATCACGGTCTACAACGGCCAGAAGTCACGCGTGCTCCAGCCGGCCCGCGATTTCGCCTCCGCCACGGCCGTCTATATCCGCAGCCGCCGCCCGCGCCTCCCCGAGGGGAAGCCCTGGGCCCTGACGGCACGCTTCCGCACCGGCAGCTTCGGACTGGTCAATCCCTCGCTGCGCCTTGACCTGCGTCTCAGCGAGCGCGTCACGGCCACCATCAACGGCGAAATCACCGAGGCCTCGGGCAAGTACCGCTTCCGATACCGCAGTTTCTTCAGCGACGGCACCCTCGCATGGGACACCACCGCCACACGCCTCAACGGCGACCTCCATTCGCAGCGCGTGGAGGCCTCCGTCTACGGTTCGCCCGATGGAGGAGGCGAATGGCAGGCGAAGGTCTACTTCTACAATTCCGACAAGGGTATACCGGGCGCTATAGTCAACAATGTGTGGAAAAACTCCCAGCGGCAGTGGGACCGCAATTTCTTCCTTCAGGGCAACTGGCGCACGAGTCCGTCGGAGAGGGTGCAGCTCCTCTTCAATGCCAAGTGCGCCCTTGACCGTATGCGCTACCTCAACCCGGACACCACGCTGATGCACATAGACAACACCTTCCATCAGCAGGAGACATATCTCAGCGCGGCCTCACGCTTCATTCTCACCGATGACTGGGATGCCGGAGTGGCCGCCGACTGGCAGTGGGACAGGCTGACGTGCAATATGGTGAATTTCGCGCGCCCCACACGCCACACCCTCCTCGCGGCCCTCTCCTCCTCATACGCCACCGGAGGCTTCCGCGCCGAGGGGAGCCTGCTCCTAACCGTGGCGGCTGACCGCACTCACGCGGGAGGCCTCACCCTGCGCCACACGCGCACCAGATGGTCGCCGGCCCTCGCGGCCACATGGACCCTCCCCGGCTCCACGGGTCTGCGTCTGCGCGGCTTCTTCAAGCGCATTTTCCGTATGCCCACCTTCAACGACCTCTATTACACCGATGTCGGGAACGCTGACCTTCGCCCCGAGACGGTGACGCAATACGATCTCGGCCTCACCTGGCGCCACACCTCCGCCGGGAGGCTCCCTCTCTCTATCGAACTCACCGCCGACGCATACCACAACCGCGTGACCGACAAAATCATAGCCGTACCCAAAGGGACGGGACAATACCGCTGGATGATGATGAACATAGGGCGCGTACGCATCACGGGTCTCGACGCTACGGCCTCGGCCACGCTCACCCTGCCACTCGAGGTGACGCTCCACGGCCGCCTCACCTACACCTGGCAGAGGGCACGCGACTACACGGATCCCTCCGACGACGGCGACGGGGGCACTTACCGCGGCCAGATAGCCTACATACCCCTGCACAGCGGTTCGGCCACGACACGCCTCGAATGGCGCGGTCTGCACGCCGGATACAGTTTCATATATGTGGGGGAGAGATGGCACACCTCGGCCAATATCCCGGCCAACCATGAGCAACCCTGGTATACCCACGACCTCACTTTCGGCTGGCGGCAGAGAGCAGGACGATGCGTGCTCGACCTCACAGCAGAAATCAACAACCTCCTCGACCAGCAGTATGACGTGATACGCAACTATCCCATGCCGGGACGCAATTTCCGTTTCACCCTCTCCTGCGAGATATGACCTCACCCCATTTCATCATGACACACACGGAAAGATTCAGATTAATTATATGGCTGCCGGCAATGGTCTCGCTCTTCGCGGGATGCCGCGAGGAGAATGTGATCTTCATTCCCGAAGAGGTGCCCACGGGGGAGCCGCAGTTCACCTCCGTGGCCGGGTTCTATCTCCTCAACGAGGGGAATATGGGTACCAACAAGGCCTCCCTCGACCGCTACGACTACCGCACGGCCACGCTCACGCGCAATATCTACGCGCAGGCCAATCCCGACGTGCCAAAGGAACTGGGCGATGTCGGCAACGACCTTCGGAGTTACGGAAACCGCCTTTATGCCGTGATCAACGGCTCCAACAAGGTGGAGGTGATGCGCCTGAATGACTGCCGCCGTATTGGGCAGGTGGATATCCCCAACTGCCGGCAGGTGGCCTTCCACGGGGGATACGCATACGTCACTTCATACGCCGGACCGGTGCTCATCGACGAGGACTACGCCCAGCTCGGATATGTGGCAAAGGTGGACACGGCCACACTCCGGGTGGTGGCCCGCTGCACTGTCGGCTTCCAGCCCGACGGCATAGCCGTGTCGGGAGAGAGGCTGTATGTGGCCAATTCGGGAGGATACCGAGTGCCCAACTACGAGAATACCCTGTCCGTCATCGACATAGCCACATTCACCGAAATAGAGCGTGTCCCCGTGGCCATCAACCTATCACAGGTGACGGCCGACCGCCAGGGGAAGATATGGGTCAGCTCGCGCGGCGACTACATCGAGCATGGTTCGGGCCTATTCTGCTACGATGCCCGCAAACACCGCCTGGAGAAGAGTTTCGATCTCCCGGTGGAACGCTTCTGGCTAAAGGGGGATTCGCTATACACCCTCTCCTCGGGAGAGTATGAGCCGGGGGGAGGCGCTCCGGTCTACGGCATCGTGGACACACGCACCCTGAGCGTGCTGACACGCTGCTTCATAGCCGACGGGGCCGAGAGCGCAATACGCCACCCCTACGGACTGGCCGTCAACCCCGTGACGGGAGACATCTACGTCACCGACGCCCGCGATTTCGTGAATCCGGGCCGTCTCTTCTCCTTCACTCCCGAAGGGGAGATGATGTGGCAGGTGCGCACGGGCGACATCCCCACACGTATCACATTCTATTGACAACCATCATCTCACAAATAGACAATATGCTGAAATACAATCATAATTACCATTCCCACACGCAGTTTTGCGACGGTCACGCCCCGATGGAGGCGATGGCCGCGGCGGCACGCGAGGCCGGCATGGAGGTATGGGGATTCTCTCCGCACTCCCCCCTTCCCATCCCCTCCCCCTGCAATATGGCCCGGGAGGATGTGGAGCCATATCTCCGGGAGGCGGAGCGGCTGCGGCGGCTCCATGCTCCCGATATGAGAATCCTCACCGGAATGGAGATAGACAGACTTGACTCCCGGTGGGGTCCCCATATAGATTATTTCGCGGATCTCCCTCTCGACTATCGCATAGGATCGGTGCATTTCGTGGCCACACAGAGCGGCGAACTCATCGACTGCGACGGAAGCGCCCCTCGCTTCGCCCGCAATCTGCACGACCATTTCCGCGACGACCTGCGGTATGTAATCGACAGCTATTTCAATTCTGTGAAGGAGATGATCGACCGCGGCGGATTCGACATTGTGGGCCACATCGACAAGATAGCCGGAAACGCCTGCGCCGTCAAGGAGGGAGTGGAGATGGAGGACTGGTTCATGAGCCATGTGCAGGAGACGCTCGGCATGGCCATGGAGGGGGGACTCACCGTGGAGATCAACATCAAGGCGGAGGGGCGCATCTTTCCGGCCCCGCATTGGTGGGGGAGTCTGCGCGGATATGACTCCACCACACTCACCACCCCCTCGGGCCTTATCCTGCCGGGCGTGGTCATCAGCTCGGACACCCATTGGCCCGACCGCCTGAAAACCGACCTCGCCCGCTCTATCGCATCATCATTCCCTGACTTCAATAAGTAGTTCTGAAAAAAACTATGATTACTCCTCTTCTTATCCTCTCTCCCTGCGTCGCCCTCCTCTCCCCCTATATAGCCAACGTGTACGAATACTCGCCGGCTCCCGGCCAGTTCGTCAACCTCTCGCCCGAATACGAGGAGGGGGACACATACGCCGACATCCTCGCCAAGGCCTCCGAAGAGCTGTGCGGCGACCGCAATCCGGGCATCGTGTCCTTGGGTTCGTTCGGAGGTTTCGTGGTCTTCGGATTCGACCACCCCGTGGTGAACGTCGAGGGTGAGGATGACTTCAAGGTCTACGGCAACGCCATAGCCTCCAGTTCCGAACCGGGTGTGGTCTCCGTGAGCGCGGACACCAACGGCAACGGTCTCCCCGATGATGAATGGTATGACCTGGCCGGCTCCGAACACTCCTCGTCAGCCACCCTGCGCGGTGTGGAGATAACCTACTCACGTCCCGAGCCGGGCCATACCCCCGTGACCGACCCGGACCGACCCTTTATCACCGATGCGGAATATTCCCGCTGGACAGCCTCGGACGGCACCTCGGGATATGTCATGACCGTTGACCGCCACACGCAGCCATACTGGCCACTCTGGCTGCAGGAGGCCGCTTCACTGACCTTCCGCGGCACCCTTCTCCCTCCCAACGGCATCGACCGCAACGGCAAGGGAACACTTTATGATTTCAAGGTGTATGATTGGGGATATGCCGACAACAAGCCCAACACGGACCCGGAGGGTTTCAACATCGGGAACGCCGTGGATATGGAAGGAAACCCGGTGCATCTCGACCAAGTGGATTTCATCCGTGTGCACACCGGCACCAACCAGCAGTGCGGCTGGCTCGGAGAGACCTCCACGGAGGTGTGCGGCGCCGAAGACCTGCACCCCGACGCGCAGCCAAGCGGTGTGAATGGTATCGCCGCCGAGGCCCCGGGATGGAGACTGTGCCGCCACGCCGGGAGCGTGGCCGTGGAGTGTGACCACCCCGTGACGCTGAGAATCTACTCACCTGACGGCACACTGCGCCATTCCCTTGACCTGCCGCAGGGGATGTCTCCCCTCCCCGCGCTCCCCTCCGGCCTCCACATCTTGTGCGCGGAGGGACACGCGGAGCGTCTCGTCAGATAGATTTGCTAAAAAGAGAGGTTTTTATTAACTTTGTCAGCGGAACGCCCTCGCGGGGACGTTCCGCCATTTCATTCATACACTCTCAAGACAACACCCGATGGAACAGTATTATATGGTAATCGGAGGACGCCGCATCGGTCCCCTCCCCCTCTCGGAACTCTCCGCCAACGGCCTTCAGGGCGACACCCTGGTGTGGCGCCCCGGGATGCAGACCTGGGAACCGGCCCGCACCCTCCCCGAACTCGCCTCGCAGCTCATGCCCGAGGTGGAGGAATCGGCTTTCGGCACATACGCCGAACCGGTTGTGCCCCCTCCCGCGTATAAGAATCCCCCTCGTACTCCCTACGGCAACCCCTATACTCCCACGCATTACAACTGGATGACGTGGGCCATCGTCGGCACCGTGTTCGGCTTCCTCTTCTCATGCATCGGAGTGATATTCGGCATAATAGCAATCAACAAGGCCGGAATGGCCAACCGTATGTTTGCCGAGGGGTACGAGGTCGAGGGTATCCATGCCAATGCCACGGCCAAGACCATGACCATCATTTCCCTCGTGCTCGCCGGCATAGGGCTTCTCATCAATATCAGTCTTTTCGTAACCGGAGGTCTGATGTCCTTATTCTCCTGATACGTCAGAGAGCAGCCGATGAAGTATTTCGCAATGATCGACGGCGTGCAGCGCGGGCCGTTTGAGCTCTCGGAGATGCACGAAGCCGGAGTGAGGCCGGACACCTACGTGTGGTGCAAGGAGATGGCCGACTGGCGGCCGGCATCCGAAGTGGCCGATATATGCCGCTACTGGCGGCAGCGTCTCTCCGGCACCCTCCCCCTGCAATCTCCCAAAACTCCCACAACTCCCACAACTCCCACCACTCCCGCCGAGTTTCCCGAGCTCCCCGCTCCCGACACCCTCTTCGAGCCTGAAGACCCCGCGACTCCCCCGCGCACGATGCTCGCCACGGCTATCGCCGCCACATTGGCCTGCTGTCCCGTCACGGGATTCGTGGCCATCTATTACGCTCTGATGACGCGCCGCCTCTGGCAAAGCGCCGAGGAGGCCTCGCAGGGGATGAAGGAATCCCCTGCCGCAACCGATGATCTGCGCCGCCGAGCCCACGAGGCCTCGCGGTGCGCCAAGATGTGGACCGGCATCACACTCTTCATGGGCCTCGTGTTCTGGTCTTTCGCCATCACCCGCGCTCTCTGAGAGATTATGAAAGAGTCGGGGGGGGGGGGGGGGGGGGGGGGGGGGGGGGGGGGGGGGGGGGGGGGGGGGGG
>CAMWLC010000070.1 GCA_947174995.1 uncultured Porphyromonadaceae bacterium
TCTCAGCACGCTACCCATACCCCAATTGGGGGAATTAACTGAATATCCCTACTTACCCCTGAGGAGACTTCGGTCTCCTTTTTTTGTGTTTCCAGTTTTCTCTTTGCTGATTTCCGCTCTTGGGGGCGGTTTAGGCCGTCCCCGCCGCTCGGGCACCCCCCTCCAGAAGGAGAGAGGAAGTGTAGATTCTCACGCCGTCGCGTTGCACTTCGTTTTGGAATCTACAGTTTTTTATGAAAAGAATTTGCGGACATGGTGGGGGCATGAACGTAAAAAAACGAAAAAGAGGAGGCTGGAAGCCTCCTCTACTTTTACTTTGCGGGTAATATGAGGAGGCTGGAAGCCTCCTCTACTTTTTATTCGAACTCGATGAGGGGCTGGTCGGTGCCGATGACATCGCCTACGCCGACGAGGATGCGCTTCACGGTGCCGCTCATGTCGGAGTTGAGGTCGTTTTCCATCTTCATGGCTTCGTAGACCATCACCTTGTCGCCGGAGTTGATCTTATCGCCGGGGGCCACGCAAATCTCCATCACGGTGCCACCCATCGGAGCCTTGAGCACGGGACCTGCGGGAGCGTCGTCAGCCTTCGGGGCCTCGGGAGCGGGAGCGGGCTTGGGAGCCTCTGCCTTGGGGGCCGGTTTGGGAGCGGGGGCGGCTTCACCTGCGCCCACGAACTCGATGAGGGGCTGGTCGGTGCCCATCACGTCGCCCTCACCTACGAGGACACGCTTCACTACGCCACCCATGTCACAGGCGAGGTCATTTTCCATCTTCATGGCTTCATAGACCATCACGATGTCGCCGGGTTTCACGGTGTCGCCGGGCTTAACTTTCAGTTCCATCACGGTGCCACCCATGGGTGCCTTGAAGACGGGTCCGGAGAAGGTTTCGGTCTCGACCACCTCTTCGGCCTTGGGAGCCTCGGCCTTGGGAGCGGGGGCGGGAGCAGCGGCCTTGCCGGCCTCAAACTCGGCTTTGCGGCGGTTCTTGAGGAAGCCGGTAGCTACGGCGGGCAGGAGCTCGAGCAGGAGGAACTCCTCATCGTTCTGAGCGAGTTTCACGCCGCCGAACTCGGGAAGCTCGGGATTGGCCGGAGCCTTGTAGCTGCTGACGTCGTAGGGCTTCTCGATGGGAGAGCCGGTGATTTTCTCGCGGAAAGCGGGATCCACGGCCACGGGTGTGTGGCCATACTCGCCCTTCACGAGGGATATGAACTGGTTGTTCTTGTTGGTGTAGTCGGCCACACCCTTGCGGCGGTCAAGAGCCACGGCCACGGCCTGGGAACCTACGATCTGGGAGGTGGGGGTCACGAGGGGCACCAGACCGGCGTCGCGGCGCACCTTCGGGATGAGGGCCATGGCCTCGTCAAGCACGTCCTCGGCCTTGAGGGCACGCAGGTTGGCCACCATGTTGGAATACATGCCTCCGGGCACCTCGGCGTTCTTCACCAGCTCGTTGGGCTTGGGGAATCCGAAGTAAGCCTCGATCTTGTGGCAGGCGTCGAGAAGCTCGGCCTCGTTATTGGCGCTGGCTGCCTTGATGGCGCGGTCGAACTCGGCATCAATCTCGCGGGGCATCTTGGCGTAGAACTCGTCGAAATCGTTGGGCCATTTCTCCTTGTTGAGGTCGAAGTCGGCCAGGGCCTGGCGTGCGGCCTTGAGCTCCTGACGGATCTTGGCCACGGCCTCCATGTTGACGTCAACCTCGATGCCGAGTTTCTGGCAGAAGATCCAGATAAGCTCGATGGAGGGGGCTGCGGAGCCGCCGGCAAACCACCAGATGTTGGTGTCCACGATGTCGACGCCCTTGATGATGGCGGTGAGCACGGAAGCGAGGCCGTAGCCGGGAGTGCAGTGGGTGTGGAAATCCACGGGCACACTCAGGGCCTGCTTGAGCTTAGGCATGAGGGTGAAGATACGGGAGGGGTTGACCAGGCCGGCCATGTCCTTGAGGGTGATCATCTTGGCGCCGAGACGCTCCATCTCCTTGGCCTTCTCCACGAAATATTCGTCGGTGAAGATCTTCTCGGGAGCTGCAGGCTCTTCCTCCTTGCCTCCGAAGAGACGGCTGAAGAATCCTTTCTTCTTGGGAGCGGGGGCAGGAGCCTCATCCTTGGGGTCCACGGTGTAGCAGACGGCAGCGTCGGCGATGCCGCCCAGGCCGTTGATGAGGCGGATGGACTCCTTGATATTGTCAATGTCGTTGAGGGCGTCGAAGATACGCATCACGTTAAGGCCGTTCTTAATAGCCTCCTTGTAGAAGCCTTCGAGCACGTAGTCGGGGTAGGGGACGTAGCCGAAGAGGTTGCGGCCGCGCGAGAGGGCGGAGAGCAGGGAGATGCCCTTCATGGCCTTGGAGCAGGCGCGCAGACGGTCCCAGGGGCTCTCGCCCAGATAGCGCATCACGGAGTCGGGCACCGCGCCGCCCCATACCTCCATGATATAGAACTTTGCATCACGGTAGAGAGGGAGCAGAACGTCGATATTCTCCTGCTTCATACGGGTCGCGAAGAGGGACTGCTGTCCGTCGCGCAGAGTCAAATCTCTGATTTTAAGCACTTTTGCCATGTGTGAATTGGATGGTATATTAGATTATGTTAGTTCTGACACGTTTGTGTGCGTCAAATTTAGGCAAAATATTCCGATTGCTGAAAAAAAACGGCGAAATTTTTATAAAAAAATGAGTATGTCGCGGTTTTTTCGTAATTTTGCAGTATGGCACAGACCGGAAACGAAACGGGAATGAATCCCCTCATGGCGCGGGCAGCAGGACGTCAGGCCCGCAGCCGGCGCATCGTGAAGTATCTTTGGGTGACGTTTCTCTCCCTGGGGGGAGTGATGGCGCTCTTCCTGCTGCTCATATATAATGGCGTGATAGGATACATGCCCCCTATCGAGGAGCTGGAGGATCCCCACGACAAGCTCGCCTCGGTGGTGATGGCCTCCGACGGCACCACCGAGTTAGGGCGCTATTTCGCCGGGCGCGGCAACCGCGTCTATACGGATTACGACGCCGTGTCGCCATACGTGATCGACGCCCTGATCGCCACGGAGGATGTGCGCTTCGAGGATCATTCCGGCATCGACTTCCGCGCTCTGGGACGCTCCATCTTCAAGACGGTGCTCCTGCGCGACAAGTCGTCGGGGGGCGGCTCCACCATCACGCAGCAGCTGGCCAAGCAGCTCTATTCGCAGCCGTCGTCAAATATGCTGAAACGCGCCATGCAGAAGCCTATCGAGTGGATGATAGCCGTGAAGCTGGAGCGATTTTACACCAAGGACGAGATCATCAATATGTATCTCAACCGCTTCGACTTCTTGAACAATGCCGTGGGCATCAAGACGGCTGCCAACGTCTACTTCGGCAAGGAACCGGGCGATCTCAAGGCCCAGGAGGCGGCCATGCTTATCGGTATGCTGAAGAATCCCTCCCTTTTCAACCCCCTGCGCCACCCCGAGCGCACGCTGGAGCGTCGCAATGTGGTGCTCTCGCAGATGGCCAAGGCGGGGAAGATCTCACACGCCGAGGCGGACTCCCTCTCTGCCCTCCCCTTAGGGCTGGACTATCACAAGGTGGATCACCGCGAGGGGGGCGCCCCCTATCTGCGCGAGGAGATACGCCATCTGATGACGGCCAAGCGTCCGGTGCGCCCGTCGCGCGGCGACTATGACAGCCAGAGCAGCTATCTCATAGCCTTGGGTAACTACAACACCGACTCCACCGCCTGGGAGGAGAATCCCCTTTACGGATGGATAGAGAAGAATCCCAAGCCCGACGGCTCAAGCTACAATCTATATACGGACGGCCTGAAGATATACACCACTATCGACACCCGTATGCAGGAGTATGCCGAGGAGGCTGTCTACGAGCATCTCGGAGGCACGCTCCAGCCCGCCTTCTTCAGCGAGAAGCGGGGCTCGCGCAACGGCCCGTACACGTCAAACGGCGACGAGCTCAGCTCGGCCGGCGTGCAGCGACTGATACGCAACGCCATGCACCAGACGGAGCGTTACCGCGTGATGAAGCTGGCCGGGGCCTCGGAGGAGGAGATACGCAAGGCCTTCCATACCCCTCACCAGATGGATGTGTTCGCCTACGTGAAGGAGACCGACTCCAAGGGCCGCAAGCGCATCGTGCCCGGTTCGAAGACCGTCACCATGACCCCATACGACTCGCTTATGTACATGAAGTCCATACTGCGCACGGGCATGATGAGCATGGATCCGCTGACTGGGCATGTGAAGGCATACGTGGGAGGACCGGATTTCAATTATTTCCAATATGACATGGTGTCGCGCGGCAAGCGTCAGATCGGATCGACTGCCAAGCCCTTCCTCTACACCCTGGCCATGGAGCAGGATTTCACCCCCTGCTCGCGCCTGAGCAACACGCAGCCCACATTCGGCAACTGGAGTCCGCGCAACTCCGGGAGCGCCCGCATCGGCGAGATGGTGGATCTGCGCTGGGCCCTGACCAACTCCAACAACTGGATTTCGGCGCGCCTGGTCAATGCCTTGGGTGCGCAGTCGCTGGCCAACAAGATGAGGATGTTTGGCGTGACGGGATACATCGAGCCCAACCTGACGCTGAGTTTGGGCACGGTGGACGTGCCCATCAAGGAGATGGTAGGCGCTTATTCCACGTTTGCCAACAAGGGACTGAGGGTGGACCCTGTGTTCGTGACGCGCATCGAGGACAATCAGGGGAACGTCATCTATTCGGCCACGCCCCACCGCACGGAGGTGACGAGCGAGGATGCCTATTACAAGATTCTCTCCATACTGTTGAATGTGGTGGACAGTGGCACGGGCGCCTCCCTGCGCAGCCGCTACGGCATCTCGGCGCAGATGGGGGGCAAGACGGGAACGACCAACTCCAACTCCGACTCATGGTTCATGGGTTTCACGCCTGACCTGGTGACGGGCGTATGGGTAGGAGGCGAGGAGCGCTACATACACTTCAACAGCATGGCATTCGGCCAGGGCGCGCGTGCGGCCCTCCCGATCTACGGCCTGTATATGAAGAAGGTGTATGCTGACCCGAAGCTCCCCTATTCGCAGGAGACGAAGTTTGAATTTCCCGACAGCTTCTCGCCGTGCGGCTCCGAAGGATGGGGCCCGGCTCCGGCCGACCCCGAGCCGGAGGAGGCAGTCGAAGGCATCTTCGACTGACGGCGCCCCAAAGATATATCTAATAAGACGTATAAGATATATAAGTCATATAAGTCATATAAGATATATAAGTCGTATAAGATATATAAGTCGTATAAGATATATTAGTCGTATAAGATATATAAGTCGTATAAGTCATATAAAATATATAAGAGATATGATGGGATTCCTGAAGCTCGCAGGTGATTACACTCAGTGGAACGTGTATAAAAAATCGGTAATCATCTGCGATGTCACCGAATTGTTTGTCAGGCGCGCCTTCACGGAAAAGACGAGGACTATTGATCAGATGAGGCAGGCGGCCCGTTCATGCAAGCAGAATATAGTGGAAGGTTGCGGAGATGCCACTGTGTCGGTTGAAATGTGCATAAAACTGCTGGGGGTGGCTCGTGGATCCGTGCGTGAACTCTTGGAGGACTATGGCGACTATCTTCGGCAAAACGATCTGCAGACATGGAAGCCCGAGGACGAAAGGACTCTCGCGGCCCGGAAATATTGCATGAATAATGATGACCCTAAGGAGTTTGTCAGCAAGTGCAGGGAGAGGACGGATGAGACGGTAGCCAATATCATGATAACGCAGATTAAGCAGATGGATGCCATGCTTGCCAAGGTGCTGAAGCAGGTGGAGGCTGAGTTTATAGCCGGCGGTGGCATCAAGGAGGCTATGTCCGCAGCGCGCCGTAAGCACAGAGGATACTGACTTATAAGTCATATAAATCTTATAAGTCATATAAGTCATATAAGTCTTATAAATCTTATAAGACGTATAAGATTTATCGGGGGTGGTCAGAAGTTGTAGCCCAGGGAGATTGAGAAGCGGTTGTCGCGCCAGGTGATGTTGTCGAATTTCAGCTGGTCGGTGACGCCGATTGCGCCCGAGAGAATGAACGACCAGTTGTAGTCGATATCGAAGGAGACTCCGAAGTTCCAGGAGAGATTGCAGTGGTGCCAGCCCCAGATGTCGCTATACGGATTGGTGTCGCTGATAGTTTCGTGGGCGTAGTTGCCGCTCAGATGGATTTTGCCTCCGAATCCCCAGTTGAACTCCGGGCCGGTGAAGGGGGCTATGCCGAGACGGTCAGAGACATCGAAGCGGAATCCGAAATTGATGGGTATGCGGAGTCCGAACTTGCTTACTTTGGGGTCCGATAATGGGGAGGAGGTATCATCATCGTCCATCACTACGAGGTCGTAGCGGTATGTGTCGTAATAGAGTTGCACACCCGGCTCGACATACAGATTCGCCGCCAGCGGATGCTGGTAGATGGCGCCTATGAATCCGCCGGCCTTGCCGTCATACATATTCATGGTGCCGATGCCGGCTTTCCAGTCCCCCGGGATGGCGATGTCGGCTCCCGCGCGCAGACCCCAGAAGGGAACGTTGTCGGGATTGTCAAACAGGGGGGAGGAGGCTGTGGCAGTGGTGAAAAGTGCCGTAGTGAGCAAGGATGTCAACAGAAGTCTGCGCATAATGGGGTGTTGGTTGTTGGTGTTTTAATGATAACGGCATATCGGGAAATTAATTATAACTCAGTTCAGGAATTACGGTAGAGGCGATGGCGGCGGATGTATGCTGCCACCTGCGGGGCGAGCATACCGGAGGATATTTGGCCGGAGGAGAGGGCGCCGCGCACCGCGGTGGAGCTTGCGGGGCTCTTAGGGGCGTCGTGAGGCATCATGGTGACGCTTCCGGGGGGTAGCGGGGTGGGGA
>CAMWLC010000071.1 GCA_947174995.1 uncultured Porphyromonadaceae bacterium
CCCCGGCAATGTTTTTACGGATATGTCTTACTTTGCGAGTCTTGCCTTGATGGCCTCGGTCTCCTTCTCGTAGCCGGGCTTCTCAAGGAGGGCGAACATATTCTTCTTATAGGCCTCCACACCGGGCTGGTTGAAGGGATTGACGCCGAGCATATATCCCGACACACCGCAGGCGAACTCAAAGAAATAGATGAGCTGTCCGAGGGTGTACTCGTCAAGGGCATGAACCTCGATGCGGATGTTGGGCACGGCGCCGTCCGTATGGGCGACGAGAGTTCCGAGCTCGGCCATCTTGTTGACTTCATCCACGCGCTTGCCGGCGAGATAGTTGATGCCGTCAAGGTTCTGCTCATCGGAGGGGATACGCTTCTCCACGGCGGGTTCCTTCACCGAGATCACGGTCTCGAAGATGGTGCGCTCACCCTCCTGAATCCACTGGCCCATGGAGTGAAGGTCGGTGGTCAGGTCAACGCTTGCGGGGAAGATACCCTTGCCCTCCTTGCCCTCGCTTTCGCCATAGAGCTGTTTCCACCACTCCGAGAAATAGTGGAGCTTGGGGTTGAAGTTGACGAGAATCTCGATTTTCTTGCCCGACTGATAGAGGGCGTTGCGCATCCGCGCATACTCCTCGGCGGGATTGTCCTCACCGGGGTGAGCCACTGTGCGCGCCATGTCGGCTGCTCCGGCTACGAGCTTGGTGATGTCATGCCCGGCCACGGCGATGGGAAGCAGCCCCACGGGAGTGAGCACAGAGAAGCGTCCTCCCACATTGTCGGGAATCACGTATGTCTCGTATCCCTCCTGGATGGCCAAAGTGCGGAGCGCACCCTTGGCGGCGTCAGTGATAGCCACGATGAGATCTTTGGCCGCATCCTTGCCGGCCTGGGCCTCAAGTTGCTCCTTGAGCATACGGAAGGCGATGGCGGGCTCGGTGGTGGTGCCTGACTTGGAGATTACGATTATGCCGAAACGTTTGTCCTTCAGAAGGTTCTGGAGGTCGTGCATATATTCCTCACCGATATTCTGGCCGGCGAAGAGCACCTTGGGCGAGCCGGCTACGGGAGCGTAATAGTCGTCGAAGCATCCCTGAAGGGCGGAAATCACAGCTTTCGCACCCAGGTAGCTGCCGCCGATACCGACACACACCACGTAGTCGCAGTTGTCACGCAGACGTGCGGCTGTCTTGTTGATACGGTCGAGGAGGTCGGTGGGAGTTTCTTCGGGAAGCTTCACCCATCCGAGGAAATCATTGCCCGCGCCGTTGCCTTTCACCAGAGTCGTAAGGGCCTCCGTAGCGGATGCCCCGAGGTCTTTATATTGTTTCTCTGCGAAATACACTGCGTGGGTAAGATCGAGATTGAGAGTCTTCATTGTCTTGAATATGGTTTTTAATATTTCATTATTATGACGCTCAAGGGGGCGGAAAGGTTCAGCAGAAGGTGCCCGTGATGCGGTCGATGGCCCTACGCGGCGACACGTTGTCGTAGAGTATGCTGTGTATGCAGTCGAGTATAGGCATATCCACGCGCAGGTCGGGACGGCTGTTGATTTCATACATGCACTTAGTGCCGTAATAACCCTCCGCCACCATCGACATCTCCATCTTGGCGGCGCTGACGCTGTATCCCTTGCCTATCATAGCGCCGAAATTGTGATTGCGCGAGAAGCGGCTGTAAGCCGTCACGAGCAGGTCGCCGAGATAGGCCGAGCGGCAGATGTCCCTCTCCAGGGGGGCTATGGTGTCCACGAAGCGGCGCATCTCGCGGATGGCGTTGCAGACGAGCATGGCCATGAAGTTGTCGCCGGCCTTCATGCCGCTGACTATGCCGGCGGCGATGGCATATACGTTTTTCAACACCGCTCCGTATTCTATGCCGTCGACATCGTCGGAGAGGATGGTCTTGAGCTTGGGTCCGGCCAGGCAGTCGGCGAAGTCGCGGCATTTGTCCGCGTCGTGGCATCCGATGGTGAGATAGCTGAGGCGCTCGAGGGCTACCTCCTCAGCATGGCAGGGGCCGCCGATGACGAGCAGACTGTCGCGTGCCACTCCGTAATTGCGTGCCATGTAGTCGGTGACGATGACGTTGTCCTCGGGCACGATTCCCTTTACGGCTGAGACCACTGTCTTGCCGGAGATGTCCACATTCAACTGATCCACATGGGTGCGGAAATAGGGAGAGGGCACTGCGATGACGATAGTGTCGGCGCGGCTTGCGGCCTCGTTGATGTCATCGGTGAAGTCGATGCGGCGCGTGTCGAAAGCCACATCGGAGAGATACACCGGGTTGTGGCCGTATTTCAGAAAATCCTCTATACGGTCGTGGCGGCGCATATACCACACTATGCTGCGGTTGCGCCCCATCAGCAGCTTAGCAAGGGCGGTGGCCCAGCTGCCGCCGCCCCATACTGCTATCTTGCCTAAACTCTCGATGCTCATTGGAGGTCAGTCTTGAGGTTCGTTTTCCCCGCTCTTTTCATCCTCCTCCTTGGCGCGGCTCTTTTCGGGGCGCATCTGCGGGAAGAGGAGCACCTCCTGGATGGCGGTCTGTCCTGTCATGAGCATGGTGAGGCGGTCGATACCTATGCCCATGCCCGATGTGGGGGGCATGCCGTATTCGAGGGCTCGGATGAAGTCGGCGTCTATGATCATGGCCTCGTCGTCACCCTTGTCGGCCAGGCGCATCTGCTCCACGAAGCGCTCATACTGATCGATGGGGTCGTTGAGCTCGGAGTAGGCATTGGCCAGCTCTTTGCCGTTGACCATCAGCTCGAAGCGCTCGGTCAGTTCCGGATTGTCGCGGTGGCGTTTGGTGAGGGGTGACATCTCGATGGGATAATCGGTGATGAAGGTGGGCTGTATGTAGGTGCCCTCGCACTTGGCCCCGAATATCTCGTCGATGAGCTTGCCCTTGCCCATTGAGGGTTCGACCTCGATATCGTTGGCATGGCAGAACTCGCGGAGTTCCTCCTCGCTCTTGCCCGTGATGTCGAAACCGGTCTTCTCCTTGATGGCGTCTGTCATGGTGATGCGGCGGAAGGGGGCCTTGAAGTCGATTTCATTGTCGCCCACCTTGACGCGGGTGGTGCCGTTGACATCGAGGGCCAACTTCTCGAGCATACGCTCCGTAAAGTCCATCATCCAGTTGTAGTCCTTGTAGCTGACATATATCTCCATACAGGTGAACTCCGGATTGTGGGTGCGGTCCATGCCCTCGTTGCGGAAGTCGCGCGAGAACTCATACACACCCTCGAATCCTCCCACGATGAGTCGCTTGAGGTAAAGCTCGTTGGCAATGCGGAGGTAGAGGGGAATGTCAAGGGCGTTGTGGTGGGTGATGAAGGGGCGTGCGCTGGCGCCTCCGGGTATGGCCTGGAGCACCGGGGTCTCCACCTCTATACAGCCGTGGGAATTGAAGAACTCCCTCATCGAATTGATGAGCTTGGTGCGCTTCAGGAATATCTGGCGCACTTCGGGATTGACGATAAGGTCCACATAGCGGCGGCGGTAGCGCAGTTCGGGATCCGTGAATGCATCGTATGCCACACCATCCTTCATCTTTACTATCGGAAGGGGACGCAGACTCTTGGCGAGCACCGTGATCTTGCGGGCGTGGATTGAGATTTCCCCGGTGCGGGTGCGGAACACGAAGCCCTCGACTCCGATGAAATCGCCGATGTCAAGGAGTTTCTTGAATACGGTGTTGTAGAAGTCCTTGTCCTCGCCGGGGCAGATGTCGTCGCGGCTGACGTATATCTGGATGCGTCCTTCGGAGTCCTGGAGCTCCACGAAGGCAGCCTTGCCCATGATGCGGCGGGACATGATGCGTCCGGCCACACTGACCTCGCGCGGAGGCTCGGCGTCGTCCCTGAAGTTTTCCTTTATTTCAACGGAGTGTCCGCTCACGGGAAATTCCGCGGCAGGATAGGGCTCTATTCCGCGTTCACGCAGGGCCTGCATACTGTTGCGGCGTCCTGCCTCCTGCTCGGTGAGTTCGTGATTTGCCATAATAATATCGAGAATAATATTGAAGCTTCTTAAAGATTGTCTTATTTCTTAAAGATTGTCTTATAAGGTGCAAATTTACGAAAAAAATCCCGTATCTCCTAATATAGGGGTGATGTGGAGCGTTACCGGAGGATTTCGAGACGGCTTCCGGAGGCGTTGCGGCGTATGTAGATGCCTTTTGGTCTTCCGGTGGGGCTGACCGGGCGCCCGGAGAGATCATACAGCGAGTCTGCTTCCTGCTCCGGTGCTGGAGAAGTGACGGCGGTCACGGTGTCGACCACACGCACGTGAATGTCGCCTACGTGTGTGGCGTCGTTGAGTTCCGGAAAGTCATTGTCCGGGACTTCGGCAATCCCGGCTGACGGTCGCCCGGCGGGAGTGGAGGCGGGAGTGTAGAGGGAGACCGTATATGCGCCCTTGGCATTGAACCTCATCGGTATACGGGCGTCCGGGTGTAGTTCCCGGTTGCCCTGTTCATCGGTCACTACTGCGAGGAGCGTCTCATCGCTATCGGTGTTGAGCGTGAGTTGGTCCGCGGTCGTTAGATATATCGGAAGCGACTCCGTGCCCACACCGTCTGTGGTGTAGTGAGTCCTGCCGTCGGAGACGGAAAGCGACACCACAGGCCCGATGGGGGGATAGGCTTCGTCAATCCTCCACGTGAAGGTGAATCCCGTGACCACCTGCTGCGAGGTGGAGGATATACCCAGACGTGTCATTGGGCCATATCCTTCGGACGGGATGACGGTATAGTCCTTTTTATTAGCGCTTTTCTCCTCCGTGGCCAGACGCTCCCACTCGGTCAGGTCCGCGGATGAGTACAGATCGGATGTGGCGGTAAAGGGGGTGTCGGAGGTGTAGAACAGTATGCGGGTCTGTCCGGTGCTTCCGGTCGCGTATGTTCCCAGGACGTCTATTGATTCGAGAGTGGCCTCGCGGGGATTGTCGAGGGTGACAAGCCCGATGTCATCATTGGGAGCCAGATACAAGTATGTGTTGTTGAGGAATCCGCAGGTACGGAAACTGTAGGTCACGCCGGATCCGGAACCGATCACACTGTAAGTGCGTGTGACGCTCGGATCGAGCCTCGGGTCCTGAAAAAGGTCGGTGACAAGTATGGTGTCGGTCACCCTCCTGGTCTCCGCGCGGGCTGTCCCTGATGGCATAGAGGCCAAAAAGAGGGTCAGCCCTGCGAGAGACAAGGCTTTTGTAAAGATGTGCATGAAGATGGGGCCTTATTTTTTATCGTCGGCGGGAGCTTGGTCGATAAGGTCGAGGAACTCATCGAGTTTCGGGGTGATGATGATTTCCGTGCGGCGGTTGCGCTGCTTGCCGAGTTCGGTGTCGTTGTCGGAGATGGGGTTGAACTCGCCGCGTCCGCCCACTGTCATGCGGTTGGGGTTGATGCCGAAATGATTCTGGAGGGCCTGCACGATTGAGGATGCGCGGAGAGCCGAGAGGTCCCAGTTGTTGCGGATGTTGGTGCGCGATATGGGCACGTTGTCGGTGTTGCCCTCCACGAGGATGTCGTAGTCTTTGTAGTCTTTGAGGATTTTGGCTATCTTGCTGAGGGTCTCCATAGCGCGGTCATTCACCTCGTAGGAGCCTGACTTGAAGAGCATGTTGTCGGCCAGGGAGACGTAGACGACACCCTTGAGCACCTTTACGTCCACCTCCTTGAGCTCCTCACGGCTCAGGGAGCGGGTGAGGTTGTTGGTCAGCACCACGTTGAGGGAGTCAGACTTGCTTTTTGCGTCCACCAGGCGCTGTATGTATCGGTTGGAGGCATTGATTTCATCCACGAGCTTGGCGATGTTGACACTTCCCTGGGCACTCTGGGCGAGGCTCTGGTCAAGGGAATTCTTCATACCCTGGTATCCGGCCTTGAGGTCGGCGTTGGCTTTTTTCTGCTCTTCGAGCATCACTCCTACGGCCTTGGCGCCTGCCTGACACTCCGCAAGGGAGGCCTGGGTGGCGTAGTAGTCTTTCTGAGTGGTGGAAAACTCGGTGCGCAAAGCGTCGTAGTTGGCCTGCAGAGCCACATATTCTTTCTTGGACACGCATCCGGTCAGGGCTATGGCCAGAGCGGCGGCAGCTATGGAAACTTTGATTGATTTCATGACATTTAATTGTTTTAGTGGATCTTTTTTCGGTTTGAGTAGATTCGTTTTGGGTATATAAGTTTAGAAAAAACACAAGCGGCTTAATCTTTCGATTAAGCCGCTTCCGATTCGGTGGGCGATTACGGATTCGAACCGCAGACCCTCTGTTTGTAAGACAGACGCTCTAAACCAGCTGAGCTAATCGCCCGAAATCAGTGTTGTGTGCTTACGCAACCCTCTTGGCTGCATCGGTGGGCGATTACGGATTCGAACCGCAGACCCTCTGTTTGTAAGACAGACGCT
>CAMWLC010000072.1 GCA_947174995.1 uncultured Porphyromonadaceae bacterium
CCCCCCCCTTTTTTTTTAAGCATCCGGCCACCCCCGACACCCACCCCTCGCTATGCGGCGCCCGCGGCAGATGTTTACACGCCCCCGGCCGAGGGGGGAGGGGGAGGGCGCGGGAGCGTCGATGACCGCAGCCGTATGTTCGGCAGTTGTCATGTCGGGCGTTCCCGGGATGAGGAAATATATACCCCCTCCGACGAGAAGGAGCAGGACTGCGGCTGCCGCGGCTGTCAGCCTGCGGCGCCATACGTGTCGAGGTTTCTGAAGTTCCTCCCAAAGTCCGGCCGGAGCATCGATTTCGAATTCGGCCAGACGGTCACGCAGATCTTCCATCCAATTCTCTTTCATAGCATCCTTTTTTTGATTTGACCGGCGAGCATGGCCTTTGCCCTGTGAAGTTGTGAGGCCGAAGTGGATTCCGATATCCCGAGTATCGAGGCTATTTCCTTGTGGGATTTCTCCTCCATCACATACAGATTGAACACCGTACGGTAGCCCAGGGGAAGATTGCGTATAAGCGAGTGGAGGGTGGCTGCGTCGATGGATGATGTCTCGGGATCCTCCGCCGGGGCATCCGCCGGTTCGGTGGTCATGGACATCAGCTCGGCCCTGTGGTTTCGGCGGATGGCTTTGAGCGCCTCGTTGACCGTCACGCGTGTCAGCCATGCCTTCAGCGATCCTGCCCCTCGGTATTCAAACTTTCCCACAGCCGCGAAGATTTTCAGGAAAGCATCATGAAGGATATCCTTCACATCGTCATTATCGGATATATACCGTGTGCATACACCGGTGAGGTATCCGGCATACGCACAGTAGATGGCCTTCATGGCGGAGGGATCCCCCCTGCGGACCATCTCTATTATCTTCTTTTCCTTGTCTGAGGAGTCAGCCAAAGCCTGATAAGCGGGAAAAATGACGTTAGTTTTATTCCTATAATCCCGGCAATGGCGAAATCTTGCATGACCGTCAGAAAAATTTTCAATCTCTTTTCCAACGTAATTACTGTGCAGACGTATCGTCGTGTCATGCTGACGTGGCACGCCACGTACCTGCAACTCAAATTTTACGGGCGCGGGATTGGATGCCTCCGGGCCGTTAAGATCGAAGAGTCTGCCGTCTCAAAGCTTCAGAAGCGTACGCCGGCCGTGAATGAGAAGGGAATCAGGGATGAGAAGAAGTTGTAGCCCGGGGAATTGTACCAGTGGCCGTCGAATTTGATGGATGCGCCGAGGAAAAAGTCGTTGTAGTTGTATGTGAAGGAGCCCCGGGCGCGTATGCCGGCTGAGAATAGTTTCTTGTTGCCGTCGATGGAATCCTCGAAGGAGTTGTTGACGCCTACGGTGGGTATGGCGGTGAGGTTGAAAAGGACGTGGGGGGAGACCGCGAAGTTATAGCCGTAGCCTATGAGGATGGAATAGTCGTTGTAGCGGAAACGGTAGTCGCGCACGGGGATGGTGAGATAGGGCAGGAGGTTCGGGGGGAGCTCGTTGAAGTCGAGGAGCACGTCCTGATAGGTGTAGGCGAAGCCGGCTATGAGGGAGCCTGCGCTTTTTTTCTGCAGTTTGGCAAATCCGTAGGCGGCACCGTAGGAATAGCGGCGATGGTTGAAGAAATAGTATGCGTCCACGGTGAGATTGTGCATCTGAAGACCCTTGAAATACTCCTTGAAGAGGCGTCCGCGGTCATACTTGCCGAATGTGCGCAGGTAGGTGCCGCCGGTGTTTTCGGAGTATGTGAGGTCTATGTTGAAGCGGGCGCAGCTGAAGCCGAAGTTCATCTTCTTGTGGTTGATGGGCTTATTGCCGATGACATTGGTGAGGTCGATGGAGTATCCGTAGCTGACGGCCATGTATTGAAGAAAAACTCCGGCGTTGCTGTAAGGCTCGGAGAGCATGTTCATCTTCATGTCCTGCCCCACGTTCATGGCGTAGGCATCCGTCCAGTTGTCGTTGACCAGGCGCACTTTCCAGCGTCGTCCGGTGCCGACGACGTATTCAGGGTCGGTGCCGTTGAAGAATTGGTCGCCCCAGTTGTAGACGTTGACGCAGAATTGCAGGAAGCGGGGCCAGTGCACGGTAGTGTCCTGCATCGAGAGGCGGCCATGCTTTAGGAGATACCACCAGTCGCGGTTGGGGTCGGCGTTGGATATGGAGTCGGCGCGGCGGCGGTCTTCGGGATAATAGACGCCGGCACGCGAGGGATGACGCACATGATTTCGCAAGGACACATCGGGGGCGCCGCCGTAGCCTGCGACATTGCGCAGGGAGTCTTCCGCGAGGTCACAGGCGGCACAGCGTCCGCTTCCGCCGGCCGCAAGGAGCAGAATCAGGATGAATCGGATCAAGGTGGGCGTGAGATGGGCGTGTGTCATGCGCCGTGGGGGGTCAGTGGATGTTCTTGCGGTTGAGCTGCTCCTGATAACGGCGGGCGTTGGCGAGATGCTCGTCGTAGTCGGAAGTGAAGTTGTGATAGCCGGAGAAATCTTCGCGGGCGCACATGTATAGGTCTTCGGAGGGGAGACTGCCGAGGATGGCGTCGATGGTGGCGGTGGAGGTGGTGCGTATCGGGCCCGGGGGGAGGCCTTTGTGGAGATATGTGTTATAGGGGCTTTGTGTCTTGAGATGCTCTCCGGTGATGCGGCGTATCGAGAAGTCTCCCAAGGCGAAGCGCACGGTCGGGTCGGCCTGAAGGGGCATACCGGCCTTCAGACGGTTGATGTAGAGGCGGCCTATGCGCCCTTTCTCGTCGCGCTTGTTGCTCTCCTCGTCGACGATGGAGGCTATGATCATCACCTCGGCCGGGGTGAGGCCCAGGGCGGCGGCCTCGGCACGGCGGCGTCCGTTCCAGACGTTGATGTAGTGATGGCCGATTTTCTCGGTGAAGGAGACGGCGTCGGAGCTCCAGTAGACATCGTAGGAGTCCTCCACGAAGAGGGAGAGGGCCTGCTCCGGGGTGAGGTTGTAGCGGCTCATCAGGGTGGTGTCTGCGAGCACATGCCGCAGCGAGTCGGCGGGAAATTCCATGCGGCGCCCTATGCGCTCGGTGAGGTCCGAGAGGGAGCGGAAGCCGTTGACGGTGATACGCACGGGTTCCTGCGAACCTCCGGTGAGGCGGCGCATGGCGTTGAAGGGGGTGTCACCCTTGCGTATGCGGTAGGCGCCGTTGCGGCGGCTCATGTCGGTGTTTCGAGCCTCGATGAGCCGGTCCACGCGGGTGGCGTAGCTATCGCCGAAATACTTGGCCAGGCTGTCGCGCACCATTTCGCGCGTGGCGCCGTCCGGGATGCGGATTATGGCGTCGTTGTCGGTGCCCATAATCAGAATCGGGGCCACAAGGAAGAATGTCAGGACCACGAGGATGGCCGTGACCCACAACGCTATGCGGGCCAGATTGACGGGCTTGTGCGCTGAGCCGGATCCTTGCGGCGCGGCGGAGGTGTCGGACGGGGTGTTCTTTTCCTTCATGTTTCTTCTTTCAGCGGGTTGAGGAGGGGAGGTGTGTCAGCCCGGATATCTGTTGATTATTCCGGCGATGGCGCGGGCGTCATCTTCCGTGATGGCGGCGATGGGGAGGCTCACCACTTCGGAGGCGAGGCGCTCCGTGACGGGATATGATTCCCCGAGGCTCGGATAGTAGCAGGGCTGGAGATGTGGCGGGATGGCGTAATGGATGTCCGTGCCGACACCTTCGTCGGCGAGCCACTCGCGGAAACGGTCTCGGCGGGGGGCCGGGACCCGCACCACGTACTGGTGCCACACCTGGCGTGTGCCGGGGAGTGTGGATGGGAGCGTGACGAGGGGGTGGGATATGGTGTCGCCGTATGCGCGGGCTGCGCGGGAGCGAGCCTCGCACACCTCGTCGAGGTGTCTCATCTTCACTTCGAGCATGGCGGCCTGGATCTCGTCCATGCGGTTGTTGTAGCCGGTGAAGATGTTGTGGTATCTGCGGTCGGAGCCGTAGTTGGCCAGAGCACGCACGGTGGCCGCGAGGGTTTCGTCGGGGGTGGTGACTGCTCCTGCGTCGCCGAGTGCTCCGATATTCTTGGTGGGATAGAAGCTGGTAGCCGCTATGTGGCCAAGACCTCCCGTGGCGCGGGTGCCGTTGAGGCCCGGCGCGGCGGCCAGGGCACCTATGGCCTGGGCGTTGTCCTCCACTATCCAAATGCCCTTTCCGACCAGGCGCGTCATGACCTCCGCGTCCCAGCAGGGGGTGCCGTAGAGGTGCACGAGCAGCACGGCGCGGGTGCGGGGCCCGACGAGACTCTCCGCCCTGCGGGCGTCGAGGTTGAAGTCGGAATCCTTCGGCTCCGCGAGCACGGGGCGCAGCCCCAGCTCCGTGAGGGGGAGTATTGAGGCAATGTAGGTATTGGCCGGGACTATCACCTCGTCTCCCGGGGCTATGCGCCCGGTCTCCAACAAGGCCCGGAAGGAGAGCCTTATGGCATCGAGCCCGTTGCTCACGGCCACGCAGTGATCAACGCCGCAGACCTTGGCAACGCTCTTTTCAAGGGCTTCCGTGGCGGGGCCGTGCAGATAGCGTCCGGAGCGTATGGTGGCTGTGGCGGCTGCGATGAGGTCGTCAGCCATGGGGGCCGTGATGTCGGAAAGAGACAGAAAGGGATATTTCATATAAGGCGCAGGTATTCGTCCAGGTCGCGGATATAGTCGGACTCTTCATATTCGCCCGAGCAGAGCACCAGGCAGATGCTGCCCGTAGTGAAGTCGTGCATGGTGAGCCATACCCCGGGAGGTACGTAGACGCCCTTGTAAGGGCGGTTCATGGGGATGGAGATCTCGCGGTGTCCATCGGTGAGGCGCAGCTCGAAGGCTCCGCTGATGCAGAGCACGAGCTGCTGCTGCTCGCGATGGGCATGGCCCCCCCGGGTGGAACCGGAGGGGATGTCGTAGATGTAGAATACGCGCCGGATGGGAAACGGGACATGGCGCCCCTCCTCTATGAAGGAGAGGTTGCCTCGGGGATCGCTTACCTTCGGAAACTCGTATTCCTTCACTCTGTCGAGCGGGCTGCTCATCTTCGCGCGGGGATTATTTGCGTTCCTTGTGTTTATCGAGCTGCTTCTCGAGGCCGTCGAGGGCGTTGTCGAGAGCCTCCTCGAAGGTGTCGGCTGTCTTGGAGGCGAAGAGGTTGACTCCGGGGGCGGCGATGGTGACGCCGGCTGTCTTGTTGAGCGCGGCCTCGGGCTTCTCGAGAGTGTAGGCTACCTCCACGTCGGAGATAAATTCAAAACGGCGGGTGAGTTTGTCGATTTTCTTATTGGTGAAGGCCACGAGCTTGTCGGCGATGTCGAAATGGATTGCTTTGATCTTGATTTCCATAATATTATGTGGTGTTATGGCCTCCGGCTCCGGGGGACGGCAGCGCAGGGCCTGGTGAAGTGTCTCCCCCGGCCCGGAGGGGGCCTGGAGGTGACGGAAGCAAAGTTATACAAATTTTTGCATATTCACCTCAGCGGAAATGTTGCAAAATTGTTAATTTTCAATTTCGGGTGTGTCGTCGGGGGAGATGGTCGGGCCGGAGGGGGCTGAGCCCCGGGGGTGAGCGCGTGCGTAGTCGCGGCGCAGGGCGGAGAGGTCGAGGTGCGTATAGATCTGTGTCGTGGCCAGGGATGCGTGCCCCAGGAGATGCTTCACGCTGTTGATGTCAGCCCCGCCGCTGACCATGGCCGTGGCGAAGGTGTGTCGCAGGGTGTGGGGGCTGCGGCGCGATGCGGAGGTGAAGGCCAGGGCGTCGCGCACTATGGTGTAGAGGCGCGTTTTCGACATCGGGGCCCCTCCGCGGCCGGGGATGAGTGGAAGGGTGTGTGGCAGGGG
>CAMWLC010000073.1 GCA_947174995.1 uncultured Porphyromonadaceae bacterium
ATCTGTGAATTTTACAATCTGAAATCAGCAAGTTAAACTTGCGAAACTTGAATAAGTAAATTTTTATTAATACCCAGGAAATGCGGCTTGTGCCGAGTAATTAAAAAATGAAATTTCTTCAGAAATTTGGTATTACCAATTTTATTTTGTAAATTTGACACCGGATTTAAAAACTGATTTATAAATATTAATATGTTTAGTATCTCAAATCAAGACTGTGATGAGATCAAATTCATAATGCATGAGTTACAAAACATGCCTTATGGAAAAGAACTTAGAAACAAAACTCTTCGACCTAATGCTAATCATTTCGCCAAAGGAGTTGACAAATTGATTGATATTCTCTCTCTTTATGTTAATGGAGAGAATATACAAATTATTGAAAATATAAGAAGTTTACGAGCTAATCAAATAAGAGAGCTTGGTCTTAAAACAGATAACTCTTTTGAAAAATTTGGCATCAATATACAAATGGAAGATCTATATAATGAACTACAAATGCATGTTAGATCTTTTCTTGCATTAACCCAAATACAGAAACTCAATTTTAAAGGAAGCTAAGATTAAAACAATATTCATTTTATCTTTTCTTTAAACCGGATTCTTAAGGAACGAAAATATACGACTCAAAAAAAAATAAAAATGAGAATTCTAGTTACCTTACTAATTACTTTTATCTCTTCATTATGTTCAACTACTATAAAGGCTCTGTCTTTTTATAATATTCAATTAGGTTCCACAAATCATCAAATTGCAAATAGATTACATAATATAGGTTTTGATAAAACTGAATCAGATGATATTGAAGGCCCATATATTGGCTTCTATCTTAACTATAAAGCTAAAATGTATTTAAAGTTCAAAAATAACAAAATAGAAAGAATAAAAATACGTATAGGAGAATATGAAGATATGGGCGAACCGAATGATTACAATTTTACACCCCAAGAGGCAGCCCCAATTCTTTTAAATATCTGTAAAGATATACAAAAGCAATCAACTCCATTGTCGATTGAAGAAGATGAAAATAATCTTTATGGAGGATATGTTCTTCATTATGACGATGGAATCGTAAGTGTAGCGATGGATAAAGCCGTCTCATGTAAAAAAGGGGTTATTTGGATAAGTTATTACTATCCTTTTTTATTCTGAATTCTTATGTCTCATCTCCCCCAAAATCATAGTTATGGGTTTACCTTGTTGGAGTAATTCTTGTTTTTCTAAGTTCCGATTTGAACACAGTCGTGTGAACACAAGGTATAGATGAAGAGGAGTGCTTGGAGTTGGCTTGGAGTTGTGTTCAGATTTGTGTTCAAAGTAAAGGAAAAAGCAGTTGCGACTATTGTCGTAACTGCTTGATTCCTAATTTGTGGTCCCACTTGGGCTTGAACCAAGGACTCCCTGATTATGAGTCAGGTGCTCTAACCAACTGAGCTATAGGACCGGGCGGGTTTGCGGGTGCAAAGTTACGGACTTTTTGCGTATTTTGCAAGTGTTTTTCGGTTTTTTTGCGGGTGGTGTGCGATTTTTTCGTTACTTTTGTGTCTGTGAGTAAAATTCAATAGTAAAAATTCAATGGTATAATCACTAAAGTTCAATGGGTGAAATCGTGAGACAAGCGAATGGTATTGACGATATTGACAGGCCGGGCGATATGACCGGAAACAGCATTGCGAGTGATACTGTAGTCGGCAGGGATATGAGGGTGGAGGATGCGGCACGCGCCATGCGCGGGCGGTTGTCGGAACGCTACGGGGCGGGGGAGGCCGAGGCCATGGTGCGCTTGATTTTCCATCATCTCAAGGGATGGTCGGCGGCACAGCTGTTCATGCATGGGGGCGATGTGCTGTCGGATTACATGACCTCGAAGATCTCCGGTTTCATGCGCCGGATTATCGATGAGGCCGAGCCGATACAGTATGTGCTCGGCGAGGGACGGTTTTACGGCATGGATCTCAAGGTGACTCCGGCGGTGCTCGTTCCGCGTCCGGAGACGGCGGAACTGGTGGATATGGTGGTGGACCGTTACGGGGAGACGCCCGACCTGCAGGTGCTGGATGCCTGCACGGGAAGCGGCGCGATAGCCATAGCCCTGGCCCGCAATCTGAGGTTTCCGGATGTCACGGCCCTTGATGTGTCGGCGGCGGCGCTGGATGTGGCCCGTGAGAACGCGAGGAAGTTGCGGGCCGGCGTGGAGTTTGTGGAGGCCGATCTGATGAAATGGATGCCCGACAGGGAGTCTCTCGACATTATCGTCAGCAATCCCCCGTATGTGGATGAGTCGGAACGTGCTTCGATGGATGCCAATGTGCTGAAGTGGGAGCCGGAGATGGCTTTGTTCGTGCCCGATGCGGATCCGCTGGTTTTTTACCGGAGGATTGCCGAGATAGGCGCCGAGGGCCTGAAGAGGGGAGGGGAGATGTACATGGAGATAAATCCGCGCCACGCCGATGAGCTGAAGGCAATGCTTGAGGGGAGGGGTTTCACGGATGTGGAGATTCGCAACGACAGTTTCGGAAAGCGGCGGTTTGCCGTATGCGGAAAAGCGTAGTAAGATATGTTGAGGAAAAAGAAAACCGTGACACCCGAAGCGGCGCGGCTGCGTATGGCGGACCTTTGCGCCCGGTCGGAGCAATGTGAGTCGGATATAATGGAGAAGTTGCTGAAGTTGGGACTCGGTCGCCCGGAGGCCTCGGCGGTGGTGGAGGAATTAGTGGCGGGCCGGTTTATCGACAACAGCCGCTACGCCCGTGCGCTTGCGCGGGACCAGGTGCGTTTCTCCGGCTGGGGGCGGCGCAAGATTGCGGCGAAACTGATGTCGAAGCGCATAGACGCGGGTATAATACGCGAGGCGCTTGCCGACATTGACCGGGAGGAATATATGGAGGCGGCCATGCGTGCGGGGCGTGCCAAGGCCCGGAGCCTTGGTCTCGCGCAGTATGACGACCGCATGAAGCTGCTCCGCCATCTCGCTGTCCGTGGCTTCGAGGGTGGTGTGGCCTCGGAGGTCGTAAACCGTCTCAGGCTGGAGGCTGAGGAGGATGTGGAGGGCGCTTGACATACTCTTTCCGCGCCTATGCCGCGTGTGTGACACTCCTCTTGCCGACGACGAGGAGCACCTTTGCGCACTGTGTCAGGAGGAGCTTCCCCGCAGCCTGTATCATCTCAGGGAGCATCATCCCATGGAGGAGCGTTTTGCGGGCATCATCCCCTTTGTCAGGGCCGATTCGTGGTTGCTCTATTCGCGCGGCTCGTCGGTGGCCGACATGATACACGACTTCAAATACCGCCGTATGCCCTCTCTGGCGCGGAGCCTGGGAAGGATGATGGGGGAGGAATACATGGTCTGCGGTGTTCTGGGGGGAGTGGACGCTCTCATGCCTGTGCCCATGCACTGGTGGAAGAGGGCGTGCCGCGGCTATAATCAGGCCGAGGAGCTCGCGCTGGGTGTCAGGGAGGGGGCCGGATTGCCGGTCATCACTAATCTGCGGGCCGTACGACCTCACCGGACCCAGACCTCAATGACCCTCGGCGGGCGCGTGCGCAACATGCGGGGGGTGTTCGGCGTCAGCCGTCCTGAGGAGCTGGATGGGCGTCACGTGTGCCTGGTGGATGATGTGTGCACCACAGGCTCCACGCTTCTCTCCGCCGCCGAAGCCCTGCTCGCAGCCGCTCCGGGGTGTCGCCTCTCGCTCCTGGTAATGGCCTCTACCGTTTAGCCACGCCCGGTGCCGCCGGTTCGCGCTTGATGATGCGTATCTGGCGTATGAGCATGACCGTCGCCACCAGCGTGGCGATGAAATCGCATATAGGATAGCAGCTCCACACGCCGTTGAGGCCGAAATAACGGGGTAGTATCATCAGCATCGGAATCATGAAGATTATCTGGCGCGTCAGGGAGAGGAACACCGCCTTTCCGGCCATGCCCAGCGACTGGAAGAAGTTGGTGGCCACCACCTGGAATCCCACCATCCAGAACGTCAGTGTCGTGATGCGCAGGCAGATCATCGCACACTGTATCTGCGCCTCGTCCTGCATGAACATGGAGGCTATGAATCGCGGATTGAACGCGCCGATGAGACTTCCCGTGGTAGTCACCACCACGGCCGACACCGCCGCCAGCCTGAAGGTCCTGAAGAGTCGGTCGTATTTTCCGGCACCGTAATTATAGCCCAATATCGGCTGCATACCCTGGCATATACCTATCACCACGAAGAGGAATACGGTCACGAAGCGGTTGAACACCACCACGGCCGCAATCGCGTCGTCTCCGCCGTAATGCACCAGCGAATTGTTGACTATCGCGTTGATGCCCGAACCGGCCACGTTGATGAGAAACGGGGCCATACCGATGTAGACCACAGCCTTTATGACCTTCCAGCGCAGGCGGAACATCCCCGTGCCCCGCTTGAAGCGCAGGTCGCTCCTGGGGGAGAAGAAATGGCTCATCACGAAGAAGGCCGTCACGAGCATCGAGATGTCGGTGGCGATGGCCGCGCCGCGTATCCCCCAATGGAAACCGAAGAGGAAGAGCGGTGCGAGGATGGCGTTGAGCACGGCCCCTATGATATTGGTAAACATCGCCTTACCCGGGTAGCCCGAAGCGCGCATCACATTGTTGTAGGAGAAAGTGAGGTTCATCAGCACCATCCCCGGGAGCACCCACATCAGGAACTCGTGGGCGTATGGAAGCGTATTGTCCGAGGCACCGAACATCCTGAGGATAGGGGTGAGGAAGATAGCGAACAGGGAGATGTAGACCAGGCCGATTATGACCGTGAGCTGCACCGAATTGCCCAGTATTATCTCCGCGCTGCGGTGATCCTTCTGTCCCAGCACGATGGAAATGCGTGTAGCCGCGCCGGCGCCGATGAGCATACCGAGCGCCGACCCGAGGTTCATCACCGGAAACGTCACCGCTATACCGGCCACCACATTCGGGTCGTCGATGGCGTGACCGATGACGATGGAGTCTATTATATTGTAGACGGCCATCACCACCGTGCCTACCACTGCGGGCAGACTGTACTTGAGCAGGATGCGCCATATCGGGGCCGTGGCCAGCTCGCGCATACGCAGGGCGGCCGGGTCGTTGGAGTCGGATATCTGTTTAGAGTGGGTCATACAATATTATAACGCTCCGGGAGCGTTTGTGTCGCAACCGGAGCGTCATAAAAATGCGGAATTGCCGTTCAGGAGAACTCGCTGTACTTCTCGAGAAGCATACTGTCCGCGTTCTTGAGGATAGACATGAAATCCTCGAAGAGGGCCTTGAACTGCTCGATGCCGGTGAAATATCCGGCGCACTCGTAGACGATATCGGAATTCTGGGCGCGGTAGTAGCAGCGCACGAACTTATATTCGGCCACCGTGGCATTGCAGGCCTCGAGGACAGCACGTGTATTGACCCCCTCGGCGCCCATGAGGCCCATTATCTTCACGTACCATCCGTCATTGTAATCGTGAGCGATGACGAAGTAAGTGTCGCCCTCCGACTTGAACTTCACATCGCCGTCGCTGTCGATTGAGGGCATGTATCCTTCCTGCTTGAGGAAATTGAGCACCTGGTTGGAGAAATTGGACTCTGACGTGGTTTTGGCCGCCGCCTCGGAGCACACAGCCCCCATGATGAGGAGCGCCAGAGCTAAAAACAGATTTTTCATAACTGCATAGTGTTAGGGTAATGGATTCGGACAAAATTACGAAAAAAATCCGAGACCGATGGTATCAGGGCCCGGAAAAATTCCTGAAGCATTATCATATGTCTGTTCCTGAAAAAGGTTGACTCGGTTTTGTATGTTTACTGATTTAAGTTT
>CAMWLC010000074.1 GCA_947174995.1 uncultured Porphyromonadaceae bacterium
ATCATCTGAAGGGTCTTTTTCATGACTTTAGGCTGTTGGTGTAGTTGATATAGTCTATGATTCCGTGAACGTGTGCGAGTGCGATGCGCTGCTTGCTTCCTGTAAGCAGCTTCACTCCCTCGCGTGTGTCATGGAAGGCACTCTCAGTAAGGACTGCCGGGCATACAGTGTCGCGGCATATTCCGAGATTCTGCTGAATGAAGCGTTTGCCCGGCTTGTCTATGACTGCCCGGTTGCCTTTCAGTCCTGCCTCGATTGCCCGTGCCCAGATGAAATCTGCAAGCCACTTCGATTTCTGCGAGGCGTTAAGCGATACCTCGGCTACAAAACCGCTCCACTCTCCATCATGCCACTTCTTATCGCTCGAATTGGCGTTGCTGTGTATGGAGACGAGAATCACATTCTCCTTGCCGTAGATGTTGCAGATTTGGTTCACACGCTTCACGCGGCTGTCCGCGCCCTTGTTGATTGGAATATCGTCTCGCTCCGGCACAAGCAGACGGGCGTCATATCCGAGTCGGGTCAGCTCGCGCACGATGAGGTCTGCCATCTCGCGGCTCCATGCCCATTCCTGATACTTGCCGTCAGGGCTGCACTTGCCTTTGGTGTCGAAGCCATGACCATTGTCTATAAGTATTATCATGCCAGTGTCCTTTATTCTGTTGTCGCTTTTATTAGGGTCGTTTCCTTTTGCTTGATCTCGGTTGCCTCATGCTTGCAGCCGAGCACCATCTCCGCCACCATCTTCGCAATATCGTCTTTGTTCTCGATTATGATGCTCATGGTCTTTTCGGCTTTCCTCAGTTCAGCCTTAGTCCATGACTTCTCGCGGACGGACTTGAACTCACAGAAGATGCACCATGCACTCCATATCATCACGAAAAACGGTGCCGGCAGGATGATGCAGCCGATTATGTCTATCATCATCAGCACCGCGAAAGGCATGAAATACTTCCGGCCCTTCTCGCACGTCTTCTTGTACCCCGTCGAAGTCGTCGCGTGGCCCAGAGCCTTGGCCTTTTTAATCCCGAAGAAAAGGTCAACGGCCATAGCCACTATTATTCCGGCCACGCAGACGGAGATCAAGACCACATGAAGGTATAGGTGGTCATGAAGCAGATTGTAGATTATCACTTTCATCTCTCATTCATATATTGATAAATAAAAACGCTCTTCAATACCCCTCCCCTGCCTTATAGTGCCGAGGCGGTAGCCGTAGGTCATAGTGCCGCAGGCCCGTCTCCCGATTCATACACCCCCAAGTCCAGACCCGTCAGCAGCTCCCGCTCCTCCTTGCCGACCTGCGCTGCATGAGCCGTCAGTCGCGCCGCCAGTTCCCCTAAGTCCCGCGCATCCTCAAACCGGCACACTATCGGAAGCCCGTCGGAACTCACCCCAAGACTCACCTCCAGCGGAAACTGCATCAATCCCCCCTGCACCGCCACGAGTATTCCCGTCAGGTCGCTCTTCAGGGACTCCGTGTACTCCACCTCCATCCCTCTCCACTGCAGACCGTAGTGCAGACGCCGGGCGCACTCCTCCCTGATGGCCCCCGTGATGCACTCCCTTATCTCATCCGCCGCCGGCCGGTGGTCGAACCGCTGCCGCCAGTTCCACCCCGTCTCGTCGTCCTCACTGTCCTTGCCGAAGCCGTATATCAGCTCCCATCTGTCGCGGCCTATCTTGTAAAGCCCGTCCTGCCGCCCCGGGCTGCCATAGATCTTCTCCATATAATCGAAAATAAATCAGTCATCAAATACTATCCTGCCGCTGAAGGCAAGACGCGAGCCGTAGTTAGCAAACGAGAAGGATGCGTTGTTCCTCGCATTGCTGTACACCCCTCCGGCTGTGACGTAGTGGTTGGATCCTCCTCGCGCCACCATGCGGCATCTCTCATGAGAGTAATCCTGAATATCGGTGTAATGTGTGCTCCTCAGCGACGTGTCCCCCGTCATGGCCCCGGCGATCGTGTCCATGTATCTCCCGTGACGTACCCTGGCCACTGTATTGTTGCTCGTGCTCGTGTTGTCGATTCCCTGCACGCTCCGTTCACGTCCCGTAGCGTAGTCATATATCCGCCATCGCGCCTCCAGAGGATAAGTGGATTTCGTTTCCGGATACCTGTCCCTCATGAACTCCCCGTATGAGGACGCGTTCACCACCACGCCCCCCATCCATTCTCCCGCACACCCTATCCACTGCTGTATGCCGAAAATCAGATTTCCCCCGGCAGTCGAGCTGTTCAGCACCGTGCGGTTGCCGTGGGCGTTGATCTTCCTGCTCACCGGAGTGTCTTCCCCGTTGAAATAATACCCGCTTATGGTCTGCGTTCCGGTCGTATAGCTCCATGCATCCCCATACCCGCAGGAAGCCTGCATGTCCCGCGTCCCGAGCAGCTCCATCATCAAATTGGATATGTCCTTGCTCTGCTCGTAGCTCACGGCATGATACCCCTTCCCGCGTGATGCACACAGATTCAGGCAGTCAAGCACGGTGAAATTCAGCCCCGGAGGAGCCGCCGGAACCACATTCCCATCCTCATCGTATGTCCATACCCCCGAAGTAGCGTGGGTATTTGTCCCCGTAGAGGCCTTCTTTCCCGACACCGACCGCGCCCTCCGGCGCCCGTCACAGCTCATGGCATATATCCCCACGAGGGAGTCGCGGCATCTCACCCAGTCCGGCTCTATAGCCTCCACGCTCGCGCTGTCGGTAGTCACCACCTCGAGATCCGCGCTCAGGCCGCTCCGGGCCGTAAAAAGGAAAGAGCGTGCTCCCTGCGGCACATCCGTGAAGATGTAGTCCTCGCCCGCGATGAAGTCGAACTCACCGTGCTCAACGCCCATCCGGAACATGCTCACGATTCTCCCCGTCCCGTCCAGGAACACGCACCCCAGCGTCCCGCTGTTCACCCCGTACCATCTCACCTGCCGCATCCCCTCCACATCCACGCGATACACATCCATCCCCGTGTCAGCGGTCATCACAGGCTCCGTCCCCACGCTGTTGGCCGACATTACGAGCGACATTCCTTTCGTCACCTGAAGCTCCCCGAGGAGGTGCCGCAGCGTCCTGCGGGCCGTGCTCAGAGGCTCATGCTCCGTGGTGGAGCGCAGGGAATACTTCACCTGGTTCTTGAAGTCGTTCACCCCCTTGTACCAGTGCGCCGGAAGATGCTTGAAGAAATCACAACCCATATCCGAGGAGTCCGTCAGATCCACTCCCGTACCGTCAGCCATGAAATTGTAATCCGTGTCGCTCAGCCTGCGGCAGTGCATCACCTCCTGCGCCGCGTCATACGTCCCCCTGTAAGCATGGCTCCGCTCGTAGAGCCGCAGGAAATGACCGCTCGCCACGAATGGCTTGCCGAAGAGATACCCCGTGCGGTTGTCATAATTGGAGATATTCTCGCAGTCATCCTCCGCATCGCAGTAGCTCACCATCGAAAACTGTGCGTTCATCAGCTCCAGTTCCGGGAAGTAAGCCGCGAGGGTGTTCATCCCCGCCACGCCGTCAGCATCTTTGTCGGCTATAAGCTCGGAGAGAATCCAGCGTCCCGCGATACCCGAACACTTCCCACGCTCCTCGTAGGCATTTCCGGCGGCATCCATACCCGTTGCCCCCGTCTGACGCAGACGCCGAAGCACGTCCACACCCGCCGTCATGTCCACATCCGGTATGCGCACCTGCCTGATGGCCCCCGCCTCGCAGACGGCCATCACGAAGCCCTGCGTGTCGATTCCCGGGCAACCCTCCACCCACAGGCGGTTCACACTCCCCATACCAGCCAGACTCAGGCCCCCCGGATAGGTCAGCGAGGGAAGGTTCACCAATTCCAGCGAGGTCATGGTCGCCGGGAGTGCGAGGGTCTCGAGCGGCGCGGTCTGAGCGATGGAGCAAGCCGTCAGAGGCGTGTCATCGGCGATAACGCTCTCCATGCGCGGACATCCCTTCGCATCGATGCTGTTTACCGAGGTCTTGCTAACATCCAATATCCGGAGGAACGGAAGATTGCCGAGGACGAGAGAACTGAGAGGATTGAAGCCGTTCAGGGAGGTGTTGGCAGTGTGCTTCTCTCCTCCGAGAGTGATTTCTTCCGCGAGTTCCAATTTGGAGAGGTCGTTGAAGTGGAAGGCGAGGGTCATCTCCGAAAGGTCTATCCTGCTCATGCGCCCCGGCTGGTAGATGTAGAGCAAAGCACCCTCATCATGAGCAAAGGTTGTGAAAGCATAAGACTCCCCGGCTTCGAGGAAGATACTTTCGGAGAGCTGACCGCTCGCGTCATTACCGATCCCGAAATATCCGGTCGCAGCGGCGGTGATGTAGATCTTGGAGTTGGCATTAATCGCAGACACACGACCGCTCAGGGGATTTGTAAAGAAATCTCCGGTCTGATAATAGCCGTCTCGGATAGCCCACCTCTGTTCAATAAAGCGAGGCAGAGAAGTGAGGCCGAGGCCGTGGAGGGCATAGAAATACGGCATATTGGCGATGTTGGTGTTGTCGATGTACTTTCTTTCTCCGTCATAGGAGGAAATTACCTTTGGCCAAAACATTAGTTTTGAGGTAACAAAGAAGTAGAGAGCACCGTCCGGAGAGAACGGAACCATAGTCTTACCGGCGATCTCGCCGGTCTGATTACGCATTTTGTTGATTACGCTCTTCAGGGAGATTGTGGTTGATCCGTTGTCATTGCTGTTCCAACATTCAGGCTGTTTGTCGATATTGTTGAAGAGAACCGAACCGCTACCCATGTAGGGGTTAGTGTAGCCCTCAGCCTCGTTGGTCGGCTTGTTGGGGTCAACCTCCGCGTCTATATCCCGGCCTCCGTCATTGTCCGCTCCGTTGCAGGTGTCGCAATCATAAATCTTATTGAGATACATTCGGGTCGGTTCCATGCCCTTTGCTCCGGAGTAAACGCCATTCTCCACCGAGCAACCGTCTTCGAGGAAAAACATCGGCTGCATGTTCTTCGCCCGCTGGTCCACTGCTGCGAGATAATCCGTGAAAGCCGTATAGGCCATAGCGGATTCCAACGACATGTATTTGTATGCGTTCTTCTTCCATATCTCCTGCCATCCCTCCACCTTCGAGAAATCACATGAATCAAGGAAGCGGAGCATATTGAACAGGTCATAAGGAACTTTCTTGCCGAGTGCCAGATCCTCTTGGAGTTGGTCATCGTCAATCATGCACTCGAAATAGTAAGTCCACGCCGGATAAGTGGTAGCCGCCAACCCGAGTTTGTTTACCCATGAGGATTT
>CAMWLC010000075.1 GCA_947174995.1 uncultured Porphyromonadaceae bacterium
TGCAATGCAGAAATCCGGCTTCACCATTATCTATCTCTCCAATTCATGGGCCTGATAATTGTTCAATCGGGAATAAATGCGTAACTTCGCGTCATGAAACGTCACCGACACATTTCTTTCCTGCTCTCCCTGCTGGCGGGACTCCTCGCCGGGTTTGCCACAGCCCGGGCCGACAGCTCTCCGGGACACCCGGAGGAAACAGTCTCTGCGGAACCGCTCCGCAGACCATCGGCGTGGACTCTGACGTATCCGCTGGGATTCCACACCCCCGCCGATGTGGACACCCTCCCCTACAACTATCAGAAACGCTCGATACCGCAGATGGCCTCGGACGCATGGGCGACCACGGGAAACCTCGGTGCCGAAGGCCTCAACCTCATCTATGCCGACCGTCCGGAGCGCGGGCCCTTCCTCTTCAGCCGCGCCCTTCACCACTGGACACCCGATTTTACACGCCAGAAATTCTACAACGTCTTCATCCCCACCACACTGCTGCAATACAACTACGGCGGCAACCGCCGCAACCACCAGGACCGCCTCCAGGGAGAGTTTGCCGGAAACGTCAACCGCCGCATAGGTATAGGGGCCATGGTGGACTACCTCTACTCCAAGGGTTGCTACGAGGCGCAGGCCACAAAGGATTTCTCATTCGGATTCTCAGGATACTATAACGGCGACCGCTACGAAATGCAGGCTTTCTACCAGCAGTATTCGTTTCTCAACAAGGAAAACGGCGGCATCACCGATGATCTGTATATCACCGATCCTGCGCAGCTCCAGGGAGGAGTGACATCCATTCAGCCCAAAAGCATACCGGTGCGCCTCACCAGGGCGCAGTCGCGCCTGAACGGCTCGCAACTCTTCATGACCCACGCCTGGAAGGTGGGATTCTGGCAGGAGCAGCAGGTCAACGACACGCTCACCCGCGAAATATATGTGCCGGTGATGAAATTCATCTATTCTTTCGATTACCGCCACTTCAAACACCGCTTCACAAATACCGACGCCACCCAAGGAGCGGAGTTCTGGGACGCCCGATATCTCTGTAATTCCTATACGGACGACAACGCCACTCTCGACGGAGTCACCAACACCTTGGGCGTATCCATGATAGAGGGCTTCCGCAAATGGGCAAAGTTCGCGCTGGCAGCCTACGCTTCCGTGGAGACGCGCCGCTTCCGCCAGCCGACGTCATTTGAAACCTACACCCTGCTGTCGCAGCCGGATGCCGACCAGTCGCTCACCACCAATCTCACTCCCCTGCCCGCAGATGCAACCGTAGACCCGCGCCATAACGAGACAATCATGCGCATCGGCGGACGCCTGGAGAAGACACGGGGAGCCATCCTCCGTTACAACGCCGACGTATGTTTCACCCTCGCGGGGCGCGAGGCCGGCGACATCGACCTGCGCGGAGAACTCATCACAAACATCCCCTTCCGAACCGACACCCTCTCCCTTACGGCACGGGGCCGCTTCAACAACCGCACCCCCTCGTGGTTTCTTCAGCAATATGCCTCCAACCACTTCGTGTGGGTGAATGATTTCGGCAAGGAGCGCCGTTACCGCGCGGAGGGTGAACTCAGGCTTGACCGCACGCGCACCGTGATACGCGCCGGTGTCGAGAATGTGGAGCATCCCGTCTACTTCGCCGCAGACTCACGGCCGCTGCAACATTCCGGCAACGTGCAGGTGATCTCCGTCTCCTTAGACCAGAAACTGAAGGCCGGCATACTCAATTGGGACAATCGCATTACCTGGCAGCAGACCACCGACAGCAAGGTCATACCCCTCCCCGCGCTTGCCGTATACAGCAACCTCTATCTGGGCTTCACAGCCTTCAAGGTGCTCCATCTGCAGATAGGACTTGACTGCGACTACTACACGCGCTACACCGGACTCGGCTACCAGCCGGCCACGATGACTTTCCACTCCCAGCAGGAGACACCCGTAGGAAACTATGCCTTCTGCAACGTCTACGCCACGGCCAAGCTCTACCGCACACGCTTCTATGTGCTCCTGAGCCATGCCAACCAGGGTCTTTTCGGCAACAACTATTTCTCTCTCCCGCACTACCCCATGAATCCCCGTATGTTTCAGCTCGGCCTCTGCATTGACTTTGCCGACTGACCTATCCCGATAGGCCGCAAGATAAAGAGGAGGCTCCGCGAAAAATTTCGCGGAGCCTCCTCTTTATGTTCAGATCTATCTGTCAGATACTTTCGGTTTTCATTTGATCACGCCGAGTTTCTTACCCACCTTGATGAAGGCGGCGATGGCACGGTCGAGCTGCTCGCGGCTGTGGCCGGCGGAGAGCTGCACGCGGATGCGAGCCTGACCCTTGGGCACCACGGGATAGTAGAATCCGGTGACATAAATGCCCTCTTTTTGCATCTCGGCGGCGAAATCCTGCGATAGCTTCGCATCATAAAGCATCACGGCGCAGATGGCGCTCTGCGTCGGCTTGATGTCGAAGCCCGCCTCCAGCATACGGTCACGGAAATAATTGACATTGTCCATCAGCTTGGTGTGGAGATCATCATTCTCCTTGAGCATCTTGAACATTTCCAGGCTGGCACCCACGATCGAGGGGGCAACGGAGTTGGAGAAGAGGTAGGGACGTGAGCGCTGACGCAGCATGTCTATCACCTCCTTGGGGCCCGTCGTGAAGCCACCCATGGCGCCGCCGAAGGCCTTGCCGAGAGTACCCGTGAAAATATCGATTTTACCGTAGCAGTCAAACTGCTCGGCCACGCCGTGGCCAGTCGGGCCTACGACACCTGCGGAGTGGCTCTCGTCTACCATCACGAGCGCGCCGTACTTCTCTGCCAGTTCGCATATCTTGTCCATGGGAGCCACATTGCCGTCCATGGAGAACACGCCGTCGGTAGCTATGATCTTGTGACGCGCGCCGGCCTCGTCAGCTTCCTTGAGACAACGCTCCAGATCTTCCATGTCGGCATTCTTGTAGCGGTAACGCTTGGCCTTGCACAGACGCACGCCGTCGATGATGGAGGCATGGTTGAGAGAATCAGAGATGATGGCGTCCTCCTCGGTGAAGAGGGGTTCGAAAAGACCTCCGTTGGCATCGAAACACGCCGCGTAGAGTATCGTATCCTCCGTCTTGAAATAGTCGGAGATGGCACGCTCCAGCTCCTTGTGCAGGTCCTGCGTGCCGCAGATGAAGCGCACCGACGACATTCCGTAGCCACGGCCATCCATAGCCTTCTTGGCGGCCTCGATGAGGCGGCTGCTGTCTGCCAGGCCGAGATAGTTGTTGGCACAGAAATTAAGCACCTCTCCAGGCTGTCCCTCTACCTCGATGTCGGCCTTCTGGGGAGTGGTTATCACACGTTCGTTCTTGTAGAGTCCGGCATCCTTGATGTCCTGAAGCTCCTTTGTCAGGTGTTCTTTAAACTTGGAATACATTTCTTCAATGTTTTGTCTTAGATGTTAAGGTCGTGGAAAGCCCCCGCCGGAAGTCGGCAGGAACATTCTGTGAATTTTCGACCAAAGTTAATGCTTTTTTACCGGATTCCCGCACATTCACCTCAAAATATGTGACCGCGCAAAAAAATTTTCATCTGTTTGCATGATATTCGGGGGATTTGAATTACTTTTGTAAAAGATTTCACGGAAGACACCCTGCACACCCGGCTCGCCGGACGAGGGAGACACTCCTGAAAATAAAAAGACACAACTGACCTTTCAACTAAGAATGAAGAACGTACTCATCATCGGAGCAACCGGACAGATAGGTTCGGAACTCACAATGCGTCTGCGCCGCGAATATCCGGGCGGCAACGTAGTGGCCGGCTACATCAAGGGAGCCGAGCCCAAAGGCGAGCTTCTCGAGAGCGGCCCGAGCCACGAGGTGGACATCACCAACGCCGCTCAGATCGCAGAAGCGGTCGACAAATACAATGTGGACACCATCTACAACCTCGCTGCCCTTCTCAGCGCAGTGGCCGAGGCAAAGCCCCAGCTCGCCTGGAAAATCGGCGTAGGGGGACTCTACAACACCCTTGAGGTGGCACGTGAGAAGAAATGCGCGGTGTTCACCCCCAGCTCCATAGGTTCGTTCGGCAAGGACACTCCCCACGTCAAGACTCCCCAGGACACCATCCAGCGTCCCGACACGATTTATGGCGTGACGAAAGTCACCGGCGAGATGCTCTCTGACTATTACGCACGCCGCTTCGGAGTCGACACCCGCTCGGTGCGCTTCCCCGGCCTCATATCATACGTGGCGCCTCCGGGAGGCGGCACCACCGACTACGCCGTAGACATCTATTATGCAGCCGTGAAAGGGGAGAAATTCAAATGTCCCCTCAAGCCCGGCACATTCATGGACATGATGTATATGCCCGACGCCCTCCGCGCCGCAATTGAGATCATGGAAGCCGATCCCTCGCGTCTCGTGCACCGCAACTCCTTCAATATCGCCTCCATGAGCTTCGATCCCGAAATCATATTCAACAAAATCAAGGAATATGTCCCCGGATTCGAGATGGAGTACGAACTTGACCCCCTGCGCCAGGCTATCGCTGACTCATGGCCCGACAGCCTCGACGACTCATGCGCGCGTGCCGAATGGGACTGGCATCCCGAGTTTGACCTTGACGCGATGACAGCCGATATGCTCACCAATCTGCGCATCAAGCTTGGTGTCGTGGAGCCCGCGATGGCCAACGCCTGATCACCACTGGGCCACAGAACATAAGCCATACGGCGGATGCGGGAATTTCGTCTCCTGTATCCGCTGTATGGCTTTTATAATGAATCCCTGAGAGTGTCTATTTTGTCTGCCGAAAGATTGGTGGCTAAGGAAATGACACTGTTGTCCATACCAAGTTCAATCATTTTCTTCGCAGTCTCCAAGGATTGTTTGAGACGGCCCTCCGCTAATCCCTCGGCTCTTCCCTCGGCCAGACCCTCGGCTCGTCCCTCGGCTCTTCCCTCGGCCAGACCTTCGGCTCGTCCCTCGGCTC
>CAMWLC010000076.1 GCA_947174995.1 uncultured Porphyromonadaceae bacterium
TCGCCACCTTACAGCAGCCGCCGACCCCTCACGGGGCCGGCGGCATTTTTTTTGCATGCGGGGGTTGCGTGAATGAGATTTTTTTTGTAATTTTGCAGACCGATTATATCCAGTTAGACCGCCGGCTGTCCGGCGGCGACGGATTTGGCCGTCCGTCGTCCGTTCGTGCCGGCACCGGGTACCACCGGGTGTGTCGCCATCGCCACGCTGTCCTGCCTGCGGCAGGATACGGGGCTTGTGCGTGCGTCAGGATGTTCCCGACAATTGACTTAAGAACTATATAATTGCAATACTGAAGTGGATACTTTAAGCTATAAGACTCTCTCCGCTACTCCGGCTACTATCGAGAAGGAGTGGGTGGTAATCGACGCTACCGACCAGGTGCTCGGCCGTCTCTGTTCCAAGATCGCGAAGATCCTTCGCGGCAAGAACAAACCCGATTTCACGCCTAACCTTGACTGCGGCGACAATGTGATCGTCATCAATGCCGACAAGGTCATAATGCTCGGCGACAAAATGGAGAAGCGTGAATATCTCCGCTACACGGGCTATCCCGGCGGCCAGCGCACCTTCACCCCCGGCGATCTGATGGCCAAGTCCAAGAAGAAGACCATCAAGGCCGGCCGGCACCCCCTCTTCATCAAGGTGGTGAAGGGTATGCTTCCCAAGACCAAACTCGGAGCAGCCCAGCTCATGAACCTCTACGTGTACAACTCTTCCGAGCATCCCCACGCAGCGGTGAATCCCAAAGTAATCGACATCAACAAAATCAAATAATCTGAAGAGATGGAAAAAGTAAATGCTCTCGGCCGTCGTAAGGCCGCAGTCGCACGCGTATATTTGACAGAAGGCACCGGCGCTATCACTATCAACAAGCGCCCCCTCGACGAGTATTTCCCCTCTTCGATCCTGCAGTATGTGGTGAAGCAGCCCCTGCTGACCCTCGATTGCCCCGAGAAGTATGACATTTACGTGCATCTCGACGGCGGCGGCTACAAGGGACAGGCCGAGGCTCTTCGTCTGGCCATCGCCCGTGCTCTGGTGAAGATCAATCCCGAGGACAAGCCTGCTCTCCGCGCCGAAGGCTTTATGACCCGCGACCCCCGCACGGTGGAGCGCAAGAAACCCGGTCAGCCCAAGGCACGCAAGCGCTTCCAGTTCTCCAAGCGTTAATCCGACACGCAGACAGCGAGGCAATACGAGTTTAGTATCTAAATCCGCCGGACGGCCCCCTCTCAGGAGCTGCGGGCCTTACCGGAGGGTTGATTTCAAAATTGAAGAAAGTAAACAAACACATACAATCAAATGGCAACTCCCACTTTTGACCAGCTCCTTGAGGCTGGTGCTCATTTCGGCCACCTCAAGCGCAAATGGAATCCTGCTATGGCTCCCTACATCTTCATGGAGCGCAACGGTATCCACATCATCGACCTCTATAAGACCGCAGCCAAGATCGACGAGGCTGCCAACGCTCTCCGCGCCATGGCCAAGAGCGGCAAGAAGGTGCTCTTCGTGGCTACGAAGAAGCAGGCCAAGGAGGCTATCGCCGAGCGTGCGGGCGCAATCGGAATGCCCTACGTCATTGAGCGCTGGCCCGGCGGCATGCTGACCAATTTCCCCACCATCCGCAAGGCCGTGAAGAAGATGACCACTATCGACAAGATGGAGAAGGACGGTACTTTCGACAACCTCTCGAAGCGCGAGAAGCTCCAGATCACCCGTCAGCGCGCGAAGCTCGAGAAGAACCTCGGCTCCATCGCCGACCTCAACCGTCTGCCGAGCGCTCTCTTCGTGGTTGACGTCATGAAGGAGCACATCGCCGTGGCCGAGGCCAACCGTCTCGGTATCCCCGTCTTCGCAATCGTGGACACTAACTCCAATCCCGAGAATGTGGACTACGTTATCCCTGCCAACGACGATGCTTCCAAGAGCATCGAGCTCATCCTCGACGCCGTTTGCGGCGCGATGGCCGAGGGCCTGGAGGAGCGCAAGGTAGAGAAGCTCGACGCCCCCGAGGAGGAGAAGGAGGGTGAGGCAACTCCCGGCAAGCGTCGTCGCGTGCGTCGCTCCGAAGCTCCCGCAGCCGCCGAGAAGGTGGCTGAGGCCGCTCCCGCCGAGGCAGAGGCTCCCGCAGCCGAGTAATTAATTCTTAATTATATTTCAACAACAATGGCAGTATCTATTGAAGACATCAAGACCCTCCGCCACATGACCGGCGCAGGTATGATGGACTGCAAGAACGCCCTGGCTGAGACCGGCGGCGATATACAGGCGGCTATCGAGATCATCCGAAAGAAAGGTCAGGCTGTAGCCGCCAAGCGCGAGGATCGTCAGGCAGCCGAGGGTTGCGTGCTGGCCGGTGTCAAGCCCGGTTTCGGCGCTATCGTGGCTCTGAAGTGCGAGACTGATTTCGTGGCCAAGAACGAGTCTTTCCGCGCTCTGACGAAGGCTATTCTCGATGCGGCTCTCAAGGCTGACGTGAAGACTCTTGACGAGCTCAAGAATGTCGCTATGGAGGATGGCCGCACAGTGGCCGAGCACATCACTGACGAAATCGGCAAGACCGGCGAGAAGATGGAACTCGGCGCATACGAGTGCATCATGGCTCCGACCGTGGCAGCCTACGAGCATCTCGGCAATAAGCTGGCTACTATAGTTGGCCTCAATCAGGAGGGTATCAACGAGGAGGTAGGCCGCGAGGTAGCCATGCAGGTGGCAGCCATGAATCCCGTAGCTGTGGACCGCGATTCCGTGCCCGCAGAGGTTAAGGAGAGCGAGTACACTGTGGCTGTGGAGAAGACTAAGGAGGAGCAGGTGAAGAAGGCCGTAGAGGCCGCTCTGCGCAAGGCCGGTCTCAACCCCAATCATTTCGATTCCGAGGACCATATCGCCTCCAATCTGTCGAAGGGATGGTTTACCGAGGAGGATGCCGAGAAGGCGCGTACCATCATCAAGGAGACTTCCGAGGCCAAGGCTGCGAATCTGCCCGAGCAGATGATTCAGAACATCGCGCAGGGCCGTATGAACAAGTTCTTCAAGGAATCCTGCCTTATGGAGCAGGAGTATCACCGCGATGCCAAGCTGACCGTGGGTCAGTATCTCGATGCCCAGTCCAAGGGTCTGGTGGTCGTAGAGTTCAAGCGCGTGAACCTTAACGAGGATTAAGCTCCGGGCTTTTTCCTTAAAGGATTCGGGCCCCGCTTTCGCTCAGGCGAAGGCGGGGCCTTTTGCTTTTTCCGCTTGCGATGCTTTGCATCGCAGCGATACCCAAAGGGTAAGCCAGCGGGCTTTGGTTTTGCTTGGGAGGCTTTGGTTTTGCTTGGGAGGCTTTGGTTTTGCTTGGTGGGAGATAGAGAAGGCGCCCGCCTGGGATGGCGGGCGCCTTGAGGTATGGGAGGGGGGATGGTTACTTCACGAGGACTTTGGTAGCCTTGCCGTTGAGGACGCGGATGTAGAGGCCGTTCTGGAGGGCTCCCTTAACTGCGCGGCCCTGGAGGTCGAAGTAGGTGGCTTCGCCTTCAGCTACGATGGCGCCTACGCCGGTGCTCTTCTCATAGCTGATGGGGTAAACTTGGAGGTCGCCCTTGTAAGCGGAGATAGCAGCGGTGACATTGTAGAGGCCGGCGGCTTCGGATTCGATGCCGAACTGGTTGTAGAATTTCACGCCGTCAATCGTGACGTCTGCCTTGGAATCGGGAGTAGCTTCGGTAAAGTTCACTTCGCTGATGATGACGACTTCGTTGATACGGTCAAGAGTGACGTCTGCTGCGGAGATGGTCTTGGGGGTGAAGGTACCCTTGCTTGTGGCGGCGGGCATGGTGCCTACGGCGTTGAACTCGGGGAGGCCGTTATAGGTGGCTTCCTTGGCTACCCATCCTGCGGGGATGATGTCGAGGGTCTCGTAGTCGGCAATGGTCTTGCCATAAAGGAGGGTGAAGTCAGTGCCGTCGGTTACGTAGGTGTAGGCTCCGTTCTTGTAGGCCACGGTCATGGGGAAGTTGATGTTGATCTCGATCTTGCTTCCTTCCTCGGCGAGGGAGAGCATTTCAGCCATGGTGTTGGCCTTGACTACTTTCACTACGTTGATGGTGTAGGAGGCCTTACCTGCACGATATTCATCGGTAGCTTCGGAGGCTGCGGTGATGGTAGTGGTGCCGGCGTCGAGGATAGTAACGGCACCATTGGCTGCTACAGTAGCGACTGCCTCGTCGCTGGAGGTCCAGGTGACGGGGAGGTTGTTGGGGTTGACGAGTGCGGGAGCTGTGAAGGGGTCGCCGAGGTCTACGGTGAAGGAGGTCTCAGCGAACTCAAGGCCTGCGGGCTTAAGGTCCGTGCTGCCGGCGGGGGTGTACTCTACCGTAACGGTAGTGAGGGGTACGTTTTTGCTGGTGGGAGTGTAACGGATTGTGTTGCCGTTAAGTGCAAAGGAAGAGGGGGTCTTGGCGGTAAAGGTGATTGCATCGATTGTGCCGGATGCTACGGATGCCGTAACCTCAGCACCGTTGTAGCAGCGGAGACCGTCGCTCCAGAGACGGGAACCTGCGCCGTTCTTTGAAGCATCACCGAGCGCAGAGGTGAGAGTGAGGGTCACGCCTTCGAACTCAATGGTGGTACCGTCGGCGATATACTCCTGAGTCGAGCCGGAGAGACGCTCCAGACCATAGGTCTCCTTGAGGAAGTCGAATGTTACGGTCTCGGCGGAAGCAGCGGCGGCTGTGAGGGCCACTGTGGCGAGAGAAAGTAAAAGTTTTTTCATAAAAAACCGGTTAATAGTTTAGAATTGTTATTTATGGGCTGTTTATCGGTTTGCCGGGGCGGTGTTGGAGCGCCCTTTTGCAATCCAGTGTCAAAATTACTGCTAATTTGAGTAACTGCAAAATTTTAGGGAGAAAAAATGTGAGCGGGAGGGATTTTTAGTTATTGCTGTCCGATAAAAATTTTTGAACGGATGAAAAATTAGGGTCGAATCCA
>CAMWLC010000077.1 GCA_947174995.1 uncultured Porphyromonadaceae bacterium
AATAGATATGACATTGACAAACAATTAGTTGAATAAATTCTGAATATCCCTACTTATACATATCGGCTTTATATAGGTCTCCTTGTCAATATCCGATATATGTCTTCTCGCAAATATCCGATATTACTTGCTTATAGATTGAAGCAATCATTATTCCATCTCAACACATTTTCATCGACATAAGCCATGATATTTTCGTAAGTCCGCCGGTTTCGGATTATGTGCTCATGGTACATCCGTTGCCATATCCCATGCGAGGAGGGTAGGGGCGCGATACATCGCGCCCGTGCCATAGTTGGAATAATGAAAAAAACGGAGGCCGGGAATTTTCCCGGCCTCCGCTATGGAGTCGAAATATGGTCAGAACTTGTATTTGAATCCTACCTGCAGCAGACCCTGGGCACCGAAACCGAGCTCACCGAAGAGGTCGAAGTTGCGGGAGAGGGAATACTGTGCTCCGATGGGGTTCACCTGGAAGGCGCAGTATGCCTTGTTTTTGGTGTAGTCACCATCGTCTATCGATATGTGGGAGATGTCCACACCGATACCGGCCTTTGCATACATCGTGAAGTCACCGCGGCGATAGTAGTTGTATCGGCCGTTGAGCATGATGACATGATAGTATGCGTGGGAGTCGTCATCATGTTTTGCCGTCTGGCTCGAGAAGGTGTAGGAAGGGCCGATCCAAAGATTGGGGGCAACCCGGAAGTTGATGCCGGCATTGACGGCTCCCCATGCGTTGTCAGTCTTCATACCTCTTGCCATGTCCATGGCGTCCATCTGGGTGTATCCGCCGTAGGAGACATAGACTTCCTTATTCTGTGCGCTTGCGGAGAGAGCTGCTGCACCGCAGAGACCGAGGGCGAGTAAAAGCTTTTTCATAACGGGTGTGTTTTTTATAGTGTTAAACTTACACACCTAACACCCGCAGGAGGAAAATGGTTCATTGCTGTTTCATCAGGCGTTTCCACTTGAAATATCCGAAGAAAGCTATGACAGTGTATATCAGATACAACGTGGCGTAGAGATAGATGCCTTTGTAGATATATAGTCCCACGCAAACGGCGTCAACCGCTATCCAGGCTATCCATTGCTCGATGTATTTCTTTGCGAGGAGCCACATCCCCACGATGCTTAGGGCCGTGGTGAAGGCGTCGGCCACGGGCACCGTGCTGTCTGTCAGATACTCGAGCACGCAATAGAGCAGTGTCCAGAGCGCGATGAATCCGGCAAGAGAGCAGAAGGCGACCGGGATTGTCAGGTGACGTATCGGCAGACCATTTTCGGATTTCTTTCCGGGATGCCGGCTCCACACGATATATCCGTAGACGGCTATGAGGAAATAGTAGATATTGATGGCGAAGTCGGCATACAGACCCTTGTCGAGATAGAGCCACACGGATATGAAGGGCATTATCATCGACACTATCCAGAGGCGCGTGTCAGCATGATATTCCCACCATATATAGAGCAGACCGGTGGTGAATCCCAATATCTCGAGTATCAGATCCCACGGAAGAAGTGTGACGGAATTCCAGTCCATAACGGGAATGATCAGAACATCAGCGAAACTGTTGCGAGCACATTTGTCGTGGCCTGTGCGGCAAATCCGGCGTAACGGTATATCACCGGTTTGCCATCCTCAAGATAGTATCCCGCGCCGGTGTATCCGTTGTTGAAGTACTTCTCGTTGAAGATGTTGTAGACCGTGACGCCCAGACGCAGTTTCTTGATGCCGGGAATGGTCTTGAACTCATATCCGAGCGAGAGATCGGTGACGAAGTATGCGTCCAGACGGGCCTCTGCCGAGTGTGCGTTGTTCATATACTGGGCTGACACGTATCTGCTGACGAGATTGGCCTCGAATCCCCTGTAATTGAAATTGAAAGAGTTGTGGAGGATGAAGTCGGGCGAGAAGGCGATGGGGGTGTCGCCGCAGTCGAGCACGATGGGGTCGGCCCATTCGTCAAGGTAGATGTATTCATGGAAATCCTTGATGCGGTTGCGCGAGAGTGTGGCGTTGAGTTGCCAGTCAAACCAACGCGCGGGTCGGAGGGCACCCTGAAGCTCGATGCCCATACGGTAGGAGCGCGGCACATTCACGCTGAGCGGATTACCCGTATCGGAGAGCTGACCCGTGACCACGAGCTGGTCCTTGTAGTCCATATAATAAAGGTTGGCTCCTACATTGAAGAGGGGAGTGGAGTAGGAGTATCCCAGCTCGTAGTCGAAGAGTCTCTCGGCCTCGGGATATATATCGGGGTCGACGTCAGTAAAATTGTCGCGTGTCGGCTCCTTGTGAGCCACGCTCCATGAGGCGAAAGCGCGGTGAGCGCCGCTGTTGAAGGCCAAGCCGAGTTTAGGATTGAAGAAATTCCAGTCGCGGTGCACATCGAGGCGTGCGGGGCTGTCGGTATTCCAGTCGTAATTGTCGCTTGCCCCGCGGATGGTGTAATGCAGATGGCGGTATTGCAGGTCGGCGTAAGCCGAGAGTCCGCCGACAATATCGTAGTCCGCACGCAGATAGACATTGGTGTCAAACTTGCGTCCTGTGTTGTCGTAATATCTTTGCAGGGGATTGATCAGGCCGAGATAATTGCGCACCCAGGCCACATCGCCGTAATGTTCCCCTTTGAACCAGTTGGCCGCCGCGCCGAGGGTAAGGGCGAGAGGTCCTCGGGCATATCGTGCCGACACCATTCCCCCTCCGAAATCATTTTCATTGAATTTCTTGCGTATGAGGTCGGATTTCTTCACGAGGTTGCCTTCGGCGTCAAGGAAGGGGGAGAGTCCGTATTCCGCGAGGGTACGCGAGGTCTTGTACTGCTCGTAGTAGCCATCGCCCCGGGTGTAGTGCAGGGCGGCATTGAGCGAGATGTATTCCCCTAGCCCCTGATTGAGGAGAAGCTGGAAGTGGTGCTGTGTGAAATTGTCGCACTGGTCGGGATAGAAAGCTGTGGAGCCATCATCGGCAGTGTATTTTCCACACGGATTGTACCGTCGGCCATACTTTTCCATTTCCTCCAAAGAGGCATAATCCCAGGCCATGTAAGTGCGCTCCTTTCCTCCGAAAGCGAGCAGGCGCAGCAGGGTGTTTTCCCCCTTGTAGGCGAGTTGCCCCATGTAGCTCCACAGTTTGGAGGAGGCGCGGTCGATATATCCGTCAGAGCCGATATGGCTTACGCGGGCATCCACGCTCCAGTGGTCGCCGAAGAGTCCAGAGGAAACCTTGACTGTCTGGCGGTTGGAATTATAGGAGCCGTAGGAGGCTGTCACGATGGCCGAGCGCTCGTATGACGGAGCATCGGTGATCATATTGATGGAGGCTCCGAAAGCTCCGGCACCGTTGGTCGACGTCCCGGCGCCGCGTTGTATCTGCACATCCCGCAGGGAGGAGGCGAGGTCAGGCATATTGACCCAGTAGACATTGTGTGACTCGGAGTCATTGATGGGCACACCGTTTGCCGTCACGTTGATGCGTGAGGCGTCGGAGCCTCTGACGCGTATGGAGGAGTATCCCATTCCGCCGCCGGCATCGGCCGTGGTGACGACGGAGGGGGTGGCTTCAAGCAGGAAGGGGATGTCGCGGCCATCGTTGGTGCGTTCCAGATCGCGTGCAGTAAGATTGGTGTAAGCCACGGGTGTCCTTGCATCGGCACGGTTGGCCGTGATTTCGATGTCCTGGAGGGTGACTGCGATTGAATCGGGAGATGTGTAGTCAGAAGATGCGGAAGATTCCGAGGGTGTGGCGATGGCCACAAGCGGGCAGCCGGCCATAAACAGGGCGACGGCACCCGATGAAAGGTTAGATTTCATCAGATCGATTTTTTCTCTACGCCGGTACTAACCGGATCAGGTTCAAAGGGTTTGATCTCAGCCCGCCCTCATCTTGCGAATCGGGCGTGCACCCCTAAAAATGTGAATGAACTCGCGGCATCCGCAATGCGGCGTGTCATTCAATAAAGGGGCCATCCGGACAAAGCGGATGGCCGCGTATTGAATGATAGACGTGCGGAGTGGTGAGACAAAGTCACCATCGGCACCATGAATTGCGGATTACCGAGAGCAAAGTTACGGCTTTTGTCCGAGATTTCCAAATCTTTCGCGCGCTATATGTCAAACTTTTTTCTTGTGCCGGAGTCGGGATTACGGAGCCGGGTGTCAGCGGAAGAATTGCTTGGGGAAGCGGGGCGGAATCCCGCCGTATGCGTGCAGTATCGCGGCCACGGCGCGGGTGGTGGCATATCGGTCGAGTAGGTCCTGGATGTCGCGTATGAACTTGCGCGACTCGTGTTCGGATATTCGTCTGAGCAGGTATCTCATCACGCGGATGACCCCCATGAGGTTATGATATTCCTCGGGAGAGGCCAGTTCGGCGGGGCCCTTCACGAGGCGTGTCTGCGGCGAAAAATCATATATCGAGCCGTTGTGGGCGCATGAATTTCGGAGAAGGCGCACCACATCCAGATGCGGAGTCCGCGGCGGCGGAGCATGGCGAGCTGCTGGGAGATGTGGAGGCGTACAATGTTAGTTTTTAGTGTTTAGTTGATAGTTGATTTATCAGTCGGGAATGTAGGGATATCGCGTGCGATGTCTACTAATTTACTTTGTATATGCGCTTTTGCTTTGTATAAGCACTTTAAAAAAATTGGCGCTTCGCAGTCTGCTGCTGAAGCAAACCGCGAAGCGCCTTACGGTGTCCGAAATGAGACTCGAACTCACACGACATTTCTGTCACTACCCCCTCAAAG
>CAMWLC010000078.1 GCA_947174995.1 uncultured Porphyromonadaceae bacterium
GAGAAAGTGAGGATACTCCGGCGCGAAGCCGTCCTGTTCAAATGCGAAGCATTTGCCCCCTACCCAAATAATTGCCCCCTACCCAAATAATTGCTCCCTACCCAAATATTTGCCCCCTACCCAATAATTGCCCCCAGATGAATACAATATTTCCAGCCCATCTCAAGCGCCCTCTTATCCCGAATGGATGCCGTCGCGCACCCTGGCACGACTACCATGACCGCTGCGTATACCTCATCACAATAAACGCCGCTCCAGGTATTCCTCCATTCTCTTACATTACCGGCACCCCCGGTGACCACGACTATCCTCCGACACCGATCAAGACCCCTCTCGGTCAGATCATTGCATCCTCTCTCTCGGAAATCAAGAAGAATTTCCCATTCACACAAATTCTCCGAAGCGTGATAATGCCCGAACATATCCACTTTGTCATCTTCATCACCCAAAAGGCCGAACATCATCTCGGCGACATAATCTCCTCATTCAAATCAACATGCACGCGCTGTTTCGCCAGCATGACCGACAAAGACTCTTCAAGCGCCATCACCCCTCCCGCCTCCGTATTTGAAGAGGGTTATCACGACAGGATACTGATGAAGAAAGACCAATTAGCACGTATGAAGCATTATGTCAGTGATAATCCGCGGCGACGTCTTCTGCGTATGCTCCATCCCGAATTCCACAGCCGCTTCCCCGCTGCTTCTGCTGACGGACGCCACTTTGAAGTATATGGAAATCCTTTCATTCTCAACGATCCCGATATCGAACCCGTCAGAATCAGCCGCAGTTTCTCCCCTGACCACCTCAGGCAACGCAAAATCACCTGGAAACGGACAGTGGAGAATGGCGGCGTCCTCGTTTCTCCCTTTATTTCAGAAGCTGAACGAAGAGTAAGGGACTGGGCCATCGACAATGGCGGACGGCTGATAATCATAGAAGAAAATGGCTTCGGTGTGCGTTATTCTCCCAAGGGACGTATGCACGAGCTATGCTCAGAAGGGAGGCTCCTACTGATAGCTCCTGCCACACATACACTTACTCCTCCGGTCCTTACGCGTCAGCTCTGCCTCGCCATGAATGACTTCGCCCAATATGTCTCCGAGGGGGCATTGACAATCCGGTTCTGACTTTCGGTATATTCAAATGCTTCGCATTTGAACAGGACGGCTTCGCGACGGCGAAAACCGCTATGCACCCCCAGGTAGAGGAGGCATCTTGCCTCCCCATCGAGGATATTTACTTGACGAGAAAAAGCTTGAGGGGATCAGGGAGGACGGCTCTACCGGCAGAGGCGCAGGTAGGCGGAGGCTACTGCGGAGGCGGAGAAGCGGGTCTCGACGCTGCGTAACATTCTGCGGCGGATTTCCGGGCCGGAGACGCGCAGGGCGTCGTGCAGGGCGTCGGCTATGCCCTCGGCCCCCTTGTGCAGGTCGGAGGTGTACGGCACGAGATAACCGGTACGGTCAGTTTCAACCGTGTCAATTATGTCGCGCTGCCCTCCCCTGTCGAAACTTACCGGCACCGCTCCGTAAGCCTGTCCCTCTATGAGCGTCCCGGGCAATGTCTCGTATTCCGATGTGGATACCACTGCGGAGGCCGTGCCGTAAAGATCGGCCAAGGCATCCTCACCGTTTACCATCCCTATATGCCGGTGTGATATTCCGATTCCATCAAGATTTTGCGGATCCCTTATTCCACCGAAAGTGATCAGTTCGGTCCGTGAGGCCAGTTCGGGATATTTACGTGCAAGGATTCGCGTGGCTTCCACGAGCACGGGCAGGCCCTTCACCGTGTCATCGAGACGGGCTGCTCCCATGACTATCCTCAAAGGGCCCTCTCCCCTCTCCGCGGGCCTGACGAGGGCGGAAGCACGACGTGCCCTCTCTCCGGTCTCAAATGCATTGGGAATGACACTGATATCTTTCCCCGCGAGCAAAGAGCTACCGCGTCCCAAGTCCCTGAGCCAGCTGCTCACCGCCACAAACCTAATGTCGGTTCCGGCATACAGCCGCACCTTTTTCATTTGCACCGAAGTAGCCAGATCATGAGTTGCCTTTCCTGGGGCCGTTGCTTCAACACGAGGGTTGAGGAAATGACATCCTACGCATTTCCCGCGGTATCTGTCACACCCTCCTGTGTGATGACATATTCCTGTCATGCACCAGAGATCGTGCATGGTCCATATCAGCCGCTTACCGGCCCGAGCAAGCCTTCCTATACAGTCAAGGGACACGAATCCCTGGTTGACCCAATTGAGCATCACCACATCCGCATCCCTCACCCAGGGATGCTTCATGACTTCCACTCCGAAAGCTCCCGTGTCGACCTTGAACAGTGAGGCACGGTCAAAATGATTAGCGGCGAATATCTGCAAACGCTCGGCGAGAAAGGGTATTTTCAAGGCAATTCCCGAGGCGGCGACATCGACGAACGGGGAATCGCTCAACTTCTCGGCCACCACCATACGCGCATCAACCCCGGCGGCACGCAGGGCCTCCATCAGTCGGAAACTTACCACTGCCGCTCCCCCGCGGCGATCCGATTTATTAAGAATTATTATTCTCATGCCCTCGGCGCAAATATCTTTCAAAACTGTATTTCAGACCATCTGCTGTCTCCGCTGTCTGAGGCACACCGTCAAGCATCCACTCCGTTGGCGAGATAACGGGAAACCATGTATCGGCCTGAGGTGCACAGGCGTGTATGCGCGTCACTTCAAGCACCTCCGTCACGGGAAATGCGAGTCGGTAAATCTCCCCGCCTCCGATGATAAAAACGCGCTCTCCTCCCTCGGACTGACCGGCAGTCCTGATGGCCTCCTCGAGTGTCGGGACGCTCAGGAAGCCATCCTTGCGCCACCCGGGATTGCGCGTTATCACTATATTGGTTCGCCCCGGAAGGGCCTTTGGGAATGACTCGGCTGTCTTCCGCCCCATTATCACGGGGTGGCCGGTGGTAATGTGCTTGAAATGCCGGAGGTCTTCCTTGATGCGCCATAAAAGCTCTCCGCAATACCCTATGGCCGAGTCTTCCGAGATTGCCACGATGGCCTGTATGGAGGTGTTCATGTGTGGAGATGAATATTTAAGCGGGAAACAGGGTTTTTGCAAAACCCGGGAGTGCAACGGTAATCATACGCTCACCTTACCCTTGATGGCCGGCCAGGGGTCATATCCCTCCAGATGGAAATCCTCATACCGGAAAGAGAAAATATCCTTGACCTCGGGATTGAGCGTCATTCTCGGCAGCGGTCTGGGCTCGCGCGAGAGCTGCTCCTCCACCTGTTCGAGATGATTGAGATAAATATGCGTATCGCCGAGCGTGTGTATGAACTCTCCCGGCTGCAGGCCGCACACCTGCGCCATCATCATGGTGAGCAAGGCATAACTGGCGATATTGAACGGCACTCCCAGGAACATGTCGGCGCTGCGCTGATAAAGCAGGCAGGAGAGGCGTCCGTCGTGCACATAAAACTGAAACATGGTGTGGCAGGGGAGAAGGGCCATGCGGTCAAGTTCCGCCACGTTCCATGCGCTCACGATGATGCGCCGTGATTCCGGCTCCTCACTGATGAGACGCACAGCTTCCTTAATCTGGTCGATCGTCCCGTCGCGACCGTCGGGCCATGAACGCCACTGCGCACCGTAGACCGGACCGAGCTCACCCGTCAGGGGGTCGGCCCACTCGTTCCATATACGCACGCCGTGCTCCTGAAGATATTTCACGTTGGTGTCTCCTGCAAGAAACCACAGCAACTCGTAGATAATGCTCTTCAGATGCACTTTCTTGGTCGTCACCAGCGGAAAACCCTCGGCAAGGTCAAACCTCATCTGATTGCCGAAAGTGGAGATGGTGCCCGTGCCGGTGCGGTCACCTCTGCGGTTGCCGTCATTGACCACATGGCGCAGCATGTCAAGATATTGTCTCATAATCTCATTTCTCTCCTGCCCCCGCAATGATTCAATAATATCTAACGCTCGTCACCCGCTCAGCTCCTCTGCGTCCCCTTCACCTTGCGCATCAGCGGAGAGGCAGGACGTCTGTTGCGGTCAGGCTGATAACGTATGGCGCCATCCCGGCATGCGTCGACACACTCGAAACAGCGCACGCACCTCGTATTGTCGACATAACGGCTCACGACCTTGATACAACCCGCCGGACACCTCTCTTCACACTTCATGCAGTTGACACACCGGTCCGGATCTATTTCGATATGAAACAGCGTCAGGGGAGCGGCAGCTCCCATCGCGGTGCCGACAGGGCAGACAGTGTTGCAGAACTCCCTCCCTGATTTCCAGCCCCAGACGCCCAGCCCGACAAGCGACACCACCCCGGCGCCCATGCCCATCATGAAGCCCGGAAGCAGCGAGGGCCGGGCGGGGGGGGGGGGGGGGGGGGGGGGGGGGGGGGGGGGGGGGGGGGGGGGGG
>CAMWLC010000079.1 GCA_947174995.1 uncultured Porphyromonadaceae bacterium
CTGATATGCAGAGCCGAGGGCGCGGAATGTAGCGTTCATCATGTCGCATACTCCGCAGTCATTGGCATTGGAGGAGTCGGAGAAGTCCACTTTTACCGTAATGATGTCAACCGCGAAGCCGTCCGGGTCAACGAGGACTTTGTTATGTCGGGCGGCCGCGATAGCCTTGCGTCCGAGTTCGGTTGTCTCGTCCGGAGTGAGGAGAGTTACCGTTGCTTTGAGTCCGGTGGTTTTATTCTTCTTGTTGAAGTTAAAGCGGTCGTTCTTGATAGGACGTTGAGCCGAGGTCGTGCCTTGCCGTCTCCACAGGACATTCGTAGCCTTAAAGTTCAGCTCCGGATGTTGAGGGTTGTAGTAGTAGAGGGTGCAGGCGAATTGGTCTGAGGTGGAGGTTCCGCCATTGAGTTTGTAATCGAAGTTCTCAAAAGTCGTTTGGTCTGCCACCACGACATAGTACGGAATCCCCTTTGCGGCCATGAGTGACATAGAGGGCTTCCCGGTCGTGTCGAGGACGTTTTCCTTATCATACTCCGCGATCATGGCGGTTACGTCCGAGAGTTTGCAGAGGTAGTTGCGGAAAGCCTGTAACCACTCCATATAAGAGTTATATGCAATGAAATAGTTGAGGTTGAAGTCTCCGGCCTCTGAATTGAATGTAATGGTCTTGCTCTGACGGAGTGCTGAGGTTCCGGGCTGATAGCCTATTGCGGCACATTCCTCTCCGTTGACGTAGAGTTTGACGAATGAGTAATTTGTACCGCTCGCCGCTCCGGAGGGTTTGTAAGTAACATACTTGCTCCCCGGCTCAACGACAACCGCCATAGTGATTTTCTCCCCACATTTGAAGCGGACGCGCTGTTGCGGAGGAGTGCCACCTTGAACCGAAAGCACAATTTCATTGCCTTGGATGTAGAAACCTACACCGGCGGCGGGGTCGTAGCACTCGCAGAGTTTGGCGTTCTTATCCTTGATGTTCTTTGTCGAGAACGCTAATTGAATGGCAGCGCCGGATGTTTCGAGGGCTGATGATAGGAATGGAGAATAAGGGATTTCAGCCTTTACGTTCTCAGCGAGACGGAGGGCGGTTTCTCCGAGTATGGAGACGAAGCCGTTAGAGTTCCAGTTGCTCCCGGTGATTTGCATTTCATAGCCTCCGTCTTCAATGGTATGGTCGGGCTCTGAATTGCTTCGTGTGGAGAAGTCGTAAGAGAATAATGCTCCCTCCTTGACACTCGCATCGATGGCCGAGCCCCTGACGGTCACGGTGACTGCCTTTGTCGATACCTCACCGCTCCGCGCATACACGCTCAGTCTCTTCGAGCCGTCCGAGGAATACCCCTGTACCTGCTTGCTCACATTCAGCGTCTGACCGCTCCCGCAGTTCAGGGCAGTCACCACGTGCCCGTCTACGAGCACCTCCACCGCAGTCTGTGTCTTGCCCGGAGTGTATGCGGCCACATCCACCCGGAGGCTGTCATAAAGGCGGATTTGGCCGTTATTGTTGTCATCGTAGCGCATGGAGACAACCGGCACGTTGCTATTGGCATCCACGCACATCACCGAGGTGTAGACAATATTGCCGAGGACTCCCGATGCAAGATCCTTGCCCTGTATGCGCAGCGCATACGAGCCATGAGCCAATTTCTCGTTCCCTCCAAAAAGATTGCACGGATTCACCGTGATATTGTGGCTGTATGAGTCCGTCACCACATCCGTGCCGAGTGGTTTCCACTCCCCGTCATGGAATATCTCAGTGGTCACGAGGATACCCTGCTTCGTGCTCACATTGTTCGCAAAACGGTACATCGGCAGACTCTTCTCCCGGCCTCCGACTTCGAGAGCCGTCGAGGCGGAATAATTCAGCGTCCCGACACACGTGCACGTCACATCCGCCGCCGTGCAGGTGATGACGCGCGTTTTCTCGTTACCGTCCGCGTCCGTGGCCTCGATGATGAAGTCTTTGGAAGAGGCGGCAGTAATGAAGTCGGTGAAGTCAAAAGTAAACTCGGTCTTGTAGTCGGTTGCCGAGGTGGAGGAGGGAGCGTTGATTGTCTCAGACCATAGCACTATTCTTGTGAGTGCGTCCATGATTGAGAGAGTCTTGATCGTGCCGAGAATTTCGGTGTCTCCGTCAAAGCTCACGCTCCTGATGGCCGTGCGGAGGGTTATACGGCTTCCGAAAGCCCCCCACACGGCTTGTGACTCCGGGAAGATACCCAGGGTAGAGCCTCCCGCGCTCCCTGCTCCATTGCTCCTGGGAATCTTGATCTGATCCCCCACGGCCTCGCCAAGCTCATTCACACCCTGGAACACATAATTCTCGCCGTCGCTCAGATCATCGAAATTCACGATCGGTCGCGTCTGAAGAGCCTCATGCACAGCCCCCGAACTCACCGGCAGTCCCGAATCCCGCTCCACGGCACCCGTCACGCTCCCCGTGCCCCCGCCGCCGAAATCCTTCCACTGCCCCTCGTTTTCCGCCGTCATGTCAAGAAGCGCGCCCTGATACTGCTTCGTCTCCCACTTGTTTGTCGCGCGATCGCGGCTATACGTGATCACCAGCCCCTCCTTGCGGCAGCTGACGCCCGTCGCCTCCTCGAAACTCATCAGAGCCTCCACCGCACTCGCAAGCGTGTAATCTTCATCCCCGCACAGCCAATTGATATTGACCACCGTCACGCTCCCCTCGGCCCGCTCCAAACGCTGCAACAGATCCCGTGCGTGCTCTGCCGTCTCCCCTCTCAGCCCACTCACGTCAGCCCCGAGAGTCCGCACATCCTTCTCAATCCCAGACGCGCGCCCCGCAAGCTCCGTCACCCGTCCCTCGGAAGCCGTCATCCGCTCCTCAAGACACTCCACACCATCATCCAGCACATCAGCCCTCACCCCCAGTTCCGAAAGCTCCGAAGCAACACGCCCCCGCGCATCCTCCCGCAGACCCTCCGGCAGATGTCCATCCGGCACCACCCCGTACTCGTCAAGCGGCGCGATCCCGTCTCCGGCCCCGATCATGTCGGTAATATCCTTTATCCGCCCCGACAGCACCTCATCGGCACCCAGCAGCTCACCCTCCACATCATCAAGATGCCTCCCCGTTGCCTCTATCACATCCCCAAGAGCCGTTATCGCCCCCTCGTTCCCCGACACACGTCCCTCCAGAGCCTCGATGTCAGGCCCCGCCATGCGCATGAACGTCTCCAGAGTCCCTATCCGCCCCGCATGCGCCGTAGCCGTCCCCTCCAGAGCCTCGATCTCCGATTGAAGATCCCCCGCGATCTCCGCAAGATCCGAAATCTCCTCCCGCAGACTCGCGTTGTCCAGCTCCGGCGTTCCCGCCATCACCTCATCCCCCGTCTCCGGATCATACATCCCCGCCCAGTTCCCGTGAGAATCAATCCCCCACAGATGCGCCGGCAGATTCCCCCCCACCAGAGCGTACCATCCCGGCATGGGTCGCGGATAGGCGGCTTTCAGCGCCTCCTCCGAGGCATACAGCCCCTTGAACGCCCCCTTGATGTTAGGTGCATCCACCCATCCCTTCACTATGAGGTTATGCCCCACGGTGACATTGCCGTTCACGTTGGCATGGCTTCCCACATTGGCGTTGCGGCTTATGTTCGCGTTGCCCTGTATGTCGGTGTTGCCAGGAATATTTTTAAAGGTGCTCATTGCAGATATGATTTTGAGATTTCAAGCATGGTGGTGGATAGTTGGTCTCCTACGCTTGCCAAAGCAAGGGAGGCAGCCCGGTAAACGGCGGCTCTGTAGCAGTCCTTCGCTACGTCTATCCCTCCGTCCCGGTCTATCTTCGGTATGGGCAGGTACGTCGCTTGCGCTACGCTCGCTTCCTCCGTCTTGCAGGAGTAGAACTCCAGCACCTTCCCCTCGCTCCGTCTGACGATCGCCACTACAGGTTTCTCCGGATTTCCGCAGATACCCTTGAAGCGTGACGATTGCAGCGCATACTGAGGGTCGCTCTCCGAGATAGCCTCATAGACGGTGCGCGTCCAATCGCTCATACGGAAGGAGATCAGGCGCATGAAGTCGTTAGGCAGAATGATGAAACCCTTGCCGTCCTCGCCGATAAACACGTTACCTTCCCCGAAGTCATGCCCGGATTCAAGCATGAAGAGCGGTGCTTCCGTCTCCACAAGGCGCACAGCGTCCGCGAGTTTGGCGTATATGATCTCGTCAAAGGTCAGCGTGTCGGTGTCTCCCTCCATGATGAGGGGTTCATCCCCCTTGTTCATGTCGATTGCCACTCTCACAGCCCTTGCCATTTCCTCTGCCTGTACTGTCATGGCGTTA
>CAMWLC010000080.1 GCA_947174995.1 uncultured Porphyromonadaceae bacterium
CCCGATGACGGCCCCCTCTTTCTCCTGCGCTCCTCCCCGTGGCCCGAAATGAGCGGTTCCCCGGCTATGCCGCGTTGCTACCGCATCTCCTTTCCTGGCGGGGAGGCCCTGGAGTTTCACCGCTCCCCCGGCGAGGCTGCGGAGGCCGTGATCGAGACCGCCCTATATATCCCCGCCCCTGTAATTCACGATGACGACACAATCCGTCTCCCCCGCCCTCTCGTGGAGGAGATAATAATGCAGACTTATAACCTGATATGCAAACTACCCTTATCAACGGCGACCTCACCGTCGGCCGCCACGTCACAGCCGGAGGGTCGGTCCGTGTGACAGACCGCCTTACCGTCGACGGCACCCTGACGGTCAACGGGGTGCTGAAGGCCCGCAACATCCAGGGCCCCTGCAAGGGTCTCTTCCCCTCCGCCGAGGAACTCGCGGAACTCTTTCCAGACCCGGCCCCCGGATGGTGGGCGCTGGTGGGGAAGAGTCTTCCGGCCTTAGTGTTCGTGGCCTCCGGGGGACGCTGGACCTCCACCGGAGGGGCCGGGGGGTTCGAGATGCCCGAACTCACCGACTGCAACATACGTCTGGACTCCCTCGATTCCAAGACCGACAACATCATCGAGCGCGTGGAGGGGATCGAGAACGTGATTCCCGATGATCTCACGGGGAGGATGTCTGACATTTCAAGACATCTGGAGGAGATCGACACCCAGGTGCTGGAACGCCGCCCGGCCGGCAAACCGCTCTGCGTCCACGATCCCTGCGCCGACGTGTCCGTCTCCCCGGTCTTCACCCGCTCCAATTTCTCCGGCTTCGCCCACCTAGCGGGAGACATCCGGGGCTATGTGGACACCCTGGAGATTCCCGTCATGGCAGCCGACTGGAACGGCAACACCGCACCTCTGACCTCGCTGCTCGTGGTGATGCGCGAGAATGATTTCGAGGGGAGGGTGATTTTCAGTCGTCTGCTCACCTTCTCTCCCGTGACTCCGGGCAAGACAGCCCGTCTCAACCTGATGCTCGGGGAGGCTCCTCTCTACCTTGACGGCAAGGTATGGATCGAGTTCCGCTTCGACGCCCCCTGCACGCTCTTCATCAACGAGGGCAATCCCGACCCCTCGCTCCTCTCCGGGCGCTATTATGTGGGAGGACGCCAGAGCATTTCCGACACCGGATACCTTCCCGAGCCTCCGCGCCCCTGGAGCTACATCAGCTACCGCCTTCTCTACGCCGGAGGTTCCGCGCTCAGGCTTTCCGACGCCGTGGTGCGGGATATAGCGGAGCGTCTGGAGACGGAATCCTCATCCGATCCGGCCCCTTTGCATGAAACGGCGGCTCTGAGAGTGCCGCGACGGATATATGCAGTGGAGGGGGACACGCTCCAGCTCTTCTACCGGGGGATGATATGCGACACCCTCGTCGACATCCACCGCCCCATGCTTCAGGGGCCGCACGGCATGGCCCTCCCCCGCTATTGGGAATACACCCCCGCCCCCGGGGAGGCGGGAGAGTGCGAGATGCTCCTCGCCCTGCGCGATGCTTCAGGGAGGGTGGCGACTTCGGCCACGACGCGCCTCGTGGTGATCCCCTCCCCCTCGGCCCCGACCTCGCCCCTGCACGTGGTGTGCATCGGCGACAGCCTCACGGCCCCCGGCACTTGGCCCTGCGAGGTGCACCGCCGTCTCTGCGCCTCCGGGGGAACACCAGCCGGACTCGCCCTCTCCGGAATACGATTCTTCGGCGCCAAGGAGCGCGACGGCACCGGCTGGACCGGATTCGGCGGCTGGCGATGGGCGAGCTATCTCGGTCCCGGGGTCTCCACTTCGGAAGGAGCCGCCGGCGAGGTGACACTCACGGCCAATCCCCTCTACGACGCCGTGGCCGGAAAGGTCAGTTTCACCAAATTCGCCTACGACTGCTGCGAGGGGCGCATCGATGTGGTATACGCCATGATGGGATGGAATGAGTTCTCATCCCTCTCCGACGACACCTTCACCCGCATACTCGCCGACGTCAGGAGTTTCGCCCGCGCCCTTCACTCCGCCTTCCCCGCCGCCCGTCTGCGCCTGATGGGGATACCCCTCCCCTCCGTGACGGGAGGCATGGGATGGAGCTACGGAGCCAAGGCCGGGAAATATGCCGACGCCGTGGCGATGACCCACGCGGCCCATCGCCTTAACACCGCTTACGAAGCCCTGAGCGCCGAGGCTGAGTTCGCCGGATATGTGGCCTACGTGGACACCGCCTCGCAGGTGGACACCGAGAATGTCATGCGCTGCGCGCCGCGCCCCGTCAACACGCGCTCCTCCCTCACCGAGAGCATAGGAAACAACGGCGTCCACCCCTCGGAGGCGGGATACCTCCAGATAGCGGACGCCGTGTTCAGGGATCTCTGCTCCCTGCTCAGATAGTGTTGTAGATCCTGATGGAGGCACACACGCGGTAGATGCCAAGGATCGTGTCGGTGGATATGCGCAGCGGCGGATACCGCGGGTTCAGGCTTCGCGCCTCTATCCAAGGGTCGTCGTCATCCCTCTCCTCCGGGGGATAGATGAGCTTGAATATCACTCCGTTGCTGGAATCGATCACCACCGGATGGCCCCAGGGCATGAAATTGCGGTCGGTGATGCGGCGCACGAAGAGAGTTGTGCCGTCGGCAAACTCCGGTTCCATCGAGTCACCGCTGATGCGGATGGCGAAGTCCACAGGACTCACCGGCGAGATTATCTTCTCGCAGTCGGCCAGAAGCACCGGTTTCGACCATGCCTGGAGATTCCCCGCGAAGGCCTGCACCGGAAGCAGCGGCACCACCGTGCCCGTCTCCTCGTCAAGGTCCGCTTCCGCCGCCTCATCCGCCGATTCGTTGAGCATCTCCCCTTGGCCGTAAAGCAGCCAGTCGCGGTTGAGCTCCGGAAAGACCTCCGCCAGACGCGAGGCCTTCGCCGTGGAGAGCCCGCGGCGCATCGCCCCGACATACGTCGGAGACACCCCCATCAGGGTGGCGAACTCCGCCTGGGTGATGTTCCGCTCCCGCAGGAAGGTCTGAAGACGTCCCTTCACGGTGGCGAGATCATAATTGCGTTGCTGTTTCATAATTCATTCTGTTTTGTGATACAAGCCGCAAAATTGTGCGACTCTATGCAAAATTAATAATAAATCATCAACAAAACAAAATTTCCCAATGAAAAACATTAGCATTGCTATAGAAAAGTGTGACGTTTTCCTCGAAGTGGAACTCACGGCTTCCTACGCCGGAGCCCGTGGGGGCGCCCCGGATGATTTCGGGCGAGTGGCAGCCACGGCAGCCGACCGCCGGCTGCTCGACCGTTTCTGGCGCGAAAGCTGTGCCCGGCTCACCACTGTGCTGCGCCCCGTGCTCCACGGCATACAGGTCTCCGACACGCAACTGAGCATGACGCTCCTCCTCTCCGACTCCACCTCCGAGGCCCTCTGCGAAAGCATCGAGACAGACTGCCGCACCTTCCTGGGTGCCTCCCTCTCGTCGCGCTGGTTCGAGACCGTGCGCCGCGAGGAGGCCGCCCCCGCCGCAGCCTTCGCCGACGCCACCCTCGACGAGCTCCGCGAGCGCATCTTCCACCGCACCCCGCCCCGCCGCCGCAACTAACCCAAATCCCCCGGGTGATATAAA
>CAMWLC010000081.1 GCA_947174995.1 uncultured Porphyromonadaceae bacterium
CTCCCCCGATGCTGACCCCGCCGAAAGCCTCTCCCCCGGTGATGAAAGCTTGTCTCCGGGTGTGCCAGAGCCATCAAAGCTCATAGTCTCCGCCCTCTCCGACCCCTTCCACTTCCCCCTCGAATCCGTCACCACCATCTCCTCCGGACGCATCCTCGCCCTCTCCTCCGCCGCACGTCCCCTCTCCCAAGGTCAGTTCGGACAGTTCCCCCTCTACGCCTTCACCACCGATGGAATCTGGGCCCTTGAAATCTCCGCCACCGGCACATACACCGCCCGACAGCCCATCACCCGCGACGTTTGCCTCTCCCCACGGAGCATCACCCAGATTGACTCCGCCGTCCTCTTCGCCACCCGCAGAGGCATAATGCTCCTCTCCGGTTCTCAGACCCAGTGCATCTCAGACATCATAACCGACCACGCCGGATTCGACATCCGCACACTCCCCGAATGTCCGGGAATACCGGCCCTCCCGCTCGTCCCCTTCCTCGACTTCATCTCCTCATGCGGCATGGCCTATGACTATCCCCGGCAGAGAATCATCGTATTCAATAAAACATACCCCTACGCCTACATCTACTCCCTCAAATCAAAACAATGGGGCATGACCCTCTCCGCCATCGCCCGCACCCTCAACTCATACCCCGAAGCCCTCGCCACAGACACAGCCGGCAACCTCATTGACCTCTCCGGTGATGCTGGCCACCCTCAGACAGCCCTCCTCGTCACCCGCCCCATCAAACTCGGCGCCCCCGACGTCCTCAAGACCATCGACACCCTCATCCAGCGAGGCCAATTCCGCACCGGCCATATCAAGACCATCCTCTACGGCTCCCGCGACCTATACTCCTGGCACCTCCTCAGTTCCTCCGTCACCCACCGTCTCTGCCGCCACAGAGGCACCCCCTACAAATACTTTCGCATAGCCCTACTCTGTCATCTTGACAAAGATGAAACCCTCTGCGGCGCCACCGTCCAATACACACCCCGTCTCACAAACAGAATTCGTTAGTTTCATGATTGGTTTGGAAAGGCCCCCGTCTCTTGGGTGACGGGGACTGAAAAAGCCGGGATGCGCGACGCACCCCGGCTATCTTTCATATCACAGCCCGAAAATAAGGAATCTCAAAACGGATGCTTGACGATCCTCAGCCTCCCCCGGCGGAGCCGCGGCTTATTCTTTATGGCCGTCTTCAACTCCTCCATCTTCTCCTTCCATACCCCCGCCTTCTTCGGATTCGCAATACTCAACCAATCCGCCAGGACACTACACACGAGATACTCATGCACCAGATTCTCGATAGCGTTCAGAGTCGTCTGCGAGAAATCCCGCGGAACGGTCAAGTATATCCCGTACACCTCCCTCTCCGTCAGGGAGTCATCGATGCAGTCATTGCAGATTTCTCTCTTCGTGAACGGATAAAGCCACTCCACACACTCGCTGTGTGCCAGATCAAGCACGCGCGTCACCCGGTCGATGTTTCCCGCCTCCCCGATATCCTGCACCGTGTGGCGCTCATGCCGCTGATCCTCGGGCATGATGTCCCCCTCCACGTATGCAAGATTGCGGATGTCATACACCAGTTGCTCGCGCTTGAAAAGCAGCGCGGCCTCGGTCGATTGCGAATCAATCTGACGGCACTCGAGCATGGCCCTCAGGAATTAGAGGTTTCCCCTGTCATCTTCGAGAAATCCGGACGCGGCGGCCGGCTCGGACGACTGCGCTTGTAGAGAGCCGCCTTCACATCATCCAGCATCATCACCGCATGATCCGTATAGCACTTCACATCCTGCGGATTCGTGATATTGAACCAGTCCGCAAGAATCATATCCACAAGATACGCGTGGATTCCAGCCCCCAGAGCATCCGCCGAAGCATTATTGTAATTCGTAGGCAGACGGAAAGCCAGCGTCAGCACACTCTCCTCCTCGATCTTCTGCGCTATCAGATTGTTCGTAGTGGTGGTAGTCTCATCAAGATACTCCCCCAGCTTCGACTTCAGACCCGTGAAATACGTCGTCATGCTCCGCTTGAGTTGATCATCCTCCTCCGTATCCTCCGAAGCCTGCATCTTGCTCCCCGCCTCATACTTCGCCTGGCCGCTCGCCATGCGGCTGTTGCCCGTGATGTAAGCTTTGTTCCTCACATCATAAAGGCAGTTCTTCACGTCGACATTGACCGTGACAACCTGTTTTTTCTCCATAATAATATTGGTGTTTGAAATGTTCGATTCTCAGTTACTTCTTTGTGGGTCTTGTTGGCTTTCTGCGGTGGTACGCCTTCCGCTTGATTCCCTCAAGCATCACCCGTGCCCCCGCAGCGTACTCCCCCGCCTCCTTCTTGTTCGTGAACAAATACCACTTGCAGACGATGTTGGTCACGAAAAAAGAAAACAACTCCTTCCTCATCGCAGGTTCCAGAGCCGGATCGAAAGACGACGAGAGACCCAGGGAAATCGTGAAACCCTCCCGCTCACTCCGTTCCTCCTGCACGAACTCCTTCAGCGTCTCGCACACCGCCACGCATGATTCATTCCAGAACCTTTCGAGCTGGCTCCTGTCCCCTTCCGTCGTGAAGATGCGGTCATACGCCCTGTCGTCATTCTCCATCTTCGCCCCCGCGTATGAAGTTGTCTGCGCCACCTCCTCATACACCTCCTCCTTGTTTATCGTAATGCTGACCTCAATCATATCAGAAATTCCAAAGGTTATAATTTACACTTATACCTGCGCAGGGCTGTAGCCCGTGGGGTGTCACACCGTATCCGGCAAACACTCCGATTCCCCACCGTTTAGGCTTAATAGGAGGCTCGCGAATAGTCACCAAATCGCGCCGGGGAAAGACGAATATGCTGTCAAGTCTCGGCTCATATCCTGAGACCCATGCGTGATACTCCGCACCCTCATACTCCTTTTGGGTGATGGGGATTTCCACCGCAACGGAGTCAGGAATATTTTGCACGTCGTTGTTGCATATTTGTGGAATATCTTGGGCGGCGTTGGAGCTATCCCCCGGAATGAACACAGGAAGGAAGGTGATTCGGGTGCCGAGCGATACCTCCTGCTTCGGAACCGGAAGATAACAGGGGATAGTGTCGTAATATCTGACCGTGTCAATCACCGTATAGCCCTGCGCTTCGGGAGGCTGCAGCTGTCCCCGCGATTGGCACTCATGCAGGCACGCCCCCGCCGCGGCTCCGGCGGCAATAAGCAAAATCATCTGAAGGGTCTTTTTCATGACTTTAGGCTGTTGGTGTAGTTGATATAGTC
>CAMWLC010000082.1 GCA_947174995.1 uncultured Porphyromonadaceae bacterium
CCCCCCCCGCCGGCGCACTCCGGGCCGGGGGGCAAACGTGGGGGGGGTGGGAGATTTGGGAAATTTGGGAGGGGACGGTTTGGCTAATCTTAGAAACTGAATAAATAATTAAAATTCGATAGATTATGAAGAGAATTGGAAAGATAATGGCTGTCCTGCTTGTGGGCGGGGCGGCGATGCCGGCTCTCGCGGGATCGAATCTCGGGAAGACGAAGGCCTCCTCGCCGGCTCCGGAATGGTTTGACAACACCGTGATCTACGAGGTGAACCTGCGTCAAGGCACTCCCGAGCGCAATCTGCGCGGTATGCAGAAGGAGCTTCCGCGCCTGGCCGACCTCGGGGTGGATGTGGTGTGGCTCATGCCGATACATCCTATCAGCGAGGCCAACCGCAAGGGAACACTCGGCAGTTACTATGCCGTGAAGGACTACAAGGGTGTCAACCCGGAGTTCGGCACCATGCAGGACCTTCAGGAGTTCGTACGCACGGCCCACAGCCTGAGAATGAGGGTGATACTCGACGAGGTGTGCAACCACACGGGCTGCGACAACGCTTGGGTGACGGAGCATCCCGAGTATTACGCCCGCAATGAGAAGGGGGAGATGTTCGGCCCCTTCGACTGGACCGACACCTACAAGCTCGACTATTCCAATCCCGCCACGCGCGAGGCCATGATAGACGCCCTGGAGTACTGGGTGCGCGAGGCCGACATCGACGGCTACCGCTGCGACGTGGCCGGAGAGGTGCCTGCTGACTTCTGGGAGGAGGCGCGTCCGCGTCTTCAGGCCATAAAGCCGGTGCTGATGCTGGCCGAATCGTCGAGCGAGCCCCTGCTCTCGAAAGCCTTCGACGTGGACTACGCATGGCCGATGAAGGATGTGTTCAATGCCATCGCCGCCTCGAAGGGGGTTAACGCTTACGCCATGGAGCATGGGCAGAAACTTCCCAAGGCCGATGCGCGTGACATCAAAAATCTGCTGGAGCGTCAGGCCAAGGATTATCCCGCCGGGGCGGTGCACATGCAGATGGTCACCAATCATGACCTGAACTCCTGGGAGGGAACGGAGTTCGAGCGTTACGGCCGCGGCCTGGGGGCCTTCGCCGTGCTGAGCTACACCCTCCCCGGGGTGCCGATGATGTACACCGGTCAGGAGGTGGGCTTCAACCACGCCTTCGAGTTTTTCGAGACCGACAGCGTGCAGCCGGACTATACGCCCAACGAGTTCACCACCTTCTACAAGATGCTCAACGGACTGCGTCACAGCCATCCCGCGCTTTCGGCCAAGAACAAGGAATTTCCCGAGTTTCACGCCACGGGAAGCAATGACGTGGTGGCCTTCACCCGCAAGGCCGGCGATGACACAGTGACTGTCATCGCCAACCTGAGCGATGCCGAGGTGCCCCTCTCGTTCAAGGGGAAGGCACCTGACGTGAAGGGGCTGCAGAACCATTTCACGGGTGCGCCCGCCGAACTGCCGGCGACTCTTGCGCCGTGGCAGTTCATGGTGCTCGTGAGCGAGTGACGGGCTCTCAGCGAGTCGGGCGTGTGTCACAGTGGTGGCACCTTTCGCCGGAAGGAACAGGCCGAAGCTGAACCGTCATCAGAGGGGGAGGCGGCCGCGAGGGCCTGCCTCAGGACCTCGAGGGCCTCGGAGCGGCGCGTTCGCCTGAGCGCTGCATCGCTCCCGGGGAGGGTCTCGGCGAAGGCGGCGAGCGCCCCGGCCACCATCAGGGCGTGGAGCCTGAGCAGCACCAGCATCCCCGCGTCGGGATGACAGCGTGCCAGACATTCAAACTTTTCCGGAAGCCGGAGCAGATCGTCATGGTCCGCTCCGGCTTCCGCCGTTTCTGCGGCGGGGCATGACTCCAGGCCGGGGAGGGCGAGGGCCTCGGCCCAGGTGAGCCTGAGGGCACGCGCCACGGTCTGGAGATTGCCCGGTTCGCAGATGTCGGCCCACTGGTGGCGAAGATGGCCCGACGACTCGCCGAGCACGTCGGCCACGCGCCATCCCTCGGCCCGCAGGTCGGCGAGAAGCTCCGAGGTGAAGAGCGTGAGATGCAGGGTGGAGGTCATGGTCAGTCGGAGATCTTGCGGGTGGGACGTATGCGCTTGGACACGGCCTCGGCCAGGGTGTCGAGGCAGAGGGAGGCGGTCTTGCGGTAATCCTCGGCATCGGCCTTATGGGTGATGGTAAACCAGTCGGCCACGGCGCGGGCCACCACATACTCGTGGATTGTGGCGGCTATTCCGGCCAGCGCGGCGGTGTTGAAATTGCTCGGAAAAGCACACTGGAGCGTGACGGTGTCCTCCGTGTCGTCGTAGAGGTTGCTGACAGCCGAGATGTCGGTGTGATGATACTCCGCCAGGCGGGTACGGATCTCTCCCAGGGCCGTGTGGATGGAGCGGCGGATCTGGTTGGCGTTCTCCTCGTCTTCGTTGGCCATCATCTGGGCCACCTGCTGATGGTTGGCACCGTCGGCGCGGCTTTTACCGGTGAGGTAGGTCTTGTTCTGGATGTCGTAGATGATCTCGTTGATCTTGATGGTGAGGGTAATCATTTTTTTATGGGAATTATGGGAATTATGGGAGTTTTGGGAGGGGGGATTTGGGTTAGTT